>JABHGC010000246.1 GCA_018672285.1 Methylococcales bacterium
GACTGTAATTCTTCGAGTTTCATGATTGTATTCATTCCTTAATCATGAACGTTTTTTCGCTTATCACTCCATTTCTTTAGGCTCACTTCTCACTGGAAATAACTCATCGCTTCAGACTCATTCCTCATTGGACAAGGCTTAACCTACAACCACTTTTTAAAGTGTGATATTATTCAACCAAACATCCGTCATGACACTCGCACCCAATAAAAATAACAACAGGACGCGCCTCAATGCTCAAACACAAACTCCAAGCCATTACTTTGGCAAGCATCATTGCTGGCTGCATTATCCCTAATGTTCCTTATTTTTCCTCAAGCTCAACACTGTATTTAAACAAGCAACAATATACAGCAGGTGAACAGATACAACTGAGTATTGATCTAACACAATTAGACCACCCCGACGCGCAACTCGAGCTTTATCATGTAGACCAAGATTTTCATGTTGCAGAACACCTACTCGTGGATGAAAGCACCCTCGATTTTACAAGCCCTCAAATTCCAGGTCATTACGAGTTTCGAATAACAGAAAGCAACCGTATTATTGCCAAACGGGCGTTTACCATTACCTCAGCAGACATCAGACCTGTACTGTCGATGCCCTCAACCAGTGTATTAACCCACAGCCAGCTCAACATTAAAATCGACTTACAGCAGCAGTTTCAACTCCCTCTCACGGCCACCTTAATGTCTGGCCAACACGCGATACAATCTTGGTCTATCACTGATGAGACGCCCATTCAGTTCTCATCCCCGAAACACAGTGGGCAATACCGCTTGCAACTCAGCAATCAAGCACACAAAGTATTAGAAACGCTACCATTTAAAACATTTTCACCCAGACAATATCCAGCCATTAGTTTAAATAGCCATACCATCAAAGGTGGCGACCTGATTAATGCAACCATTTCCGTCCCTAAGCACATTACTTTTGGAGACCTATGGATAGGGTTACACAGCAAGACATCAACCCCGAATAAAGACAACCGCATTAGCTGGAAAAAGGCTTCACAAGAACAAATTCAACTCTATGCACCTTCAATTGCAGGACAGTATACTTTGGCTCTAATCGACCGAGATGCTAATTTTATCGTTGATCAAGCCAGCATCACCATTCCAAACAGCACCATCAGCGCCTTTCAACTAGACCAAACAGAAGTCGACCAAGGTGAAAAAATCACCTTAAGTGCAAACCAACAAAGCCAACAACATTTGTGGGTTTCTGTACACGCTTTAGGTCAAAAAGACTCTGATGATAAACAACGCTGGTCTTCAGCAAAATCCCCATTACAGTTTGATGCTCCCTCAAAGCCAGGGAAGTACTTAATCACGATTTATAACCCTGAAGAAAAATTTCGTAAAATTGGCGAGCTGCCTTTAACCGTATCCGCATTCAAAGCCAACGCTGTTCTTGCGCTCAATAAAGGTAGGTACACCCCTAGCGAGGCCATGCTCGCCACTATTCGTAACTTGAAGCCGAATGGCGACATGATGTGGATTGAAATCATCAAAAATAAAAAGATTCATACCATTCACTATCTCGCGCCACAACTTGCAGATACCGTGGCCTTAAGCATTCCAGCTCCCGTTATAGAAGGTCAATACCAAGCGTACCTAGTAACGAACCCGAACCAAACCAAGCGACATTTAGGCATAGACATCACCATTTCAGAACATCAACAGCAAAATTATGCACTGAACGTCACGCAGGAGAACCACAGCAGCTTAATTTCTGTCAACTATCAGCACCCAAAAGCAATCCTACATAGACACTGGGTAGGACTATACAACACTCTAACTGATAAGCTGATTAGCTGGCAGGCACTGCCTAAAAATAAAGGGATATTACGCTTTGCATCCCCTAATGAAAATGGCCACTTTGAGTTCCGACTAATGTCTAACCAACAAGCGAAGTTGTCGCATAGCATTGATTTAAAAAATGATTACACCCCTAAATTATCAGAGAAATACCTGTCGGTTTTGATTCAACTAAAACCTGAGCAAATTATGCAAAGCAAAGTCTATATTGGCAAAATGAATAAAGAAAATCAGTTAACTCACGTACAGCAAGTGACCCTTGCAGACACAAAAACAGGTCAATACTCGGACAAACACAAGTCTAAAGTGAAGTTCTTAAGCCCAGAAAAACCAGGTGATTATGTCTTCTGGTTAGAGCAGTCAGAAGAGCAAACCCCTTACTTAAATAGTATTTATCCTTTTAAGCTGACTTCCTCACAATCATTAGTATACAATCCAGGAATGGCTCAAAATTCTTTAACACTTGACAGAGAAAATCTTGTAGTCCTATATAAATAAACAATAAAAATGGAACTGAATTCCAAGGAGAACCTAATGAAATTATTAACAACCACTCTCTTAACTGCCGTTCTTGCACTGAGCGCCGCCCAATCAGCTCATGCTTGGGGCCCATGGAACAATGGTAATAACAACGGACCTTGGGGTGGGAATAACATGCCTTGGAATGGCAACAATATGCCTTGGAGTGGTGGAAACTCTCCTTGGAATAACGGTTGGGGCAACAATAACTCACCTTGGAACAACAACTCCTGGAATAATGGCCCTTGGCAAGGTATGACAGATACCATGAGCGACATGGCTGGCGATATTTTAGGGGAAGCCGTCGGAGATATGGAAGTTAAAATCACCGTCAAAGGTAAAGGTAGCGGCAAAGGCAATGGAAATGGCCGATACAACGGCTATGGCAACCAATATTATAACGGCGGTTATAACGGTTATAACCGTTATGCACCACGCCCTTATTACCCAGCAATGGCTCCGTACGCAATGCCAGCGCCAGTCGCTCCTGTTCAGGCTATGCCTACAGCGCCAGTAGTCACCGCACCAACAGCTAAATAGCAACAACTTTCTCAGCATACAAGCTTAACCTGGCTTTAGCTTGTATGCCTTTTTTGGAGCCAAACATGAAAAAAATCAGCCTACTGTTACTTAGCCTTGGCCTATTTTTTAGTGCCTCAGCCACCGCAAAACCTAAATCTGGAGACCGTTATGGCGACTGGGTTTATCAATGTGCAAAACAAAACGAGAAGAGCCCTGAAGTTTGTCACATCAGCCAAAATTTAACCTATAAAAAAGACAACAAACCACTCTTGAACATCGCCATTGGTGAGTTAGTAGGTTCAAATGCAGCCACAGGAAAAGGTAAAGAAGTGGTTGTTGTGGTGCTACGTCTTGGTATCTTACTAACAGCAGGCGTAGAACTTAAAATCGGTGAAGGCAAAGGGACGCTCCACCCTATTCAATGGTGCCTAGCCAATGGCTGCCACTCCTATGTTGAGCTCACTACTGAACTCTTAAGTTTAATGAAAAAAGGCAACACTCTGAATGTCACCTTCCAAAATCCCAAACAACAGAAAGTGACCATCCCTGTCTCTCTAAAAGGTTTCACAAAAGCTTACAATACGCTGAAATTTCTAAGAAAAAATTAGCACAACAATGTTCTAACAGTCAGTTTACCTCCGAGGGGCAAACTGACTAGTGACATCCGTTTTAAAATTGAAAACGCACAATATAACCATTCGCTACAGCGGCGACGACCGCTTTCTTCCCTGCAAAACCAACAGCCAGAACAGGTGCCCCTGAAGGGGTTCCCCGACTCTTTCGATCCATATACCACCCGCCCAATTTCGCCCCCGTTTGGGTATTGTTCAACAATAACCGATTCGAGCTATAACCTAGCAACAACAGCGACTCATCAGCAGAAAATTTTGCAGATAAGACGGTTGAGCGGTTCGTCCCTTGCTCTGTCACCAGCTCACCTGAGGCCACTTTCCAAACTTTTGCAGGCATGTGTGCCGAAGCGGCCATCACATATGTCCCTCGGCTAGATAAAGCAACACTTTTTACTTTATTCGAAAAAGCAAAGGTATGCAGCAGTACTCCTTTGTTACTCAAATCCCATACTTTTGCCGTTTCATCATCAGACCCCGTCACGGCATATCGGCCATCATCAGAAAGGTCTACGGTGGTAATGATATCGTCATGCTCCATAAGAAACAGCGGCTTACTTTGCTTTAAATCAAAGTAAAGTGCAGACATATCCTCAAACCCAATCAATGCTTGCTCGCCGTTTGGAGACAACGCAACAGCGCGAACTTTTACGGGAAAAGTCCAGTATCCCAATGCTTTCCCAGAGGCAGCATCCCACTTGACTAAGGTATTAATGTCGGCCGTCATGACCGCTTTACCATCTAAGGAAAAATCAGCAGCAACCACACCCGAATCTCCCATATTGGCATGCTGCCAATAGTGTTTTTGCTCACCGGTTGCCAACTCATACATTTGGGCAGCTTCTGAGTTCACCGTCCCTACCACCACCGATTCACCAGACTCGTTAAATGCCGCTGCATAGAAGCCAATATCGGTGACATCTAACTTAATATCAGCAGCATCCATCGTGGTATCACAACCTGCCACCACGGCAAACATGAGTAAAGCCCCACAGGATTTACGCATCACACCAATACACCATAGAAAAAATATCTTCATATCTTTTTTCTGACACCTTAACGGCCTTTTTAACTTGTGCCTCAATTTCAAACCCCATTTTATGATACAGCTGTATCGCACCATAATTATTCTGATACACCGACAAAGTGAGCTTTTCGAATGCCATACTTTGCGCCCAAGACATCAACTCAACCAACAAATTCTGGCCAATGCGTCGCCCCCTAAATGGCTTCTCCACAAACAATGACAAGGAGGCGACATGCGCTGTTCGCAAGTGATTACCACCAGATGCCGTCCCCATACCGACAACTTGACCCGCCACTTCTGCCACTAAATATAATTTAGACGTACTATCAGCGAATATTTGAACCCGCCGTAACTCTTGTGCGCTGGTTTGCGATAATTCAGACTGCGTTATTATGGTAAAATCACCTTCAGCCACAACCCCCGCAAAAACACGAACGAGATCATCACTATCTCCTTCAGCTGCCACTCTAAACCCAACGCTAAGACCGCTCGGTAATAAGATATTTTTTGCAGGCCATAACGCCATCTCACCCACCACTCACCAATTTCGTCACTAAAAGTCGGTAGAAACCTTAACATTCTCTCTAAAATCATAGTTCATATCGTCAAGAGCGGATGAATTACGCTATGCTATTAAAGAGGGTTACTCACCATTACTATTTTAGCAAGAAACAAAAGGCGTTCGCATGACAGAGGCAGTTAGGGCAGAAATTCTTGAGCGAGTCACTCGCGTTGTGACAGAGGTACTTCAAGTTGAAGATGATATCGAAATCACTGAGAACACCTCCATTAGCAAAGACCTAAAAGCCGACTCCGTCGACATTGTTTCCTTACTTATGGATCTTGAAGATGAATTTGGCGGCGAGATCCCTGAAGAAGATGCAACTAAATTAGATACCATCAACGACATCATTAATTACATCCAAGAACGAGCGGATCAACCTGAATGAAGCGAGTCGTCATTACCGGTGTGGGCGTCATTGCCGCTAATGGTTTAGACACCGACACTTTTTGGGACAACTGCTTAAAAGATCACGCCGTCGTTGACCCCATTCCTGAGCATTGGACACGTTACGCCGATTACAAATCCAAAATATGGGCACCATTACCCAGTCTTGATTTCACCAAATTTGGCTTTAATCGCATGGAGATCATGCAGCGAGACCCTGTCACACTACTCATGACAGCTGCCGCAGAACAAGCGATCAAACACGCCAACATTGAAACTAAGTTACTCGACAAGCGAAAAAACAACCATGCGCTTTGCGGTATTGATGCTGAGCGCACTGGTGTTTTTATTGGCACAGGTTCAGGCGGTTACACCAGTTTATTACAAAACCATGCCCACCACACCATTACCGAACCTGGTAAACGTCTACAGCAAGCTCACCCAGATAACGAAGATATTGCACAACATCTTCAGCAATATGCGTTAAGTAAGCGCTTTAACCCTTTTGGCGTCCCGATGGCGATGGTGAATGCCGTCTCTGCCAGTGTTGGCATTAAGTTTTCATTGCACGGCCCTAATCGTACCGTAGCCCAAGCTTGTGCCTCAGGCACGCTGGCCATTGGCCATGCCTATGAAGCCATTAGCAACGGCGTGGTCGATATGGCAATCACAGGTGGCTGTGAATATGTCAGCGATGCAGACGGTGGAGAATTTAGAGGGTTTGATATTGCCAAAACCCTCGCTCGCGACTGCGACCCAATTGACTCTGCGAACCGCCCTTTTGATGAAGAACGCTCAGGCTTCCTCTTTGCCCAGGGCGGTGCTGCTGGCTTGGTTTTAGAAACGCTAGAACACGCACAAAACCGAGGTGCACCAATACTCGCTGAATTAGTCAATTTTTCTGAAACATTTGATGCCGATAGCTTATTGAGTCTTGACCCAAATGGCGCCCAAATCACAAGAATGCTAACGCAGCTTCTGGCAAAACCTGACGTCAACCCCGAACAAATCGACTATATTAACGCCCATGGCACAGGCACTGGCCCTAACGACCGAATTGAAAGCCAGCTTATTGAAACTATTTTCCCCCACGGTCCACTCGTCAATAGTACAAAATCGCTCATCGGCCACTCTTTTGGTGCGAGCGGCGCCATAGAAGCTGTCGTCTCCATACTCAGCCTGCGAGATCAAACCACACACATCTGCCACAACCTAAAAAAACCAATCGCCCCACTGAACTTTGTCACCCAACAAACGTCACAATCACTGAATTATGCCATCAGTGAATCGTTTGCTTTTGGCGGTCATAATGTTGGGTTATTGTTTCAATGCCATCCTTAAAAATTTTATGCCTTGCCAGCATTTTAATGTTGATCACAAGCTGTGCAAAAATGGCACTGAACACCGCGAATGGGTTAGCCACCTTAGGATCCTTTCATAGCGCTGAAGCACTTCCCTATGGCGCCGCCCCACTTAACCAATTAGATATTCATATTCCAGACAATATTCACCAAAATGAGACCAGACCAGTGATCGTCTTTTTTTATGGTGGCTGCTGGGGCGCATGCAATACCATCAACAAAGAAAACCACACCTTCGTTGCCGAGTTCTTCACCGCCCTAGGTTATATCACGGTGATCCCCGATTACAGGCGTTACCCTGATCACCATTTCAAAGACATAATGCAAGATGCAGCCAAAGCGACTGAATGGGTTAATCACAATATTCAGCAGTACCAAGGGGACTCAAATCAGATTGTCTTAGCGGGCTTTTCTGCTGGCGCTCACATTGCCAGCATGCTCACACTCAATGAACATTACCTCAGTGCCAATACAAGACAACACATCAAGGGGTTTATTGGGCTTTCTGGACCGTATGATTTTGAGATAAATGAAGATTACCAACGCGTTGTCTTTGGCCCTGTGAGCGCATACCCCAATTCACAACCTGTCAATTTTGTCGACGGTAACGAGCCCCCTTTATTATTACTGTATGGCGACAACGACACGTTGGTACTCCCTAGGAACATTCAAGGACTCAGCCAAAAAGTTCGACAGCTCGAAGGGGAAGTGACCGCTCGCATATACTTAGGAATGGATCATGTCGATATGTTATCTGCTTTATCCATTCCTAAACGCCACCCCAAAATCCTCAATGATATCAATCAATTTCTAAATAACATTTTATCGAAACAGCACTTTCAATCAGCCAGCACTAAGGTTAAATTAGAAGCACTAACAACGATAAAAAAAGGAACTTTGTATGACTTTAACAAACATCACTGCACTCTTTGCCTCACTACTCATTAGCTCATCTGTTTTCGCAAACGGCCACATGATGGGTGGACATCATCGCGGCCAGAATAACCATATGATGATGCAACACCTAAACCTCACCTCTGAGCAACAAACTCAAATGGCGGCCATCAAAGGTGTCCCTTCACGTCCTAACAAAGCACAAAAAATGGCTCAAATTGCTTTAATGTCAGAGCTCATTGCATTAGACCCCAAAGCGGCCGACTACCAAGCCAAAGTAGATGCCATCGCCGCAAAAAGAGCTGCTGCTGTCTCTGAAAAAGCCAAACAAGTGGTATTGCAACGTGCCGCATTTTTAAGCATTTTAACCGATGATCAAAAAGCCATTATGCAGTCTAGAATGGAGCGTATGAGCAACCGCTTGAACCGAGGAAAAGGCAGACATAGACCTGGCCATAAATGCAATCACGGCCAAGGCAAAAAGAAAATGTGCCCTCACCACAAACTCAAAATGAGCCAACCTGAAAGCGCAAAACCTGAAGTAAAAGAGTAAACCGCCACATGACCCTAGCCTGCTAGGGTCATGCATTTAAAGAATCACACTACTGACATAAACCGATATTTTTTATTGAACCTAAATCGTGTACTGCATTAAATCCAAACTGATCTAAAAACTGTTTTGCCATTCGGCTTCGACCACCACTCGCACAATAAACGATCACTGATTGCGCTTTATCTAACGTCTGAATCGCGCCTGGTAAGGATTGAAGTGGAATATTGACCGCTCCCTGAATGGCTCCGCGACTGTGCTCTTGAGCAGTCCGCACATCTATCAGATGGGCACCCTGCTCAATTAAACGTATTGCTTCCGTACAAAGTTGATGACTCATGACAACTTCCTCTATAATTTTATTAGAAAATACTTACATTGAGGCGATACTACCAATAACCTCGTATTTCCGTCAACAACTTTATATTCATGGAAGTAATCCATGGATCAATTTATTTAATAACCACCGCTAATATAATTCACCAACTCAGTAATGTGTTTTTCTTGGTTTTTAGCCAAATAGTGTGTCAAATCACCCGTTGAAACCATACCTATGATTTTCTCACCTTCCATCACAGGTAAATGCCGACAACGCTTTTCGCTCATTAACTTCATCGACTCACCCACTGTCATCGTCGGCGTTAAAACCACCACTTTTGTCGTCATCACTTTAGAGACCGGTGTCTCGTGGATATTTAGCTCATGTTCCACGACTCGGCGCAGCACATCTCGCTCAGAAAATAAGCCAACTAACTTTCCTTCTTTTAGAATGATTACAGAACCAATATTTTTTCTGTTTAAGAGCGCTACAGCTTCAGCCACACTATTACTAGGCTCAAGACTACACACTTCAAAACCTTTCAAATCGAGAATGTCATGTATCGGGGTTTCCATCACTGACTCCTTCGTTTTAATTTCAACATATTAAGTATAGCATCCCAGAGAAATTTCAATGCCTGTCAATCTGTAAGCCTGGTATTATATTTGTTTTTTCAAAGCGGCCTTGATCATGAGCAAACTACCCATCTTCTTTTCAAGCCAAACACACTTTGAACAGCAGTTCACCGATGGCTTACAACAATTACTGCATAAGCCCAACTTAGGCAGCTATATTCTAGCCCTTGCCAACAGCACCTTATCTGCCAATTTATTCGAATCACTACAACAGCCTCTAAAACACCAATTTGATCAATTTCAGGATATGCTCTTTGATGCGATGGCACAGGGAACTGACCCACAAATCGCAGATGATGATTTGATGGTATTTTTAAAACTCGCGTTACTTGGTTTTGACAATTTAGGGCTCGCTGAACAACGCTCCGCAAAACAATGGCAAATACACTTTAACCACCTCCGCGCCTTCAAACCCCAACGAATGACCACCCAAGCGGCTCCCCCGCTTGAAGTGCCCTTTAACAAACAAGGCTTTCATTTTGACAAACCCTTTTTAAAAAAAGAGGCGTTATGGGAGGGTGAGTGCCTGAATAAAAACATCAGTTTGTTTTACAACAAATACCCTTTTACTGACTTTCACTGTTTACTGATCCCAGAAAAAGAACAGCACCACCCCCAATACCTCACAGAAACATTGCACCATTATATTTTTCATTTAGTCGAACAGCTCAGCGCTCAGTTTGGACATGCCAAGCTTGGCTACAATGCAATGGGGGCTTTGGCATCAGTAAATCACTGTCATTTCCAACTCTGCCTCCCTCTTCACCCCTTTCCAATAGAGTTAACGCATTGGAGCCACAATGGTGGCCAAACACCCTACCCCACCAAAGTTGAGCGTTTTACTAGCGCGACCTTAAGCTGGCAATACATCAGTGACCTTCACAACAGTGAGCAAGCTTACAACCTGCTTTACACAACCGATGGCTGCTACATTATGCCCAGGAGGTCTCAAGGAACCTACCAAACAGTTAATTGGAGCAGTGGCTTCACTTGGTTTGAACTCTCCGGCGCAATGATCACCTTTAACCGCGCACACTACGACGAAATTTCAGCAACCGTCATAAAATCATCACTGCAAACGCTTGATTTATCGCAATCCCCCACCGTCAATCCGTAAAAACCCAACCATTAGCATCTTAAGACATTGCAATTTACTGTCGCTTTTAGAATAATTAATCTGCTGTCAAGCTAGGAAAATGCTAACTGGTTCACAGACCATAAAAATAAAGCATACCAACATAAACTTGGCACTTAGCCTGCATTAAGGACTATGCAGATTCGCTACAACTGGGTTAATAATCATGGGTATTATGAAAACACAACAGCATCCGCTGGCTGAGCTAAGGAAAACTCCGCCTGATAAACTGGCAGCGCTCACTCGCAGCCTCGAGCCATTCAACGAATTCACTAACGATGAGATACAAGTACTGTCAACGTATCTGCATGGCTACTTAGCCATAGCGGATGACGAGATTAGCAGTACATCGGATATTTTACCGTTTTTTGCCTTCATTCAAGACGGCAGTATCAACATACTGCATGCAGATTCCAAGGAGTGCATTGCAACGTTAAAAACAGGTGACTCTCTTGGCTGCTTACCTAGCCAAAACAGCCCACCGTTTCAATTCAATGCCGTTACCACAGAAATAACCACACTCATTATCATGCCGCACAGGCAGTTTTCACTATTAGAAAATGAGCATCCTCACTTGGCGGATATGCTGTACAAAGTGCTGGCTTACTCATTAAACACTCGGTTTGAAAAAATTGCCTTAACACTCGACCAAAAAATGCACCAGCTACTAGAAGAGCGTACTCAGCTTAGTCGAGATTTAAATCAATACCAGCAAACTGCAGCCAATATTAGCGACGTAAGCCATGAACTGCGTTCTCCACTAACCGCCATCATTGGCTACGGTGAATTACTGGGGATGAACACAGAGCTAGATGCCGCACAAATGCTGTATATCAACAATATTCAGCAAGCAAGCCAGGACTTACTCAACTTAGTCAACAACACACTAGATCAATCTAAAATCCAGTCTGGACAAATCGATTTCCACTGTGAAACGGTAGACATCACAATGCTGATAGAAGCCACAAAAGCCATTGTTTTCCCTGTTGCCCAAAAACGCAACATTCAACTTTGGGCAAGTGCGCCTAAGCACATGCCCAGTATCAACGGGGACTTTGGCAAGCTCAAACAAATCCTAGTCAACCATTTAAGTAACGCCTGTAAATTCACACAAGACGGGACAGTCACCCTCCTTGCAAAACATTTACCCCAAAAAGCGCGGATGCAATTCACCATTACTGACTCAGGTATCGGTATGACAGAACAACAAATCAATCATATCTTTGAACCCTATCAGCAAGCAGATAGCAGCATATCAAACCGTTTTGGTGGAACAGGGCTAGGGTTAAGCATCAGCCAAAAACTTTGCGAACTCATGCAAGGAGAAATCCGAATACAAAGCACACCAGGCGTCGGAACCTCCTTTATCATTGAGATTCCTGATAACCTGGCGCATGTATTAGAACAAGGCAACCATTAACTAGAAACGTCGGCTACCTGAGTACCTGCAATTTGATTTAATATAGAAAGAATATATTGCCCATCTGCAGGGTGTAGCGCATGCCCTAAGTCAGCTATGATGTAACCCGCATGCCCAGACAAGGCAACAACGTTGTTCATATCTTGGCTGAAGTTAGGCACCATTTGGTCTCCTACCCGACGAATAATGGAATAGTAGTTGATTTCAGGGTGCTCCCTTGTATTCAACCAGAACAATAAATTTCCTGGATGAGGTGCAACAAGGTCTACAAACAAGCCTGAGCCTCGTCGAGTTAAGTGATAAGCATCATTGCTAAAAATCTGCTGCACCATTGAGAATGGGAAACTTGTATCAGCATAATCCAACGCCTGTATGGCGCGAGGTGTCCCTAAATGTGGCGCCGCAATGGTGATGAGCGTTTTGATGTTATCCACCACCTTTTCAACCACCATTAAGCGTGCGACAACCCCGCCAGCAGAATGCCCTACTAAAATAATCTCTTCATCAGGGTGTAAAGCGGCGATCTGCTTCAACATTGGCCTCAAATGGTTTGCCTGAATAGCAACAGGTGACTCAGAGGGTAAGTTAACGAGATAGTAACGATTAGCGCTTTCGGTCGCGGTTATTTGTAGCAGTCGGCCTGGCACATACACACCTGCTCTCTGCCACCCTTCGCGCTGCAAGGTTGCTGTCACGCCACTATTATCCCAGGAAGACATATTGGCTAAATACCCATGAACCAAAACCATGGTATCCGCTTGCACCACAGATATTTGCATCACAAGTAATGCTATAAAGGTAACTAATGTGCGTAAAATTTTCATGACATTTTCCTCCCAACTTAATCGAAAACAGAGCATACAAATGCCTGCTTAAGTTCAGCATAATACAAGGTAGCAAGGAAAAATTTGAGATCGATCAAGAACTCAAGGGTTAACCCTTAAACTCTTAGTGAAAATAGCTAGTCGTCGCCAGGTTTACTGACCAGATCAGAGACACGCTGCACAGTCAGCAAGTTTGTTGTCCCGGTTTTGCCAACTGGAACACCACAAACCACAACCGTTAAATCTTCTTTTTCTAACAAACCAGACTCAATCATTAACTGGCATGAACGGCGCACCATCAACTCCATACGGCCATCATGTTTCGTCGGTAAAGCATAAACACCATAACAAAGGGACAAACGGCGAGCAACTTTCATTGTCGGTGTTGTGGCTAAAATAGGCGACCCAGGCCGGTATCGGCTCATTCTTACAGCCGTTCGGCCACTAGAGGTTGGCACTAAAATACCACTAATATCCAAGTCACGAGAAGCTAACCAAGCACCGCGGCAAATAATTTCAGTGATTTTATTCTCAGCAGGCAAATCGCCTGCATACCTCTTCGAGGTTTCAGCTTCAGCAATACGCGCAATACGGCTCATGATCTGAACTGTTTCAACCGGGTAAGCACCCACACTGGTTTCACCAGATAGCATTAATGCATCTGTGCCTTCAAAAATGGCATTCGCCACATCAGACGTTTCTGCACGAGTTGGCCTTGGGTTTTGGATCATTGACTCAAGCATTTCGGTTGCAACAATCACATTTCTACCTGCTGCCCGACTCTTCTCGATAATGCGTTTTTGTACGACAGGGACTTCTTCGGCTGAAATCTCAACGCCTAAATCACCACGAGCAATCATGATCGCATCAGAGGCTTCAATAATTTCATCTAAATTTTCAACCGCGTACTGGCTTTCAATTTTTGAAATAATCGCAACATCACCACCATGTTTTTCTATTTCACCACGAATGGCTTCAACATCATTAACATCATTAACAAAGGAAGCGGCTAAAAAGTCCGCATCAACTGACACGGCAAATTCGATATCACGGATATCTTGTTCAGTTAAGAAGTCAATTGGCAACAGCACACCCGGGATATTAACCCCTTTTTTCGAGGTTAACTTGCCACCAACCATGATTCGGCAAATGATGTCATTGCCTTCTATTTTTTGTACTCGTACTTCAATTTGGCCGTCAGAAATTAATATGGCAGTATCTGTGGCAACCACTTCGGCTAACTTATCAAAATTAATCAAGATGGTGTCAGACGTGGTAAAGCCTTCCCCTGCGCGGATGGTTACCATAGAGCCTGCAACCAGCAGAACGGGTGATTCAACAGCAGTTGTTCTAATCTCAGGACCGCGGGTATCAATCAGAATGGCCACTTTGTCCGTTAATTCACGAATTTTTGTGATAAACCCTCGAGCATCATCATGACTAGAATGACTCATATTGATACGAGCTACATTACACCCAGCAGCAAATATTCGTCTCAATACATCCATGTCCGCAGAACTCGGACCCATTGTCGCAATGATTTTTGTCTTCTTCACAGGTTTCCTTTTAAAGGCAAGACTTCAAACCCCCTGATTTTATAAGGATGACTTACATTAATCAAGGAATGATAAGAGATAACAATTAGCCTAACAGATAATACTAAGACGATTGTGCCCGATGCCCAATAAACCTGCCCGGTCTCAACGTCAAGAAGGTAAGAAAAAGTCGAGACCTAAGCACACTCAGAACAGTTTTACGGGCTTGTAACAACCAGCACTTGGGCTTCAGCGTACCCCTTACCAGTGGCAGTCCCTAAAGACTTAACCTTATTTTTCAACCACTTGGAATTAGACCAATCACCCGTTAATTCCTTTGGAATAGCAAGCGGTACATCTGAAGCCACAACCCAAATAATGTCTTTCCCGTAAGGCTCAGAAACAATGATTTCATAATCCAAACCATCATCAGGTAAAATCAAAATTTTCCCACCTTCCACAGGCTTAAGTGCTGCAGTTGATGCCGCGTTTGGATAGAGAACAACCGCATTACCATTAGAATCAAGGTCAAACAAATACAGGTAAGCCGTACGGTTCACTCGTAACAAAAATTGAATTTTTTCATTCGCTTTATATTCCGTCTCCCCTTCACCACGAGTCGTTGAAATATCAACGTCCAACCCATGAACCCCAACTTTTTGGCTCACCTCCATTTCACCTGCCGCTCTCAAATCTTTCGCTATTAAACTAGGCAGACTATTCAATGGCACATCCACATTTGCCGTAGACAGTTTCTTACCACCATCATCGAGCAAATCAACACTCACCGTGACTGATTGACTCTCTAACTCGACTTGCCCTTTCAACTCACTTTGAGAATCAAGCAAGCTCACCATTAAACCGGGTGCAGGCTTTGGCTTTTCAACCGTTTTTTTAGCAACAGGTCTAAACCCTCTTGTTCTGAAAGTAGAGATTGAGGTGCTTGCCAACACTTTTTGCGTATTCAAAGGCAGCAGTAAGTTACTTTTATCCACTGCATTCTTTAACCAGTGATTAAAGTATCGATGAGATGCCTTGCCCGCCACAGACCCATTCACTTGCAAAGGCCTTAAGTAGACATTGCGAGGCTGAGTTAACGCATCATTTAACCCTAAACGGTGTATCAAGGTTCTTGAAAAGGCATCCATATCGGGGATAAAGAGATTGCTAGTATAGGTTGACTTAGGCATCACTTTCGCATGTGTGATTAAGCGGCCACGCTTCCAGTTTTTCCAAGGGTTTGCAATAAAAGCAATGGTCAAATCACTGCCTTTTCGCTTCCAACGACAATGTACAACCCATGCTGTAGAAACAGAACTTGACGGATTAATTACATTAAACCCTTGTTTTTTAAGTTCTTTAATCACTTTATCCTTCAAGGTTAACGCAATAGGTAAACTGAGGTGGCTATCACCATCATAAAAGTCAGTTTCACTGACCAAAACACTATTCCCCGCCCTATTCATTTTTTTATGCATGGCACTCACAACTTTTTCTGCCAACGCCTCTGTAGGCCCCGCCAGAACATTTGAAAAAGAAACCTGTAAAAACAACCCAAGCATGAGCAGATATGAACTTCGTTGAAACATACTCAAATTCTCCCAGTAATAAGTGCATATATTTTACTAGATGCTAGCTGAACCTCACCAAAACTGACAGCCTTATCAAAAAAAGGCCGCACCGAGGTGCAGCCTTTAAAGGGGATTGGGTTTAAAATGCAAAACTCAGCTAAGCAATATCTGAAAACTCATTTTCAACAACCACTTGCAATAAATCTGACACCGTATTGATGTCCCTCATGTCCACGACTAAACCATCGAACATGTCCTCGATATCCTCAACCATGGCTTGCTGAGTCTCATCGTCATTACCCCTCGCACTGAAGATAACTCGTCGTCACCTACTCGTATACACATACTCTTTCCCCCTGAAAGGCGCCTAGCTTGAGAGTAAGACCACGAGTTGGAATAAAAATATTCTGTGATCAAGCGCACACAAAATACACATCCAAACTTTCTCAACCCAAGACTGTGACTGGCATCACGCTTTGACACTTACACCATTACAGCATCTAATTTTACCCACTAAAGTTAAAGTCAACTAGACATTAACAAATACTCAACTATTATTACATTATGAATAGCTAGTACAGATAAACAAAGGAACATTTCGTATGGAAAAGCCAATCAATATCATCAGCAAGCTTAATGAAGAAAACCAGGCTCTCAAACGAGAAATCAAACGATTAAAGTTGGTCAATGAGCTAAATATTGTTTTATTTCAAGATCATCAGCAGCAAAATGAAATTCAATTAACAGAAATACTGCACGACCAATCTGCACCGGATCTATCTGAGTTACCTGCTGCGGCTAACGATTACGCATAAAACGACTACACTTACTGTATCCACAGTAAGGAGTTGGCATGGCAACCATAAAGATATTTTTTAGAGATGAGACCATTGATGAGGTTTCTCTCAATGAGGGCATCACAACCATAGGCCGAGATGTCAAAAATGATATCCAGGTAGACAACCTAAGTGCTTCTGGCCGCCACGCAGAAATTATTAATCACAATAGCATTTGCATGTTGACAGACCTTGACAGTACTAACGGTACTTTTGTTAACGGCAACCGCATCAATAAGCCACACAACCTGCAAGAAGGCGATATTATCGCCATTTCTAAACACACCTTAAAATTTTACGACACCAGCAGCAACAAACACTCTAAATCAAACCACGTTCCGCAAGAGCACCATATTAGTGATGCCAGCGAAACAATGATGATGAATAAATCACAGCTTAGTAGCTTGCTTGGTGACCATAAAATTGAAGATGCCTCTAAAAAAGGCCAAGTAATCACCTGGTTGGATTGGTCAGACAGTAAACATGCAACAGGTACCGTAGCACTTGGCAAAGGCCGGGTTATTTTTGGCAAAGGTGCCACTGCAGACATTCAAGCTGGTGGTTGGTTTGCGCCAAGAGTATCTGCCACCATCAGTTTTCAAGGGGAAAATTACATGATTACCCCTGAAAAACGAGGCAACGTTTATCTTAACGGTAAAAGCATCAACAAAGCAGAGCGGTTACGTCATGGCGACAACATCACCTGCCGTGGTGCCAGCAGCTCATTTTCAATTAAAGCCGTGGTTGAGCCAACCTTCTAATCACACATCGAGTTGTTGCAACGCTGCTTGCAACTCCGATACAGACTGGAATCGGTCGATTTTATCTTTTGCCAGCGCTTTTGAAATAATGTCGTCCAGCATTTCGGGCGCATCAGGCAAGACCGATGACAACCTAGGGATCGGGCTAGACAAGTGCATACCTAATATATCCGCCAAATCTTTACCCATATAAGGCGTTCTCCCTGAGAATGCCTTAAATAAAATGACGCCTATCGCATAAATATCAGTTCTTGCATCCAAAGTTTCTCTACGAATTTGTTCTGATGATAAATAATAAGGTGTTCCGACAATCATTTGCTGTTGCTGTTGATCTTCAACCTTCATGGCAAGGCCAAAGTCCATCACCTTCAAAACCCCCATTTTGGTCACCATCATATTTCGAGGGTTCAAATCTCGATGAATGATGCCTTCACCATGCGCGGCCGCAATTGCTGAACAAATTTGTTTTGCCAGCATAACCCCGATTTTGATTTCCAGTTTGCCAATTTTGCCTAACAGTGCATTTAGGTCTTGACCATGAACATACTCCATGGATATATAAATTTTTTCACCATCGGCACCAAAATCGAATGTACGTAAAATATTTCTATGGGTGATTTTCCGTGCCAATCGAATTTCTTCTTTAAATAAATCTTGTGAAGAGACCTCTAACCCTTTAGCAAATAGGATTTTCAGTGCAACAATTTCATCTAACGTTTCATCTCGAGCAACAAACACTTCCCCCATCGCACCGGCACCAATTGAGCGAATAATTTTATAGCGATCAGCAAATAACACGCCATCAGCAACTAACTGCCCTTTTGACGTTTCAACTAAAGCTGATTGTCCTGCCAAGTCAACTTGGACCGTTTTACCCCCTTCATCCATCGTCACATTCATTGCAGTTGTTTTGGTCATTGCCGATGTAGTGTCACCTTTCAGCTCTGCCGTAAACACCTCTTCAACATGGGAAGGTAAGTTTAATGTTTCATCAAAATTGTCCGCAACATCCGCTAGGTATTGCTCTAGATCTGCTTTATTTTTTAACTCGCGCCCCATTTTATGAATAGCATCATATAGGACCCCCACCTCATCATTCACGGCATATTGCTGCGACGAATGAATCTCTACCCCCTCCTGAATTTGTTTTGTCACCCCGACCAGACGAATGATGGGTTTTGCCATCCTTGCAGCAATCCACCAGGCAATAACAGATGCTGCAATCAAGCAAATTAAACCGGCAAACAAGATTTGCTGCTTAATCGCAGAGAATGGTTTGAGTAGTTCTGTTTGTGACTGAAGGGCAATCACAAAACCCAGAACACCACCACCATTGGTCTTCAATGGATGCAGTACCGCATTATACTGATCTTATCCCAATAAAAAGCTGACTTTATGAGTATCATTTTGCTGTAATTTTGGCAGCAATGCCATGTCACTTAAGATTTTGTCTAAGGCCATTTTTTCTGCAAAATCAGTCATAAAGCGCCGTTCGAGATTCGGCGCTTGGTTTGGCCTTTTATTAAAGGCATAAAACCCAATTTGGTTTTCAGTCAGCTTATTAATGCTCATGGCAATATCAGGAGATAACTTATATGCCACCGCAACCATGCCACGGATAATACTTGTCGCCACATTGTCATAAATGGGTAAACTCGTCACCTGATACAAGTCACCACCGCTAACCATAAACCCTCTGGCTTCCTTACCTGCTAGAGGGTCATCAACCAACTGACTTTTTCCCTTAAGGTGGCGGCCCGCCATACTGGGTTTATCTGAACGCGCTAAAATAACCCCGTTTTGATCCGTTAAGAAGATAATATCTAGCTCTGCATCTTCCGTCATCTCTCCTATGAAGTCTTGTAAGGAAGCCTGGTCCCGATCCACCACTAAAGGCACTACTCGAGGGTCTATCGAAATACCTCGCGTGGTTTCTAAAATGGTTGTAAAACGAGTATTTAAACTGGTCTCTAAAATCACCTCTGATTGGCTCAAAGACTTCAGAATACTTTTTTCCGCGGCTTGTGAGGACTCAACCCCAACTCGCCATGCAATAACAGAAATCAACACACTAAAACTGATTAAAACCAACAAAAAAAGTTTCAACCTTAATCCGAAGCGTATTCTTCGATCAATTGCCATGCTTAAAATTCCTCGTAAAAGTCTTCAGCTGATGCCGCTGGTGCTAACTGCTCAACATGATAATCATCTGCGTTAAATTTTTTCACAGGTGCTGTCGGGTATGCACCTGATTTACCCGTGCGCGTTTTAGCCACAAAATTAGAACCATCAATCGTCAAATCAAAGTTCACGGTATTTGCAGGAGACACCACAAACGTTTTTTGGATTGTACCCCTTAAGTGCCATGCCTTTAACTTGTATTTACCTGGCGGTAAATCACCGACAAAGAAAAACCCATCAACATCTGTAATCGCCGACCGGTCAGTTTCCATCACATTAATATAGGTGGCCATACGCTTGTGCAAATTACAGTAAACCTTAACCAAGCCTGCATTTTGGAATTCAATTGCTGGACGCTTCCCTCGTTTATACGTACCAAGATCAAAGCGATTTTTTGCAGAAGAGGAGAACACATTGTGTTTCAGCCGATCTTGATTAACAAAAGTCACCTTATCCCCCACCTGTACAGCTAAATGTGACGGTTTATAGATCTTGTTACGCATTGTAATGATGTGATTTTTAACCGCCCGGGGCGCAATGCTGACTGAATCAGGCACAATAGATACGATAATATTTTTAGACTCAACCACACGCCCATCTACACCAAGTAGCGTTATTGTGCCTTGAACCCCTCCTGCAACTACAGCCGTTTTTTCAATGACAGGCTTAGCTGCAACCTGTTTAACGGTTGTAGATTGAGCAGTCGCGGGTTTTACTAAAGTCGCTTCTGTCTTCGCTTTCTTAGCATTGACCTTTACCACCTTCGTTTTTTTTGCCTCTTTTACACTCGCTTTTGCCTCAGCTTTTGTTGCTTTAACAACCTTCACTTCAGTCACGCTTGGTTTGGCAACATTTACCTGAGCAATGTCAACCTCAGGCACAGTGGTTTTGGCCGCTTGCAGCTCTGTTTCCCTCACTTCAGTAACGGGACTCTCTAATAAAGGCGCTTCATGGGACGCTGAATGAGAAGCTAGCTTTTCAGAGTTCGCAGTTGCTTCTGAAATTTCTGGTGGTGCAGGCGCTTCAACTGTTGGCGAGCCTTTACCACTAGATTCTAACGGCGATTTCACCTCATAAAACCCCCACCAACTTGCCTGACAACCAGTTAACACACTCACCAAGAACGCCCATTTAACACCGAACCAAACTGAATTTTTCACACATCCCCCTAACGGAAGTAGTCATCGCCACTTTTAAACACTAACCTATCACTATATTAACCCTATAGTACAGCCATAAAATCTTTGTATTTCAGTCGATTACACCAACAACAACACATTTTCTACTGGCCATTTACCATTCATCAAAAATTCGTTACCCTATTAGCAGAATTTAATATTTAACCAATAGATGAAGCTGACTGAGTCATACAATTATGAACACTCCAACCCTACAACGTCTTGTACTCAGCATGCTTTTAGTTACGACGCTGCCCTTTAGCTTGGCATATGCCAACAATATTGGCATTGCCGAGTGCGATAAGTATATCCAGCAATATCAAACGTGCATCCAAAAAATGCCACAACGCTCACAGGCTGCAATGAGCGCTGGCCTACAACAACAAATATCCACCTGGAAAACCATCAGCGCCCACTCAGCACAAGGAAAACAAAAAATTTTAAACGCGTGCAAACAAGCACATTCGGCCAATAAACAAACCATGCAAATCTATGGGTGCTCATTTTGACGTCAATTGCCGTATTTGGTTCCGCATTTAACCCACCACATCGTGGCCACATCAATGCCATTGAACAATTATTGCCATATTTTGAACAGGTTATCGTGGTACCGAGTGCTGCACATGCCTTTGGCAAGAACATGGCGCCGTTTGCCCAGCGAATGACAATGACTCAACTCATTGTAGATGAGTTCCTACCCCAGCAGAACGTCACAATAAGTAATATAGAATGGCAAATAAAACAACACCTTGCCGATAATAACCCAATATACAGTTATGATTTACTGGTAGAACTACAAAAAGCACACCCTAACGACCAATTAACATTAGTCATTGGCCCTGACAACGCCGCCCCAGAAACCTGGAAAAAATTTTATCGCCATCAAGATATCGAAGACCAATTTTCACTCTTTACCGTAGAGGAGCAATTACCCTTTCGCTCGACTCAAGCAAGAGAAACAATTGCACATGTAAACAATGAAGAACTCATCAGTGCGCTCTCTGCAGGACACGGCACCCAAGTTGCCACTTACCTACAGCAACAAAAACTTTATTCCGGCTAAAGACCATCCATTTAAATGTCACCATTCAATGGTCTCACCAGTATGTGACGAAATTTAACGTCACCGGCTTGATCAGAGGCGGTAGAGAAACCGATAGAGCCAGATATTGGCACACCATGGCCTTCAAGCTTGCCGCAAATGACCTTTCTCCCAGCAACCTTCATACATACCAGAGCGAATTGCCGTACTCCAATGCTTTCGAGCAGGCTCAGCAACCCCTTTAATCGCGTCGGGCTTCGGATCTGACTGCTTCCATCTCCCTCGCATCAGCATTCAACAGTGTTTCGACTTCAAAACCAAAGTTTTTCAAGCTTTTGGAAACATCCTTCGCATCATTAACCGGTTTTTTTAAGGGTGCCGTTTTATAGTCACTGTTACCAATCACTAACGCTAATCTGTTTTCTGCTGAAGCCTGAAATGAGCTTGCCCATAAAAACAGAACCAAAAAACCACTGATTGTTTTTTTCATAACACCACACACACTCTAAAGTTAAACTGTTGCATCAAATATCGCACGAAAGGTTGAACACAATATGTGTATACGCACACTAGAAGGGAAATAACATCGTTGGCATAGAAACGGGATATTCAAACCGGGAACCAGGCCTAAGCGATAACGAATGCTCAATGCCGTCGTTATGTGGCAGGGTGAATCTGCATCAAATCACTATGTAAAGCCGCCAGCAATTTTTTAATCGTCACTAAACCAACCATCTTCCCGCGCGGATCTACAACGGGTATATGTACGACACCATGTAAATCAAATAGCGGAAATAAATCCACCAAATGCTGATCGACCTGAACAGTGGCAATGTTTTTAGTCATTAAATGCCCTGCATACTCAACCTTGTCACTAGTCAAACCATCGGTCTTTTTGACAAATGCTTTGACTCGCTCAATCACAGAGCCTTCACCTGATGCGATTTGTCTGAAGAAATCACCGATAGTAATGGCACCCAATACTCTTTGCTTAGAGTCGACCACGGTTACCGTTCTTGCATGACCATCAACCATATTTAACCAGACACTTTCAAGATCCGAGTCATAGTCCGCTGTTAAAAATTTAGTCGACATGATTTCCTGGCAGGTCACATCCCCCATGCGGTCACGACGCTCGCCGGTCAACATTAAATTAAAAACTCGAGCTAAATCATCTTCAGAGGTGTCAATATAGGTATCTACTTCGGATAATGCAGCACGCAATCTATTACGTATATTGGGCGCTTCTTTTTGTTGGCAAGTATTTTTTTTGGCTTCTGAACGATGCAAAAAATTAGGATAGTGCCTTCGGGGTAACACATTATTAATCAGCAAAGCCCAAGCCAGCATCACCAATACATTGAGTAAAATGGGGGTCAAAATAAAGGTATAGCCTAATTGCTGTATTTGCTCCCCGCCAATCACCGCAATAAGCGCTGACGCGCCACCAGGAGGGTGCAAGCACTCCAACATGTACATCACTGCAATTGCCAAGCCGACAGAAACTGCTGCAGCAACCAGTAAATCGGGAATTACATTCGCACAAGTCACACCGATAAAGGCCGAAATCACATGCCCACCAATCACCGCCCAAGGTTGAGATAAAGACCCTTGAGGCACAGCAAATAATAAAGCAGCTGTCGCCCCCATAGGGGCGACTAACAATGGTGCGGTGGTAACATCGATGAATTGCTGGCTCACCCACATGACGAGTGCAATCGCCAGTAATGCAGCCACCCCTGATAACACTTTATCAATGAGCGGTACATTACCCAGTTTAGCAGAGCTATTTTGCCAAAAATTAGTGAGAGAAAAAGGCCTCATTTAACTTTTATCACCAGATATTACATGGTCAATTTTTTGATAACCCCGAGGTAACTTACTCCCTCTTCGGCCCCGCTCACCATGGTAATGCACTTGGTCAGCCGCTTTAATGGTGGTGTGACGCTTACCCGCAACAATGGTCATCGCATCACCAGAGGCCAGCAGAGCGACATCCACAACATACTCCTCTCCACTCGCAACACGAGAGGTGGGAATATTGATCATCTTATTTCCCTTACCTTTAGCAAGCTCTGGCAATTCAGACAGAGGGAATATCAATAGCCGGCCTTCATTGGTTCCAATGGCGACCACAACACCATCACCTTTAGGTATGCTGATAGGTGGAATCACTTTAGCGCCTTTAGGTAGACTTAATAATGCTTTACCAGCCTTTCCTTTAGCAACCATTTGATCAACAGCCCCTATAAAGCCATAGCCAGCAGTAGAGCAAAATAAGAACTGCTCACCTTCATCAACAGCTAAAATAGCCACAAACGTTGCGCCTGCAGGAGGATTTAAACGCCCCGTCAAAGGCTCCCCCTGCCCCCTGGCACTTGGTAGGGAGTGTGCAGGCAAAGTATAGGCTCGACCGGTTGAATCCATCAGGGCAATTTGCTGGTTACTTTTTGCTTTTACAGCGGCATAAAACTGATCACCCGATTTATAAGACAAAGTCTTAGGATCAATATCATGGCCTTTAGCCGCCCTAATCCAACCTTTATCCGATAAAATAATGGTGATAGATTCAGAAGGCATCAAACTATTTTGATCAATTACAGCTGCAGGTTGTACTCGCTGTAATTGTGAGCGCCGCTCATCACCATGTATTTTAGCATCAGCACGAAGTTCTTTTTTGATCAGCGTCTTCATACGCTGGTCGGAGCTGAGTAGTTTTTCTAATTCGGCTCGTTCTTTTTCTAGCTCTTCCAACTCACCCCTAATTTTCATCTCTTCTAATTTGGCAAGATGACGTAAACGTAAGTTTAAAATGGCTTCTGCTTGAATATCTGTTAACTGAAAGCGCGCCATCAATACCGGCTTTGGCTCATCTTCAGATCGAATAATCGCAATCACTTCATCAATATTTAAGAAGGCGATTAACTTACCTTCTAAGATATGAATCGCATCTAAAATTTTCTGCAAACGATACTCTGATCGCTTACGTACGGTATCGGTTCTGAAGACGATCCACTCTGTCAGAATCTCAACTAAGCTTTTCACTTGTGGCCGGCCATTTAGACCAATCACATTCATATTAACTCGGTAAGTACGCTCTAAATCTGTTGTCGAAAACAAATGCAGCATCAGCTGTTCGGTATCAACTCGATTTGAACGCGGTGTTATGACTAAGCGTGTTGGATTTTCATGGTCAGATTCATCTCGAAGGTCTTCCACCATCGGTAGTTTTTTCGCCTGCATTTGCGAGGCAATTTGCTCGATGATTTTGGCACCTGATACTTGGTGCGGTAGGGATTGAACAACAATATCATTATTCTCTTTAAAAAATCTCGCTCGCATTCGAATAGAGCCATGCCCTGTCTCATACGCTTTTTTAATTTCATCTCTGGGGCTAACAATGAGCGCATCTGTTGGGTAATCAGGACCTTGAATAAAGGCCATCACCGAATCAATATCTGATGAGGGTTTATCAATTAAATGAATCGCAGCTCGCACCACTTCATTTAAATTATGAGGCGGAATATCAGTGGCCATGCCAACCGCAATACCAGTAGTGCCATTCAGCAACAAGTTTGGCAAACGCGCAGGCAGCGTCATGGGTTCTTTTAACGTATTGTCAAAGTTAGGAACCCACTCTACCGTCCCTAAACCCACTTCTTGCAATAATGTCTGTGAATACTGCGCTAACCTTGCCTCTGTATAACGCATTGCCGCAAATGACTTAGGGTCATCTGGTGAACCCCAGTTACCTTGGCCATCAACAATAGGGTAACGATAAGAGAATGGCTGAGCCATTAATACCATCGCTTCATAACACGCAGAATCACCATGTGGGTGAAATTTACCCAGCACATCACCAATGGTTCCGGCTGATTTTTTATGTTTACTATTAAAAGACAAACTCAGCTCAGACATTGCATAGACTATACGGCGCTGAACCGGTTTTAAACCGTCACCAATATGAGGCAATGCTCGATCTAAAATAACGTACATTGAGTAGTCTAAGTAGGCTTTTTCGGCATACGTTTTTAATGCTCGATCTTCAACGCCTTCCATTTCAATTACATTAGCCATCGAATTTCTCCCTTATACGTCAGCCAAATCGCCACAAGACTCAAGCCATTTTTTCCGATCACTTGCTCGTTTTTTAGCAAGTAACATATCCATTAAATCATCTGCACTATTATCATCATCAATGGTCATCTTAAGTAACCGGCGAGTATTTGGATCAATGCTCGTTTCTCGCAACTGCTTAGGATCCATCTCCCCTAAGCCTTTAAACCGAGTTTCAGAAATTTTACCGCGTTTTTTCTCTGACTCGAAGCGCGTCATCAAGCTTTCTTTTTCTTCTTCATCTAAAGCGTAGAATTTCTCTTTGCCGACATCAATTCGGTATAAAGGGGGTAAAGCGACAAATAGGTGACCTTGCTCAACCAATGGTCTGAAATGCTTCAAAAATAACGCACACAATAATGTCGCAATATGTGCACCGTCGGTATCTGCATCCGCTAAAATACAAATTTTGCCATACCGCAACCCGGACAAATCAGATGAACCCGGCTGCACACCAATCGCAACCGCGATATCGTGCACTTCTTGTGAGTTTTGCACCATGCCAGACTCTACTTCCCAGGTATTTAGAATTTTACCTCGAAGCGCCATAATCGCTTGAAACGTTCTTTCCCTGGCCTGCTTAGCGGAGCCTCCCGCAGACTCACCCTCCACCAAAAATAGCTCTGTTTGAGATAAATCCTGTGAAGAACAGTCTGCCAGTTTGCCGGGTAAGGCAGGGCCGGATGTTATTTTTTTTCTGACCACCTTTTTGCCAGCACGCAATCGGCTTTGTGCATTTTGTATCGCCAATTCTGCAATTTGCTCACCTAATTCTGTATGCTGATTTAGCCACAGACTGAAGGCATCCTTCACCACGCCTGAAACAAATTTCACACATTCACGAGAGGACAACCGTTCTTTAGTTTGCCCTGAAAATTGTGGGTCTAATAATTTCACGGAAAGGATAAAACAACACTTTTCCCAGACATCATCAGGGCTCAGTTTCACCCCCCGAGGCAAGATGTTACGGAATTCACAAAACTCTCTGACCGCATCCGTTAAACCACTACGCAACCCATTAACGTGCGTGCCACCAAGAATGGTTGGAATTAAATTCACATAACTCTCTTGAATAATCTCCCCACCTTCAGGTAACCAAACCACAGACCATTCAGCCGCTTCTTCTGCAGATGAGAAACTACCCACAAACGTTTCTGGCGGAAGAACATTTAGACCATTTAAGGTATCCAGCAAATAGTCTCGTAAGCCATCTTCATAATGCCACTCGGTTTCTTCGCTGGTATTTTCATCAATGAAGGTGACTCGAAGCCCAGGGCACAAAACCGCTTTGGCTCGAAGAATGTGCTTGAGTCTTGGAATCGAAAATTTTGCGCTATCAAAATATTTTTCTTCTGCCCAAAAACGAATAACAGTACCGGTGTTTTGCTTACCCACTTTACCGATAACTTCTAAGTCGCTGACTTTATGGCCCTGCTCGAAGGCAATCAGGTATTGCTGCCCTCCTCGTTTTACCTCAACTTCTAAACGCTTCGATAAAGCATTAACAACAGAGACGCCAACCCCGTGTAAACCGCCAGAAAATTGATAGTTTTTATTCGAAAATTTTCCCCCGGCATGAAGCTTCGTTAAAATAACCTCAACACCAGGCATTTTCTCTTCGGGGTGCATATCCACAGGCATGCCCCGGCCATCATCCTCAACCTCTAAACAGCCCTCTTTTTTTAGTGTGATGCGAATTTTACTGGCATGGCCTGCCACCGCCTCATCAACACTATTATCAATCACTTCTTGGGCTAAATGGTTTGGCCTGGTGGTATCGGTATACATACCTGGGCGCTTTTGCACAGGCTCTAGGCCGGTTAAGACCTCAATGGCGGAAGCATCGTATTCGTTTGTCATAATGGTGTGTTCAGTTAATTATTGTTATTAAAAAGAGAAGTCGGAGTTTTGCACGCCTTAGCTTGGGTATTTAATGTTTCGAATAATTTGATCTTTATCCAGAGGCAATTTATTTTCACATAAGTAATGTTGAAATAATTCAGCACGATAGCGGACAGAGCCTGAATTTCTGATTGGCATCCATTGCTGATTACGTTTGGCTTGAAAACGTTTTCCGACACCATAAGCGTAGGTCTTGAACTCCATAGTATCGCACCGGATACCTTCATAGAATGCATTTTCAGAACCGGTACTTGAGCGTAACAAGATCATGTATCGCACCACCTCGTCAGTCCCTTCTTGAATAGACTCAGGGTCAATCCAGTAGGTGAACGGGGTGTTAATTAAATCAATAGACAATTCTAGCAACCGGTCGTCATCAAGATATTCCGGTATTTTAGTAAATGCTTCTTTCCAAGGGTCTGGCTCAACATAGCCACTGTAGCCTTCTTCTTCCCCAAAAAAGCCTAAAGCCAAGACAGGCATAGTCACAAGCATGCCCAGCAACACGTAGAAGGGTTTCCACAATATAGGCATAAAAGGCGACCTCAATATTCAAAAAACGAGCGTAACACCAGATTAGAATGGGTTCAAGGCGAGCGCTTTACTTTAAAAATTTCGCTAAGATCACTTTAATCACCTTGTCGAATTTAGCCCCAATCATCCACCACAATGCGCTGTGAACAATCCTTTTATTCACAACCACTTTGCTTTCATATTATCCTATCGCAACATTCACTCTGTATTTTCGCACCTAAGGCAACAGCATGCTGCACATTCTGCTCCACTTCATTGTGCCTGCACTCGTTGCAAAATTGGCCTACCGCACGCAATTGTTAAATGCGTATGCCATCATAATGACAACAATGCTGGTCGATTTAGACCATTTACTGGCCAACCCTATCTACGACCCCGAACGATGCAGCATTGGCTTCCACCCTTTACACCTGCCCATTCCCATCACCCTTTACTTGATCTTGTGCTTCATTCCAAAGCTACGGCTCATTGGCCTTGGTCTTACCATCCACATGGCACTTGATGCGATAGATTGTGTAGTTTAGCCAGCATCATCACCTAATTTGCGCCATGCTGCTGGCGACACGCCGAGATGACGTTTAAATGCTCGGCCAAAAGACGCCACACTCTCATATCCTACTGCGTTTGCGACCATTCCAATACTCAGCATCTTATTTTTAAGCGAGCGACATGCAATATACATTCGCCATTTAACCACATATTCCATTGGTGGCTCCCCAACACAAGCCACAAACCTTGCGGCAAAACGCGAGGGGGACATATTGACTTTGTCTGCAATCGATTTAACCGTCCATTGCTGGTTTGGCGCCAAATGCACCGCTTCAATTGCCCGCCCAACAACAGGGTCTTTTAGTGCCGCAAGCCACCCCGAAGCCTGCTTTGGTAAGGAATCGACATGAGTACGAATGGTTTCAGCACACAAAATTTCTAAATAACGTTCAATCACGAAACTATTCCCCCCAGCTTCCGCGCCAAATTCTTGCAACATCAGCTGAATGACGCCATGCAGTCTCGGGTATTGGTTGGCATCATCAACCTGTAATTTCAATACTGGCGGCAATGTTGCCATTAACGGGTTAAGCTCAGTATCGTGCAGCAGAAAAATACCGCAGACCAACAGTGTACTAGCTTGCTCATCCCCTGCAGTCGGCTTAAAACGGTTTTCAGCGCCCGCCATAATATCCTGAAACGTGGTTACCTCGCGGCTCTTACCTTGAGATAGCACATGCCCTTGCCCAGAAAAGCAGACAATCAGCTCACCTTGCTCAACAACAAATTGTTCACCATCATCCAGTGTCACATGCAACTGGCCTCGAACCACTAGGTGAAATGTGGCAACCCGAATCCCTTTTGATGTTTTCAGCAGTGAACTTAACGCGCTAGATGGCGGAACTGAAACCGCCCAAGGCGCACAATACGCTTCTTGTAACAGCACACTGCCAGAGATACCAATTGAGTTGAGTATTTGACTGAGAACATCAGTCGAACCAAGTGCGCCAATAGGCATAGAGAACGTGGTATTAATCTTGTCCATTGATGGCACCTCTATCTAAATAAGTGGTTATTTTATCCATCAATTCAACTCAATTGCTAGGCACAAAACCACCGCATGCCATGCTAAAACAACTTTATGAATCAACGCTCAAAATACAGAGCCACCCGATAGGAGTTACCAAACAATACCAATCAAGCTGACCACCAGCAGGTTCATGACAAAACACAATCAACTCAGCTTTAACCAAAAAAGCACGTTTACCGAAGTAAACGTGCTTTTGATTGAGTCAACAAACAGTACTGACAGGAGAAAAAGACTACGCCTTTAAATAGTTGATCAAAGCCACAGTAGAACAGTCATGTGCACTTTCATCCGCACCACTGTCTAACTCAGATAAAACCACTTTCGCTAATTGCTTACCTAACTCAACACCCCATTGGTCAAACGAGTTAATGTTCCAGACAATACCTTGGACAAAAATTTTGTGCTCATACATCGCAATCAAACTACCCAACGATCTTGGTGTCACTTTATCTAACACAATTGAATTGGTTGGTCGGTTGCCGGTAAATTGTTTGTGCTGCGCTAAGCGCTCTAACTGCTCCCCCGTCACACCATCGGCTTCTAGTTCTGCACGGGCTTCTGCCACTGTTTTCCCTTTCATCAGCGCTTCTGTTTGCGCGACAAAGTTAGACAGTAAAATTTTATGATGTGCACCGCGTTTATTGTGGGTTTCTTTTGGCACAATAAAGTCAGCAGGAATCACTCGAGTCCCTTGGTGAATCAACTGGTAAAACGCATGCTGGCCATTGGTACCAGGTTCACCCCAAATAATTGGGCCTGTATCATGATCCACCGCTTCATTATCTCGGTTAATGCCTTTACCATTACTCTCCATGTCACCTTGCTGAAAGTAAGCTGAAAAACGGTGCAAATACTGATCATATGGTAAAATCGATACGCTTTGCGCGCCAAAGAAATTATTATACCAAATACCTAATACGGCCATAATCACCGGTAAATTGTCTTTAGCGGGGGTATCAATAAAGTGGTTATCCATATCGTGAGCACCGGCTAATAGCTCAATATAGTTATCCATACCGATATAAACAGCTATTGGCAAACCAATCGCAGACCATAGTGAATAACGACCACCGACCCAATCCCAAAATTCAAACATATTGGCTTCGTCAATACCGAATGCTTTAACCGACTCCGCATTAGTGGATAGCGCAACAAAGTGCTTCGCAATATGTGCTTTGTCTTTGGCTTCCTCTAAAAACCAGTCTCGTGCGCTTTCTGCATTGGTAATGGTTTCTTGAGTGGTGAAGGTTTTGGATGCGATGATAAACAGGGTGGTTTCTGGTGAACATTTTTTGACTGTTTCACTGATATCAGTCCCATCAACGTTGGACACAAAATGCACGTTAATACGCTCATGACCATAAGGCTTCAAGGCCTCTGTCGCCATATACGGGCCTAAATCAGAACCCCCAATACCAATATTCACCACATCGGTAATTTCTTTGCCGGTATAACCTTTCCATTCACCACTTCGAACTTGGTCGGTAAATTCCTTCATGTGATCCAATACCGCATTAACGCCTGGCATCACATCTTCACCGTCGACTTTAATCTCACGGTTACCGCGGTTTCTCAGTGCAACATGAAGAACGGCACGGTCTTCTGTGGTGTTGATTTTCTCACCGTCGAACATTTTCTTAGCCCAACCCATCACATCTTGCTGCTCAACCACCTTAAGCAATAAATCCATGGTTTCTGAGGTGATACGGTTTTTTGAGTAATCGAGCAAAATATCACATGCTTTTGCAGAAAATTGGTTATACCGATCACTATCTTCAGCAAATAAGTCCTTCATTTGCACGTCTTTCATATTATTATGGTGATCTTTTAATGCTGCCCATGCTGCCGAATTTTGCAATTTAGTCATTCGTATACCTGCTATGATTGTGTGGAGTTTTACCAAATTAATGTCGCCTCAACTAGGTATAGCATATTCTTTCAACTCTGCTGCGCCACAAATTCACTGGGGAGAACAGAGGTTTACTCATCCTCAATTAGGGGAATAGAGCCTGTTTCGGTAAGATAGCGCGATGTTTCAAAAACCTACGAATGGAGTTAGGGCTCAGAATGAATATTTTATTTGCCACCAGCGAAGCGGTGCCTTTAATCAAAACCGGTGGCTTAGCCGATGTTAGCGGAAGCCTCCCTCCTGCCATACAGGCTCTTGGCCATGATATTCGCGTGGTATTACCAGGCTACCCAACTGCCATCAAGAATGCGGGCACACTGACCAGCATTGCCAGCTTCACCCTAGAACGTGACCTGCTAGAGGGACAAATATTAGAGGGCACACTGCCTGGTACTAAAGTTCCTGTTTACCTTATAGATATACCACACTATTTTAATCGAGACGGCGGCCCTTATAACCATGAAAAAGGGGGGGACTGGACGGACAACCCGCAGCGTTTTGCGGCATTTGCCCATACTGTGGTTCAACTCGCAATGGCTCGCATCGACGTCGGCTGGAAGCCTGATTTAATTCACTGCAATGATTGGCAAACAGGGCTTATCCCCCCCTTGCTCACAGTAGAAGACAACCCTCCAGCCAGTATTTTCACGATTCATAACCTGGCATATCAAGGGCTTTACGATAAGGACGTGTTTCATTCACTCGGTTTACCCGAGCACTTCTGGTCACCTGAAAGCCTAGAGTTTTACCATAATTTTTCTTTTCTCAAAGGTGGCCTCGCTCACGCCCACTGGATCACGACCGTTAGCCCAACCTATGCCCGAGAAATTCGCACACCCGCCTTTTCTTATGGCTTAGACGGTTTACTAAACCACCGCTCGCGGCAACTCAGCGGCATTTTAAATGGTATTGATGAGACGGTGTGGAACCCATCTAAAGATGTCCACTTAAAGGGAAATTACTCGAGCGATAGCCTTCAAAAGAAAGCCGTTAACAAACTGGCCTTACAAAAACACTTTGGCTTAAAAGAAGACAAGTCCATTCCTCTCATGGCGTCCATTGGCCGTCTTGCCGAACAAAAAGGCGTAGACTTAATCCTCAAGGTGTTACCTAAGTTGTTTGAGTCTGGCGCACAATTTATTTTACTGGGCAGTGGGGATGCATGGCTGGAACACAACCTCCAGATGCTAGCATCACAATACCCAGAGCAATTTAAACTCACACTGGGTTACAACGAGCCTTTAGCGCACCAAATTGAAGCGGGTGCGGATATCTTCTTAATGCCCTCTCGGTTTGAGCCTTGCGGGCTAAATCAAATCTATAGTTTAAAATATGGTACTATTCCTGTGGTTGGAAGAACCGGCGGTTTGGTTGATACTGTAGTCGATGCCACCACCCGCAACTTATATTTAGACACGGCAACCGGATTCATCATGGACGATGCTTCCCCAGAGGCACTACTCCATGCCACAGAACGTGCACTACAAACATACCAGCAACCCAAGGTATGGCAGAAAATCATTAAAACGGCTATGAAACAACCGTTTAGTTGGGAAATTAGTGCAAAAGAATATATCGACATCTATCAACAAGTCACATAGGTAATTTGATGAACGACTCAGACGACAAGCTACTTAGAAGCCAAGTAAAACTTTTTGGCAGTATTTTAGGTAACGTACTGAAAAAACAAGCAGGCGAACAAGTCTACTCAGCGGTGGAAACATTACGCACGGGTTTTATTGAGCTACGCCAACAAGATGACCCCGCAAAACGAGAATACCTATCATCGGTCATTGCTAACTTGTCTCCCAGCACCCTAACCTATGTTGTCAGGGCGTTTAGCCTCTACTTCAGCCTTGTCAATATCGCAGAAGAAACCCACCACCACAGTTTGCGCCGTAATATTGTGGCCAACGACCAACCTTTTTGGCGCGGCTCATTCAACCACTCTTTTATCGAATTAAAGAGCCAAGGCGTTAGCGCTGATGAGGCACAAAAGCTCGTTGACGAGATGAGCTACACGCCTGTTTTCACCGCTCACCCAACTGAATCTAAACGCCGCACCATCATGGTATTGCTTCGCCGAGTATTTGTTCATAGCAAACGCTTAATGGAGTCTGGTTGCAGCCCTAAAGAACAACAAGAAATCACCAATTTACTTGAGTCTCAAATTCAAATTTTATGGAAAACAGAAGAAGTTCGAGCAGACAAACCTGAGGTCTACGACGAAATTAAAAACGGCCTGTTTTATTTTAAAGAGTGCTTATTTGAAGCCGTACCCACGGTATATCGATACGCTGAAAACGCCGCCAACAAAGCTTACCCTTCTGAAGCTGATAACGGCATTCAAATACCCAGCTTTTTAAAGTTTGGCTCATGGATCGGTGGCGACCGAGATGGCAACCCATTTGTCACGCCGCAAACAACTCAGTATGCCATCCGCATGCAAACGAAAACCATTTTAGAAGAATACACCCGACGCTTAGACCTTCTTGGGCAAATTTTAACCATGTCATCAGACATGGTGACCCCTTCTTACGATTTTATCCAAGCGGCTGAAAAAGACCGTGAGTTTTGCGAGACCGTGTTTGCAGGTCGTCCTAAAAAATATGAACACGAGCCTTACCGCCGCAAGCTCCATATTATGCGCTCTCGTATCCAACAGAATATCAATGTCATTGAATCACAGCTTGCAGGAGAGCCCATCAGCAACGAGCAAGGCTACCAAAGCGAGCATGAGTTCCTGAAAGATTTAAATATCATTCGCACCTCTTTAACCAGTCACGGTGACAAAAACATCACCGAATATAGCTTAAAAGACTTAATCCGACTGGTTGAAACGTTTGGCTTTTTCTTGGTTAGGCTTGATGTACGACAAGAGTCCACTCGCCATACCGAAACAATCAGTGAGATATTAAAAGGTAATGGCATTGACTATGATGCACTGAATGAAAACGACCGAATTAATTTGCTTGCAAGTATTTTAAAGCAAGAACAAGCCGTTAATGTATCTGATAGCCTTTCTGAAATATCAAAACAAACGCTTGACGTCTTTCACACCATCCGTGAAATGCGCCAGGAAGTCAGCCAAAACTGTATTGGCCAGTATGTTATTTCGATGACACACAACTCCAGCCACATTATGGAGGTAATGACACTTGCCTGCCTTGCAGGGCTTGCCGGAAAACGCGATGATGAACCTTTCTGTGAACTGGAAATATCACCGCTTTTTGAAACCCTGGAAGATTTAGACCACATTGACTCTGTCATGTCGACTTTACTGGATAATGAATGCTATAGAAGCCTATTAAAAGCATCTGGCAACACCCAAGAAGTCATGCTTGGCTACTCAGACTCATGCAAAGATGGCGGCCCTATCTCTTCAGCTTGGAAGCTATACGAAGCACAAATTAAAATCATTGCGATCACCAATGAACACAAAGTCAGGTGCCGCTTATTTCATGGCCGTGGTGGCACCATTGGCCGTGGCGGCGGACCTACTCACGATGCGATCATGGCACAGCCGGCTGGCACCGTGCACGGAGAAATCAAATTCACCGAGCAAGGCGAAGTACTGTCTTACAAATACAGTAATACAGAAACAGCCAGCTACGAGCTAACCATGGGGGTCACCGCATTACTCAAAGCCAGCGCTCATTTGGTTACAGACATTGAGCAAGACGACCAAGACGACTGGACCGTTATGAGTGTCCTCTCAAATCAAGGGGAGCAAACCTATCGCCAACTAACTGACCACACACCTGGTTTCTTAGATTATTTCTATGAAGCCACACCATTGTCTGAAATTGGCATGATGAACATAGGCTCAAGACCTTCACACCGCAGTAAAACAGACCGCTCCAAAGGTTCTGTTCGTGCGATTGGCTGGGTATTTAGCTGGGCACAATCTAGGCACACACTTCCCGCATGGTATGGTTTTGGCACAGCACTGGCCGAGTACCACCAAGGTGATGAAGACAGAATGGCCACTTTAAGGCGCATGTATGATTCATGGCCATTTTTTAGAGCACTACTGAGCAACGTACAAATGGCGCTATTCAAAGCCGATATGGAAGCAGCTGAAGAATACTCTAAATTATGCCTAGACCCTGAAGTCGGTAAGTCGGTGTACCAGATGATACGATCTGAGTATGAAACCACGGTCAAATTAGTTTTGAGTATTGCTCAAGCTGACACATTAATTTCCGAAACACCGGAACTTTTATTGTCCCTTAACCGTCGAAACCCTTATCTCGACCCATTAAACCAGATCCAAGTTCACCTTCTGAAAAAAGTGAGAGACGAGAACATCGGAGATGAAAAAGACATCTATTTAAAACCATTACTACGCAGCATTAATGCCATCGCAGCAGGCATGCGTAATACAGGGTAACCTCATGAAACGTTTGACATTGTTATTGTTTATTTTGCTTTGCATACCAAGCGTGGTTGATGCAACAAATCTTCATCGACATAATCAAACCATTAAAGAAGTCTTTTTTGCTCAAGACAAAAACACCATCATTGCAGTAGACCTACAGTCTCGCCGCAATGTGGAGTTTAGGTTGAGGCTGCGAGAAACGATCCTCAACATTATTGAGACAGATGTCACTATTGCCGTTGCAACCGACCGCCGTTTATTTGGCTTTAGCCAACGAGGCAGCGGCTGGGTTCCCATTAAGTTAAAACTCAAAGAACAAGTCATTAGACTGCGCGCACGTGATTTTGCAATTTTTGCAGAAACCAACCAACGTTTTTTAAGCTTCGACGCACTCAATGGTAACTGGCAGTCACGACGTAAATCATTAAGATAAACACATTTCCGGAATAAATAACGTTTAAAACAACAACAATGGACAATTCACTTCCACATTGCTGTTCATCAGCGACACCCTCTAAAGCCACTCAAAAACACACTTGCCCCCAGGATGGAAAGGCACATTCGCAAGTTTCAATCAAAACCATCCTGCACCACATGAAGTCTCCTTGGCATTGGCCAAATAGCAATCAAAGATATTACTTTTGCTCAGACCCAAACTGTGAGGTCGTCTATTTTGGGCAAGATAACAGCATCATCACACAAGCAGACCTACTTACAACCGTTGGCATTAAACATCCACAAGACAATGCTGCTTTGTGTTACTGCTTTGACATCAGCTATAAAGAGGCTAGGCTAAACAAACACCTTAAGCACTTTGTACAAGAAAAAACCAAAAACAAACTGTGTGCGTGCGATGTTAGAAACCCTTCTGGCAAATGCTGCTTAAAAGATTTCCCTAAAACATAAAACAAAAAAACCTGCTAACAAAAACGTTAGCAGGCTAGGTTACTTCTTATTATTAACTTTGGTGGTTTTGGCTAGGTTACCTTTTTCATCAGAGAAAAGCTTTTCACAAACGGCCGAGCAAGCTCAGGCTGCACGATCATGCTTGAAAAATCTCCAACGTTAAATGTTAACTTACCCGAGATGGTTGCAATACCTAGTGCTGCCATCCCTACGCCCTCCTCCTGCCACTGTCTCCAGTGCGCCTTTTCGGCCCTTAGATCCCAATCCAAATTTTCACCGCCATACTCCCCAGCATGTACAGCTTTGCCCTCCTTGACCACAAGCACGCCTCGAGGATTATCCTCCCCTTTAAATCCGCAACCAATTGTTGAGTTAAACCCTGCTTTACGCAACATTTCACCCATCGTTTGCTCATCATTCCAAGCATCTTGGTACTGCTTCATCCATCGATCATTAAATAATTTAGCATTATTCATCTGATGATACCTCTCTCAGCGTACTACGCTTTTGGGTTATGCTCATGTCTTCACGCCAGAACATGATTAGCACGTTATTATATTCTTCTCTTGACATCAATCAGGTAATACAGTCAATGACTACTGAATTTCCCTGAGACATATCATCGACAAACCACTCACCTCATCACCCTGCAATTACATTCATTAATGCGATGAATCCTTTGAAGACAATCAATACATTACAGTAATACCCATATAAGTAAATGCTATATTCTTGATTGGTGATTTACGGCGCAAAATCGCCGATAAGTGGCACTCTTAACATGGACTAAATCCTTAAAACAGAGGATCTATGGTAGAATGGCGTTTTTTAATGACTGGAATCAGCGCAATGAAATGGGTACACCACACGATCATCATGAGTGCAATATTAGGCTTTTTCATCTGGCTGGCATGGGCACCACCATCATCTCAACGTGGCGTCTATTTTCCTTGGCAAATCACCCTACTAGAAGGCGGCGATAGCCAAGTTTTTGGACTCACGCTAGGCAAAAGCACCCTAGCAGACGTCATTAAGCTACACCAAGACCATTCTGTAGCCATTTTCTATAAACCGGGGAATGCTTTGCGCTTAGAAGCTTATTTACCTAACTTTAAATCAGGACCATTGATTGCCAAGCTCATTGCCGAAATCGATGTTGATAACAGTTTGCTCGAAAAAACCTATGAAACGTATGAAGTTCACCGAAAGCCTATTGACGACCAGGGGTTTAAAGTTGAGCTATCTAGTAGCAGTATTCCAGAGTTACTCACTGCAAAAATCATCAGCCTCTCTTACTCGCCCAAAGCCAATTTAGACGAAGCACTTTTGCTTAAGCACTTTGGCACACCTGACTCAAAAATAGCCGAAAGTGACAACATTAGTCACTGGCTTTACCCTAAAAAAGGCCTCTCAATTGCTTACAGCTTGAAAGGGAAAGAGTTATTTCAGTATCTACCCCCTAAAAATTTCGACCGGATGATTAAAAAGCTAGAAATAAATAATCCATAAAAACCCCAGTTAACACTTCAACTATTGCAGCGTATAGACTATATATTAAGGTATTCCAAACAGCATTATTAATGCAAAGGTATACCTGTGCTATTACGTAGCGGCCTCCTATTATGTCTCTTTGCCCTGCTCAATGTAGCCCATGCCAACTCAACACTCACCTTTAAAATCACTGACCAAAATGGCAATGCACTTTCTAACGCGGTAGTGAGCATTAAACCGACTAACCCCCGCCACTTACCCACTCCAGCACATCAACCCACGGCTGAAATGGTTCAGCAAAATAGAAGCTTTGTGCCATACGTATTACCCGTGCAAGTGAACACCCCGGTAGTGTTCCCTAATAAGGATGATTTCCAACACCACGTGTATTCGTTCTCACCCACTAAGCGCTTTGAATTAAAATTATTTTCTGGTGATAATGCAGCCCCCATTATTTTTGACAAAAAAGGGATTGTCGCGTTAGGTTGCAATATTCATGACTGGATGATGAGCTATATCGTTGTGATCGACACCCCCTATTTCCAAAAAACCAGCTTTGACGGCACCGCTTCTTTTAATGTACCCGCAGACACTTATTGGGTCGATGTTTGGCACCCACAAATTACGCACACCATGAAGCAGTCCGTGATTCTCAAACCAAATGCCTCCACACAAATGCCGATATCTCTTTATTTAAACCGAACAGGAAAGCCTGAAGTTCCTGATGAAGAAGATCCCTTTAACTTTGACTACAGTCCTTTTTAATTCATGTTTGAACAACTACAAACCAAAATTATTCTCGTTTTTGTTGGCTTATTAGCTATCGTACAAATCGTATCGTTAGTCTTGGTAAAACAAGAAACACACAAAAATGCCATTGAACAAATTGAACAACAATTGGTCTCTGGTCAGGAAATTTTTAATCAATTAATCCGCTACCGCGGAAAACAATTGGTGAATGGCATCCGTATATTAGCATCCGACTTTGCTTTTCGAGATGCGGCAGCAACCCAAGATAAAGCCACCATTTTATCAGCACTAGAGAATCACGGCCGCAGAGTTAATGCAGACCTCTCCATTCTCATCTCTCTCGATGGCAAAATTTTAGCGGATACCCAAGCGACGAACACCGAATCCGGTAGCCGCCCCTTCCCCTTTCCTGAATTACTCAAACAGGTGAAAGCCAACCATGTAGCAGGCGCATCCATTCGCTTTGGCACACATGTATACCAATTTATTTTAGTGCCAGTTAAAGCACCAAATACCATTGCTTGGGTTGGCATGGGGTTTACCATAGACGACCAACTCGCCTTAGAACTAAAAGCATTAACAGGGTTAGAAATCTCTTTTGTTGATAAGCAACTCAATGGCAATCGCATACTCGCTTCAACCTTAGACAGTCAACTTGAGTACTTACTCTCCTTTATTGACGCTCACGAACTATCGTTTAACGCCACATCAACCATTGAACTAGGCTCTGAAGTGTATATCAGCTACATTACGAAACCTAAACCAGGGCAGAGAGTCAACCTATCGACTATTTTACAGCACTCATTCACCCAAGCGATTCAACCATACAACAAACTTCAGTCTACTTTACTCACCATTTATGGTATTGCATTTTTAGCTGTTATCATCGGCAGCAGTCTACTGGCAAAAGGGATTACACACCCCATCAGCAGACTCGCTGCCGCCGCTAAAGACATGCAGGATAATGGCACGTCTGCGCCGATATTAATTCAGCAACGCGATGAGATAGGCCAACTTGCTCATGCCTTTAATCACATGATTAAATCCATTGCAGACCGAGAAGAACAAATTATTCAGCAAGCTTATCACGACCCACTGACGGGGTTATCCAACAGGCTTTACTTTAACCAGCAAATTAACACTGCCATCAAGTCTGGCGGACCTAGGTTAGTGTTCACCGTCATGATTATTTCATTAGAGCGTTTTGATGAAATCAATAATACGTTGGGTCATAACATTGGTGATAAAGTCATCCAACGCATGAGCCTACAAATACAAGAGACTTGCATGGATGACATTCATGCCATTGCAAGGCTGTCCAGCAACCAATTCATTATCTTTCATATCGATACCCACAACGACAGCCTCATTATTGCCAAGCAAATTTTTGAAGCTTTAGAGCATGGCATTACCTATAAAGACATTGTTGTTGACTCAGATGTACACATTGGCCTTTCTCAGTACCCTTCCCAGGCAAAAGATGCCAAGTCTTTAATTCAAAATGCTGACATCGCAGTACATTTAGCCCAACAAAATGGCATCAACATCGCTTACTATGATGCCAGCCACGATGAGCGGAATACAGCACGACTCTCCATGATGCATGAACTTCGCCATGCCATTGAAACAGATGAATTAGAATTATTTTACCAACCTAAGGTCAATATCGAACAAGGTGAGATCACTCATGTAGAAGCACTCATCCGCTGGCATCACCCTAAACATGGCTTCATGCCACCGGATGACTTTATCCCCCTTGCAGAACAAACAGGCCACATTATTCACTTAACTAAATGGGTACTCAATACTGCCATCCAACAAGGCTGTGCATTTCGTCAGGCAGGGGTTGATATCAAGGTAGCAATTAATTTGTCCACCAAAGACTTAATGAATCGTAGCTTTATAAAAATGACTGAAGAACTCCTTACCCAGCACCAAGCTCAAGCTGATTGGTTCGTTCTAGAAGTGACCGAAAGCGCTGTTATGCAAGATGATAAAAAAGCGACAGAAGTGCTCAATGAACTCAATACGATGGGTTTTGATTTATCTATTGATGATTATGGTACTGGGTATTCATCCATGTCTTATCTGAAATTGTTACCCGTTCAAGAGTTAAAAATCGATAAGTCATTTATCTTGGATTTACCAAATAACCAGGATGACAAAGCCATTGTCCAAACAACCATTGAACTAGGGCACAGAATGGGGCTGACAGTTATTGCCGAAGGGGTGGAAGATCAAGCGACGTTAGATATTTTACAAGAAATGGGCTGCGATATGGCGCAAGGCTATTACGTTTGTAGACCTGCCAACATTACAACGCTACAAGACTGGCTAAGAACCTCAGAGTGGAGTCCATATCACCAGTCTTAGCAAAAATTAATACATTTCCTTATCTTCAAACATGTCTTCTAAGATTGGCTCAAAGATCATTGTTAAGGCACATTCAAACTCCCGACCAGGAATGACTAAAGTGTTAGGCCGAGACATAAACGACCCTTCAATACGGCTTAACAGATAAGACATATCAAATTGGCTAGGATTCCTAAAGCGTGTAATCACCATGCTCTCATCAAGATTTGGGATATCTCTAGCAATAAAAGGATTAGAAGTATCAACCACTGGCACACGCTGGAAGTTAATATCAGTCAATGAAAACTGTGGAATGATGTAATTAATATAATCGGGCATTCGACGCAAAATAGCATCGCAAACGGCCTCTGGGTCAATGCCCGTTGCGCTAACATCTCGCTGAATTTTTTGAATCCACTCCAAGTTCATATTTGGAGTAACACCAATGAGCAAGTCAACATGTGCGGCAACATCAATTGTGTTGTTGCCAACAAGGTCTTTATCCATGCCCGTTGTGACTAATCCACCATGAAAACCATCGTATAACAACACATCAGAATCACTAGGAACGTCTTGATACTCAGTAAAACCACCCTTTTTTGCCCCAGAAACGGTACAAGGCTCATGAGTGCAAATATATTGTCTAAACTGACCAGTACCATTCGCTGAGTAGTTTTTAAACAACTCCTCAAGCTTTTCAAACTCATTCGCCTCAGGACCAAAATGGCTGACATCTATCCCTTTCGCTTGGTAATCAGCAAACACTTTATCCCAGGTTTCAAAGTCATGAGCACGGAAACTATCGCCTTGTACCGCAGCGGGTTTAATGTTCATTCGCTCAAAAAGCTTTTGAAACACAACCTTAAACGTTGTCGTACCTGCACCAGCAGAACCCGTTAATGCAATAATTGGATGATCTTTTGACATTCCATGCCCTCTTTTATCAACTTTAATCTAGTCAGGTCGTTATCTGACCAGTCGGTGATTCTATCGGTTTCGGAGAGTGATGGGAATGAGATTCCTCACTTTAATGCAATAAAAATGAGAAAAGTCACATATTAGCCGGTTGTAAATCATCTCTTGCCAGATACATTCGGTAATGCTAATATTCTTATATTAATTGTAAGCACACATACTATTTGGAGAGACATCATGAGCTTTGATACTTTTACCCTCGCATCTATTGCCATCATCATTGTTGTCGCGATTGCTTTATATGTCTCACGACAGCGCAAAAGACAAACCTGTAAAGAAATGGCCGATTACATCGATAGCCACAAGGGCTAAAGAAAAAACGAGACGTGTTTCACACTAAAATAGATATTTGAGCAAATAGTGTGATCCCCATCTCGTTATGTTATATCCCTAATTGGATCGCCTGAGGAATCGCGGTATATTCCTCATTAAGCAATCGAATACATAGGGGATAGCAATGGCGCTTTCAATCAATGCAAGCAATTCGCCACTGAATATTAGTTTAAACAAGGCTGACAAAGGCACTAAAACCGCTTTTGAGCGCTTATCGTCTGGGCTAAAAGTGAACAGTGCCAAAGACAATGCCGCAGCGCTTTTTACCATCCAGCAACAAACTGCCGATATTCGAGGCATCGACCAGGCCATTAGAAATGCCGGCGACGGAATCTCCTTAGCACAAACAGCTCAAGGTGCCCTTGGGTCGGTTAACGATAACAACCAACGTATTCGAGAATTAGCGCTTCAAGCTGCAAATCCAACCGTCGAAAACCGTGACGGTATACAAGCTGAAATAGACCAACTAACCCAAGAAAATTCACGAATTGCTGAAACCACTTCCTTCAATGGCCAATCATTATTCCAAAATGGATCAATTGATTTTCAATTGGGTGAAGATGGTGGTAACGCACAGCAGGTCTCAGTTGATTTGCAATCACTAGATGCTGTCAGCACTGTTGATACCAGTGACCTAAATGCCACAGGCACCGTAGATGTGTCGTCAGCAGCAGCTGCTCAAGCCTCCCTCTCTCAACTCGATAGCGACATTAACGCGGTCTCTCTTCAATCGGGCAATTTCGGCGCGGCTGAGAGCCGGTTTAGCGTCTCAACCAATCAACTGGCAGATCGTTCCGTCAATTTACAAGAGGCTCGATCTCGAATACAAGATGCGGATATTGCGGAAGAAACCGCGAGAAAAACACGTTCACAAATATTATCCCAGTCAGCAGTGTTGGTGCTGCAGCACAATCCAATATTTCTCGGGCTGCAACCCTCGCCCTTTTAGGCTAAGCATTTATATTTATCGTTAGACCAGAGCATAGCGGCTCCCCCTGGAAAATACCTCTCAAGCATTGACTGTTGAGAGGTATTTTTTTGTCTCGCTGACAAACATGAGCTAACGCAGCAGCAGGCAAGGTCGCTACAAACCACTGCGATGAATCGATGCCAATTGCTCACCAAGTAAGTCACTGTCTACAACATACGCTTTAAATTTACCTGACGCCTGACTGGTGACAAAGCTGGCAAACGGGTTTGTCCCTGAATCCCCAATAAAGACATCAATATGGGTATGCTTAATCGCGCTACCCGTATCAGCTGCAAAGAAGTATCCATCGTGCAAAAAACTCTGGCCATTAGATAACGTCACTTTGACGCCTTTCGCCTCAGGTATAAAAACAACTGAGCCGTAAGGAATTTTCCGTTGATCAACGGCAATGGTTCGATATGGCACCAAAATCATGCCTTGAACACCATCACCAAAGGGGCCAATGGCTGGCCCAAACCTAACTTTCCCTACTTTTTTCAGAATTTTTTTAGGCAATGAAAAATACGCAGAACAATCCACTTGCTGAGTCCGGCTGCGGCCAGCATAGTTATACACTTTGGCATGGCCATGTTCATTTTTGACTCGTATCGTGCCTTGCAACGCCCCATAACACCAATCTTTATGGCTCACTTTGCCGCCAAGACCATGACCTTTGGGGGTTAATAATGAATACCCGGCATCCGTAGATTCGGTTCCATGTACATAATAGTACGTGGCCCACAAGTCTAAGGCTTGCTCGCGACTCACATCTGGTGATGCTAAGGCAAATGCCTCTGGCGATGGCATTGATGAAACAGATAGAGGTAAACTTGGATCAGTTTGTACCGTAGCTTGAGTTGCCCCTGCTACAGTGAATACCAAACCAAGCACTACCCCACCGATGGAACTCATTCGATGATAGATGCTTTTCACGGCGCCCCCATTGTATATTTTTAGTTATTATTTTTCATACAGATAGAGATACTTCTTAAAGACTATTATAGATTACAAAAATAAATACTCAAGGTTTGACATTGATCATACTTAACCAATAGATAAAACGGGCATTGCCCCCTATACTAAGCATGCAACAAAATGCCATTTACTGATTAGAGGTCATTATGAAATTACACGTATTATTCGTTCTACTCAGCAGCTTGTGGATGACCACAGCCTTTGCCACAGAAGAGATCAAACCCCTTGCGATTACGGGTGATGACATTGAAGCCCAAGTACTCGCTTTATCTAAAACCGATCGCATTCGCTTTGGCAAACATTTAGCCCAAACCATTTGCAAGTCTTGCCACCACAAAGACTTCACTGGAAAAACTTTTTTTGAAAATGATGAGCATATGCGCCAAAACCAGCTCAAACAGCAAAAAAACCACCTCACCATTAAAATTCGCAGCAAAATGCGCCACAAACAAATGCCACCTGATGAGTGGAAGCGCCTAGAAAAATATGAATGGCAGTCTATTTATAAATACGTGAAGCACATTGAAAAAACCATGCGTAAATCTATGTAAGCATTTTAATGTCAATTAATATCACAAAAACAATAACATAGAGGTCGGTTCTACTACCCTTCCGGTAGAGAATCAGTTATTATCCTCGGCACAATAATAAAAAACGGACTAAGGTAGCAACACGCAACATGTTGCACCTTAAAGCCACATGGAGTGCCCACTATGTTACAGATTAGAAACTGCTGCCCAACGTTTATCTTTTTTTTACTGGTCGCAATGCCCATCACCTTTGCTCACAACCAAAAAACCAAAGTCCTTTTACCCGAACAACTCAAAGCCTTTGTTTCTGAAAATATGAAACAGAAATTAGCCGCCTTTGATGAAATTGTCGACAGCCTATCCCAAGACAAATTACATCATGCTTCTGAAATTGCAGAACATTATTTTGGTCAAGGCATACATGGTAATGAATTATCACAATATATGCCCGATGGCATGAAGCGTTTTAATAATGAACTTATCGCCGCTTCCAGCCACTTTTCCCGCATAGCAAAAACCGGTGACACCCTTGCCGCCATGCACTCTTTCAAAGCAATATCAAACACTTGCATTACCTGTCATTCAACTTACGAGTTTGGCGCCAATCCATAGCTATTACCAAAGTAACAAATAACTTAATCCGTATTACATTGCCATTGGCCGCGCAGCCCCGAAAATACCACAATCTAGGCCTAATCAGGCCTGGATAAAACATAAGCAAAACTCTATATGCCGCTTATCTAGAATAATCTTCCTCGCGTCGAGTGACCGTTGCTGCTCCATCTCCTCTAGTCTTTAATAACCTCAACAGAGCACACAAAATCAAACGCAGTAGGGGTAGATAGAGACTATGCGAAAAACTAATAAATTACATTTATTAACCACATCAATAGCACTGACACTTGCAGCCGGCATGAACACCGCTTTAGCAGATCAACCAACATGGCTCAGTAAAACCAGTAGCTACATTATGGATCAAGCCGACCTTGGCGAAACCCAAAATGTGATCGTTGTCTTCAAAAATGAAACAACCCTTCAAGCATTTGCCACTCAACCTCAAGGTTATGCAGGCGAAAGCAGCGCAGATAGAAGTGCTCGCATGGTATCTTTCAAGGCCAGTGCTTACAGCGATATGAAAGTATCCGCCTTTTCTGCATTCGGCGATGACCAGCTCGAAGTGAAAGCCAACTATGTCAACTTACCCATGGCAAATGTGGCCATTAAAGATGCCCAAACACTAGAAGACCTTCTACAAAGAAGTGATGTTGCCGCTGTTTACCCAAACAACATGAACAAGATGTACCTTAACCAAAGTCTTCCATTGATTAACCAACCTGCTGCACGGTCGCAAGGTCAATTAGGTGCAGGCACAACCGTTGCAGTAATGGATACCGGTGTTGATTTTACCCGATCTGCTTTTGGTAGTTGCTCAAGCGCAGGTGCCGCTAACTGTAAAGTGGTTGCCGCCATCGACTTTGCAAGACAAGATAATTCACGTGATGATAACGGCCATGGCACTAACGTTGCTGGAATCGTGTTAGGTACAGCACCAGGCGCCAGTATTGCAGCTCTCGACGTCTTTGATGGCGATGGTGCATTTGATGCCGACATATTAGATGCAATTGACTGGTCGATTACCAACCAGCGTAAACATAACATTGTTTCCCTAAACTTAAGTTTAGGTGGCGGCCAATTCTCAAGCCAATGTAGCAACACGTCATTTACCAAAGCGTTTGCTGATGCAAGAGCGGCAGGTATTTTACCGGTAGTCGCCTCTGGTAATGAAGGGGTTAAAAACGGCATGTCTAGACCAGCTTGTGTACCAGGTGCAGTCAGTGTCGGCGCCGTATTTGATACCAATATGGGTAGCGTGAACTTTGGTGATTGCCAGAACAGCAACGCCTCTGCTGACGTTCCGACTTGCTTCTCTAACAGCGATGACTACCTCACCTTATTAGCACCAGGCTGGAGAATTACAGCAGCAGGTATTACCCAAGGTGGTACTTCTCAAGCAACACCACATGTTGCTGGTGCAATAGCCGTGTTAAGAGCAGATGGTGCTTATACCAATGATTCTGTCAGTAAAACAGTACAGCGATTGCGTCAAACGGGTAAAACAGTGATAGACCCTGCCAATGGTCAATCAACACCTCGTATTGATTTAGAAGCAGCGTTAGCGGACCTTGCTCCAGTCACTCCAGATCCTAAACCAACACCTGACCCTGAGCCAACACCAAACCCAGACCCAACGCCTGACCCTAAACCAAAAACCTTCTTTGAGATACTTTTTGACATTATCAGAGAATTTTTGGCCAACCTTAAATTCTAGGCAATAAAAAAGGGGGAAGTGCATGAAAATGCACTTCCCCCTTTTTTATGCGTAAAACTTAAGCAGCTTTACCTTTTGCGTCCATTCTTTCTTGAACGTATTCCTCAAGCTTCACCAAATCTTTAGTAAAGTTACGAATACCTTCACTCAATTTATCTGTCGCCATTGTATCTTCGTTCATTGCCCAACGGAACACGGGCTCAGTGGCATTAATTTTTGGGATATCCATAGATTTTGCAGTATCAACGCTCAACTTCTGAGGTACATCACCACCATCAGCTGCTAGCTCACCCAATAATTTAGGTGCGATAGTTAACAAGTCACAACCTGCAAGTTCGGTGATTTCACCAACATTACGGAAGCTTGCGCCCATAACGACTGTTTTGTAGTCATGTTTTTTGTAGTAGTTGTAAATAGCAGTTACTGAAATCACACCAGGATCTTTATCTGCAGGATAACTATCAACACCCTCTGAAGCTTTATACCAATCGAAGATACGACCAACGAAAGGTGAAATCAAAGTCACGCCCGCTTCAGCACAAGCAACCGCTTGCTCAAAGTTAAACAGTAACGTTAAGTTGCAGTGAATACCTTCTTTCTCTAACTCTTCTGCCGCTTTAATGCCTTCCCATGTAGAAGCCAATTTAATTAAGACACGATCTTTACCAATGCCTGCAGCTTCATAAAGCGCAATAATTTCATGTGCTTTAGCAATTGAACCGGCTTTATCAAAAGACAAACGTGCATCTACTTCAGTTGAAACACGGCCTGGAACAATTTTTAAAATCTCTAAACCAAAGTTAACGGCTAGCTTATCTAGCGTTGCTTCTGTCTGGCTAGCACGATCACTGCCTTTATTTAAACCATAATCAATTGCTTCGTCGACCAAACCTTGGTAGCTATCGATTTGAGATGCAGCATAAATTAATGATGGGTTAGTAGTTGCATCTGTTGGCTTATATTCAACCATGGTGCCAAAATCACCAGTATCAGCAACGACAGTGGTTAAGTCTTTCAGTTGGTCTAGTTTACTCATATTTACCCCGTTCAAACGTTGTTTTTTAGTTACGACACGAAATCCTGACTAAATTTTAGACGCTATATTCAATTTCACTATGGTTAAACACAATTTCCAACCTGTTTAGTCTGAAAAGAACCCAATCACTTCATTCTAAATAGCTGATTTTTCGAATATTACAGTAATACGAATTGTATAAAAAAACATCACATCATCGGCAAAGCATGCCTGATTCAAGCTCACTCTAAGTGCGGTTCAGCCCACACATCATACTCACCGGCCTCTGTCACAGTAACATCAAAAAATTCTCCAATGGGCAATTCATCATAACCATCTAGAACCACATTGCCATCCACTTCAGGCGCTTCGCTCATACTTCTTGCCAAAGCATCATCACCATCAATTTCATCAATAATGACAGTCATGGTCTTGCCCACTTTATGCTGCAGCTTCGCCTCACTGATGTCTTTTTGAACCGACATAAACTCATGCCAACGGTCTTCTTTTTCTGACTCAGACACCTCTCCTTCAATGTCATTGGCCACCGCCCCTTCCACAGGGGAATAGGGGAAACAACCTACTTTATCGAGTTGAGCTTCTTGTAAAAAGCTCAACAGATGACGGAAGTCTTGGTCTGTTTCGCCCGGGAAACCGACAATGAATGTACTTCTAATGGTGATATCTGGCTGCACATCGCGCCACTGCTCTAACCGGTGAATGATTTTTTCGGATGCAGCGGGTCGTTTCATGTTCTTTAAAACACTTGGAGAACTATGTTGAAACGGGATGTCCAAATAAGGCAAAACAGCATTATCTGACATTAAAGGTAATATTTTATCGACATGAGGATAAGGGTAAACGTAATGCAGGCGCACCCAGACACCTAAGCTGCCCAAAGCTTTAACCAAAGTTTCAAAGTCAGAACGATAAGAGCGTCCTTGCCAAAAACCTGGCAGATATTTAATGTCTAACCCATAAGCACTGGTATCTTGCGCCACAACCAGCAGCTCTTTTACCCCGGCTTCAACCAAGTGTTGCGCTTCCGTTAAAATATCCCCGATTGGCCGGCTCACCAAAGTGCCGCGCATACTCGGGATAATACAAAAGGTGCACTTATGATGACACCCTTCTGAAATTTTCAAATAGGCATAATGTCGAGGGGTTAACCTCACACCTTGCGGTGGGATCAAGCTCGTATGTGGATTGTGAACGGGAGGCGCATGTTCATGCACGGCATTCATGACATCTTCGTAGGCATGAGCACCTGTAATGGCCAATACATTCGGGTATTTCTCTTCAATGATTTCACTGCGCGCACCTAAACAGCCGGTCACAATCACTCGGCCATTCTCAGCCATCGCCTCACCAATGGTACCCAAAGATTCTTCTACCGCGGAATCAATAAAGCCGCAGGTGTTAATCACGACGACATCAGCATCATCATACGAGTTAACTACCTCATAGCCTTCAATTTTTAATTGCGTCAAGATACGCTCTGAGTCCACTAATGCCTTAGGGCAACCCAAACTGACAAAGCCTATTTTTGAAGATTCCATGCGCTGAACTATCCCTTAAAACCAAAGAAGCCAAGCAATGCACAAGCATTGCAGCGCCACAGTATACACCTATATCACCCAAATTGAGGCAATAAAAAACCCAAGCAAAGCATAAGCTTTAACTCAGGTTTTAAGAACCAAGAGGCAATCTTGGTTCAGGTTACGTTTGTGTGACTGTGTCGCAAGGCGAAAAACACACGTTTACACCCAGTAAACACGTGATTTTCAACGCAGCGACACAGCCACACAAACGTGAGCAGCACCAAGATTTAGCGCATACCGCCCATTAAGGACATGATGCCACCAATGGCAGCATTAAACTCTTCTTGTGAAGAGGCATTGCTGATTTGCGATAAAGGACCATCAATCATCGCCAACATACCCATAATTTGAGGTTTTTGTTGCGCCATCATTTCAGGGTTCATCATGTCAATTTTAGCTTTTGCATCCGCAATTGAGTTTGCCCAATCGGCAGCCATGTCCGCAGGAATCCACTTGCCTTCCACTTTGGTCATCTTGATTTCTTTAGGGCCACCACAGTCACCACCATCAGGGTTAGTACAGTCAGTTGGTGGGGTCACTTTAATTACTGCATTATCACCTTTTGTACTAATCAACTCAACGCCAGCAGACTTTAAATCCATTGGTAATGGTTGAATTTTGGTAGAAAGCTTCATTAAATCAGCGGCAGTGTTAGATAAAAAGTCACCCACATCCATTGTTTTCAGCGTAGCAATACTAGAGATATCACTGGCTAAAACAATTTCCATAGACTCAACCGCTGCATCCCAGTTATCAACGATTTTATCTTTTGTCACACCTTGTGGGTTAGGTGGAATTTGAAACATTGGGTGGTTAAGAATGAAGGTTTTTTTGTCTTTCATAATGGCCGTTAATTTAACAGCAAGACCTAATGCTTTGTCATACACTTCTTCATCTAATTTTCCTGCAAGGCTATGCACCAAGCCATTAACATCACTCTGGTAACTCGCAGGCATTGCAGCCCATACGATTCCAGGTTGATTATTGGCAACCCCGGCAAAAACTGCTTTTGCAGTGCCATCAGGCGTGCTTGGTACATCATTACCGCCGCCACCACCACAAGATGCCAAAAATGCACTTGCTAATAACGCGGGTACAAAAGCCTTAAATAATCGTCGCATATTTCATTTTTCCTTTATTGAACAAACTCAGTAACCTAATGACTCAATCACAGTCCACAGTAAACAGCACTTGAATGTTCTGCAAGAGCGGAGTATGACTGGGATAAGATTCGATAAAAACAGTTACACAGTATAGCCCGTATTCGAATAAATCAATATGCCAAATCAAATCGCAGGAGCTCAGCCTTGGAGCTAATTCAATCCCGACAGCAACTGAGCCTTGTCGTGCTCATCCGCATTCTCCTTTTTAGCATCATTATTGGCATGCTTTTTTACTGGCGATCAGATGACATTTACTCATTTTATTTTGACGATCAAACCACGAATGTTGGCCTCATCGTCAATGGCGCCATTCTATGCTTATTTCTAAGCGGCTTCATTCAAGTCGTATTACGGCTCACTTTTTATGTTAAAGAAGATAAAGCCACAGTACGCTTTGTCAGCAACCTAAAACAAAATCCTAAGTCCCCTCTCGCAGGCGTCCCAGAACAATCACTTATTGCCTTGCGTTATAAAATCATCAAATCCCTATTTGAGCAACGCACCCCCTTTCAACAAGGCTCTGCCGCTTCTGCACTGATGGCCTCTGAAAGCGGCAAAAATAGCTTACTCAAATACATCAATAACGTTCTGATATTAATTGGGGTCTTCGGCACCATCGTATCGCTTTCAATCGCACTCGTCGGTGCCTCCAATTTATTAGACACCATGAATGGGATGGGGCTCATTATCCATGGCATGTCGACCGCACTATCCACCACCATGACCGCCATCGTCTGCTTCTTCTTTTTCAGCTATTTATACACCCATGTCATGGATGTGCAGACTAATTTAATCAGTAGCATTGAACAAGTCACCACCACCTATTTATTGCCAAGGTATCAAGTACAGACAGATACTTTATTATTTGAAGTGTCAGGTCTCATTCGCACATTACAAACGGTCACCAATAACCTTTCAGACTCACACGAAAGGCTCGCCCACATTGAGTCCAACATCGATACGGCCATTTCTCAATATTTAGAAGAGTCGAAAAATAGAGAGTCCGAACTCTCTCAAATCAAATCTATTTTACGACAAGGCTTTAGGTTGCCAGAACCCTCATGAAAGACTTTGTCGATTTAAGAGTCGACCAATACGACGACAACACGAATGAGGGTTTTTGGCCCTCATTTACCGATATTATGACCGTCATTGTCATGATTTTCCTTTTATCAATGGTGGTCTTGCAAGTCCGTAACATGGATCTTGTCAAACAACTTCAAAGTAGTGTCGAGGCCGAACGACAAGCTGCCAGTATTGCCAGAGCAACCGCCATAGAGAAACACTCACTAGATGAAAAACTCAATGACTCAGAAGCAACGCTCGCGATGCTCCGCTTCCAATTACAACAGTCTCAACAAGAAAGCACTGAGAGGCTACAACAAACAAGGCAGCAGCAACAGGCAATCACCAAACTGACGAACACTCAAAACGCGCAAGCGCTCTCGATAGAGCAACTGCAGCAGCTAAAAAACAGCCTTCAACAAAGGCTGCAACAGCAGCACACCAGCTTCAACGTCTTACTCAAGCAGTCCCAAATCTTGGCCAGCCAAGTACAACAGCAACAACAAAGTTTACAACTCGCCGAACAAAGCCAGCGACAAAAAGATACTTACATTCAAACATTGCTAGAGGATGCGACTCAAAAATCACACGTTTATAACCAATTATCTGAAGACCACACCGTCCTACAAAGTAAGTATGAAAAACTCATCAAACCCGCTAGATCATCTAAAGGTAAAATCGTGGTTGAAGTATTTCATCACAAAGTGCTCAACCAAAAAGAATATAAAATTAAAATGCCAGGAAAGAAAAATTACGAAGTGGTTACAGAAACAGCATTACACAAACACTTAACCCATCTAAAACAGTTATACCCCGAAAAGCTTTATATCAAGATCGTATTCCCAGAGAAAAGTGGTCTGTCTTATGGAGAAGCGTGGAAATTCACCAATACAACACTGGTCAAATACGATAGCTACTACCAAGAAAAGTAACGTGCTATTTAGACATCCTATGGCGAATAAAATCTTTTAATGCTTTAAGGCCGTCAGGCTCTACCCAAGTAAACTGCATCCCCAAACCATACACATCATCATTACCGATCGATACATACGCCACTTTGACTTTACACCGCACCGTCATAAAGCGGTCACCATTTTGCAGTTGAAAGATAATTTTAAAGCCCTGACCTTTGTCAGCACCGTATGGGCTTACCACATACACGCCCCCCTCAGACACATCACGTATCCGTGCATACAGCATTTTATTGTCAGATTGAATAATCCCAACTTTTAAATCGACATGAACCCGTTTATGTCTGCGTTGTTCGCTGACGCTGTCTTCTTCATCATCCATCGTTTACAGCCTTTCCCCCAACGTGATCAAAATAATTTATCAATCCTGAATTCGTATGATAAGTGCATGACCTCTGGTCGTAGCTAAATAAAAACACCTATAGAGTAAAGTAAGACTCAGGTGTAAAGTAATAAGCTACCAAACACATTACAGAGGCCAATATGACCTATAAACACCTGAA
>JABHGC010000094.1 GCA_018672285.1 Methylococcales bacterium
GTGTTCGCGGCAGTTCACAAATTAAATAGCCGGCCAAGAAAATGCTTAGGCTACAAAACACCTTATGAGGCTTTTGAAGAGCTCACTGGCATTAAACAAGAAAATTTAACCGGTCATGCACTTATGACTTGAATTCAGGTACTTCATATTCTGGAAAACACCAGATTATGAGCAGAAATTCTGCCAGTTTAGATGGCTGTTTGCTTATAGAGCCATCATCAAGGCTTTACTTGGGTGGCAAATAAACTGGCACACACACTTGCCACTCATCTGACTGTTCGGTTTTATGCGCCTGAATAAACCAGAGGTTTTTCCTCAAACTAAAGCGCCAATCATCCCAAGACACCGTCATCGTCAACTGCAATGTTTCGTCATCATTACGTAGGATGCTTGTAATCTGTGCATCGCCTAAGACCAAAGCACGCCCTTTGTATATTTGCGCCCCCGTCAAATGTGGCTTAAAAATAGTTTGTGCAAAAGCACCCCAAGCGGCTTTGACAAAACGGAGGTCTTCTTTGCGCCATAAGGTTAAATAACGCTTATAATCCTGTTTAAAATGTTTAAACAAGCCAAACTGGCCGACTATGGCATATCGAAGGTAAGAAAATAATACTCGATACTCAGTCGACTCATACCAAATAATCATAGATTTTTTCGGGTGCTCAAAGGTAAGGGTCTCATAACTCGCACCCCCACCTGAAATAGCAATTGATTTGCACTCAATTGCTTCATGCCGCAGCTTTGTAGCCTTATTACCACTGATGGTTCGGGTGATAATATAGTACCAAATCAGGAATGTTTTAAGGATTTTATAACTGATATAACCAATGAAAAAAAGCAGCTTGAATGCCACGATGAGTAGCTTAAGGGCAAACAAGACACCCACGAGTATGGGGCCACCAAATTTGACCAAAACAACGCCAATTAACAGTAAAACGGCTGCTATTGGAACAACTGTTAAACCATATAAGATTTTTAACGATAAAGGTAACGCTGAAAACCAGTCTTTAAACCGCCGATACTTCGCTTTTAACCACGTTTTTAGGCGACTTATGAGGCTGCTGCTGTCTTTTATAAGCTCGCTAGAATCATGATCATCAATATTGTGATAGGCATGCGAAACCGCACTTTGAGCATCGTGAGCAACATCTTTAAGGTGACGTTTATGGTCGTCTTTATCTGTCATTTTCTGAGCATACCGCTAGGTCAAAGAAGTAGAATGCCATGTTAGCACTGAGTTCTCAACAATCACGAAGCCGCAAACTATTGAGTACTACCGATACGCTGCTTAAAGCCATGGCTCCCGCTGCCATAGCGGGGTGTAACGAGCGCAGTAATTCAGGGATTGCTGCAAATGGATACAATGCGCCCATTGCAATCGGTATCAACAAAAGATTATAGCCAAAAGCCCAAGCCAAATTCTGACGAATGGTTCGCATGACTTTATGACTTAGCTCAATGGTGTTGACTAAGCTCATTAACTCCCCATGCATAATCGTGACATCGGCTGTTTCCATGGCGACATCAGCACCTGTGCCTATCGCGATACCCACATCCGCTTTGGCCAGTGCAGGCGCATCATTAACGCCATCACCCACCATGGCAACAAGCCCTGCCCTTTGTTGCTGCAGTTGCTCAATAATGGCACTTTTTTCATCAGGCAGAACACCTGCAAAATACTCGGAGATTGATAAATCATGAGCAACATGAGATGCGGCTTTTTCGTGGTCGCCTGTGAGTAGCACCACATGAATGCCTTTTCCTTTCAACTGGGCGATAGTTTGCTGAGCATCGGCTTTAATATCATCTGCAATAGCGAAAGCCGCGATGACTTTGTGCTCTATCGCCATCCAAATAACGGTCTTGCCCCGCTCAGACCATTGATCTGTTTGGTTAACCAACCCCTCATACTCAATGCCTTCTCTAACCAGCATCGCTTGATTACCAATACAGATGCTCTGGCCATTCACTTGAGCCGTGACCCCTGAGCCTGCCACTGACTCAAATGCCTCGACTTCAATCAAAGCCAATGATTGCAGATTAGCTGCCTGTACAACCGCAGCAGCAAGAGGATGTTCACTTGCCTGCTCTACTGAGGCCGCCATGGTTAAAGCGGTCATTTCATTATAATTGGAATCAAATATGAGGGTATCTGTGATCGAGGGTTTGCCTTGAGTCACTGTCCCGGTCTTATCCAGTACCACTGTTTTTATTTGATTCGCCTGCTCTACCGATTCACTGTTTTTGAATAAGATCCCTTGCTGTGCGCCCCTCCCCATGCCAACCATGATGGCCGTCGGCGTTGCCAAGCCTAGAGCGCACGGACAAGCAATGACCAAGACTGCGACTAGCCTGAGCATACTCTCTGATGCGCTTGTCCCTACCCACAACCACCAAAGTGCAAAAGTGACTAACGCTAAAGTGATAATGGCAGGGACAAATATGGTTGAGATGCGGTCGGCAATTCTTTGGATCGGCGCTTTACTGCCTTGTGCTTGCTGCACAAGCCTAATAATACTGGCTAATGCTGTATCTTCACCAACATGCTCGGCTGTAATAACAAGCCTGCCTTGCTGGTTAATGGTTGCACCAATGACTTTGTCATCAGCTTGCTTTTTAACGGGGAAGCTTTCACCGGTTAATAAGCTTTCATCCACACTGCTCTGGCCACTGACAACAACGCCATCGACGGGTATTTTTTCCCCCGGACGAATCGCCAAGGTTTGACCAACCAATACTTGCTCGGCAGGAATGTCGCGCTCTTTACCCTCTTCAATGATGTGTGCCATATCTGCATTCAAAGATAATAAAGCTTTTAGGGCATTTCCGGTTTGGCCTTTCGCTCTTGCTTCAAGCAACTTCCCAAGTTTGATTAAAGTGATGATAATGGCTGCAGTTTCAAAATAAACATGCTCACCTAAACCTGAAAAAAGCATGGTCAAAATACTGAAAACAAACGCGACAGTGCTACCCATGACCACTAAAACATCCATGTTAGCAGCGCCATTTTTCAACGCAAACCAAGCGCCACGGTAATAATCTGCAGCAACATAAAACTGTACAGGGCTTGCTAGAAGCAACATCACAATATTGACCCAAGGTTCATGTGACCACGCACCCCAAGCACCAAAATCACGCCCCATACTTAAGATAAATAAAGGTAATGTAAAAACAACACCAACCAAAAAGGCTTTGCTTTGCTGCTGTATTTCAAGTTGCTGATGATCGATTACATTTGATGTTTCAGGCTGAGCTGCAGAAAAGCCTGCCTGCACTATGGATTGAATAATTTTTTCAGGATTCGTTTCAGTGCTTAAGTACTGAATAGTCGCTTGTTCTGTTGCAAAATTAATGTCCGCACGAACAATACCAGGGTGTTTTTTATTGAGGGTTCGGCTAATGGTATTCGCGCAGTTCACACAGCTCATGCCTTGCACATCAAGGATGATGTTTTCAACGGCAACATCAAAGCCAGCCTGTTGTACAGTCTCGATTAAATCATGTGCCGGCACTTTGGCGTTTTGCAGTGAAACGATGGCTGTTGCGTTCGCAAAGTTAACCTGTACAGCATCAATATTCGGGTTTTTGTTGAGTTTTCGCTCTATCGTATTGGCGCAATTGCTGCAATGCATCCCAGTGATTGGTAGCGTCAGTGTTTCAGCCATCATTATTCAGCGGGAAAGCCTATTTCTGTGAGCAGCTCGGTAATACCTGACCATTCAATGGTGTTGCCATCCCATGTAATGTCGACTTTTTTGCTTTCCACATTGGCTTTAACGCTGGTAATACCAGGCAAATCTAAAAGCTCTCGCTCTATGGTGCTTGTGCAATGACCACAACTGATGTTTGGTACGGTAATGGATTTAGTGGTCATCAATGTATCCTTAAAGTGAGTTCAATGTTAATTCTGCCACAACAGCAAGGTGATCTGAAACGACATCTGGCAAGGTATGGTAATTAGCGAAAGACATTTGAGGTGAAATGAGTATCCAGTCCAAGCGTTTTTCGGTTAAAGGGAAGGTCTCGAACTTCTTGCCGTTACCTGCATAGGCTTTCAATTTAAGTGCGTGTTGCAATGTTTTTAAGCAGGAGTTGTCTCCACTGCCATCGGTATTAAAGTCGCCAAGCACAACCACGGGGTTATTTCGTTGCTGTAACAGCGTCACCAGCTCCTGTATTTGTGCTTGGCGGACTGTGCTTCTTGAAAAATCCAGATGAAGGGACACAACGTCCACCATTAAGGTCTGTCCTGGCCATTGTATACTGGCCACTACAAATCCTTTGCTAAAAGTCGGTGGGGAAGGTTCAAAGCGGTATGACACAGGGTTGCTTAAGGGGAGTTGAGACAGTAAGGCCGTGCCGTAAGCCACACCAAAACCTTCAACATGATGCCCTGTTAAGCGGTTGGGCATATTGGTTTTCTGACCAATGTAATCTGCATGATCAAAATCACCGCTCCAGATTGAAGGGCTATCAATTTCTTGTAGTGCAACAATATTGGCCTTTGTTTGATTGAGCAATTGAGATACGGCGGTTAAATTGTGCTTAATCTGTTGTTTATCCAGTAATAGTTGGCTAAACCCATCTGCCCTCCCATGTGCAATATTCAAACTTACCACCCGTAAAGTGGTTGCGCTAACAGGTAACGTTGACGCGCTGGCACTACTGAGTCGTAAGCTACCAGGGCTACCTACAGTAAACATGGATAGTGTGAAAGCCAATATTGCAAAAGCCGTGGTGAGGACGGCACTCCAGCGAACAATCTTCATTAATCACCTCATGGTTAGAGAGAGTACTTAAGCCATATATTCGAACTGATATTACCCTAATATGGTGATTGTCTGTGTAGTTTTCAACCGTTTACTGATGTTAAACAGGTGTTATTTTTGACATCACTGATTGGATTTAGTCGCAATTTAGTACCAGCACCATAAATGACCATAACGATTGCTGCAGCAATTAAAGGTAAATGGCCGATAATTTCGACTAATGCCATCTGTAATTCATCTTGTAAAAAAAAGGTCATATTCGATGTCAGTAAAAAACCTGAAATGACGGCTGTATTAATGCGAGTAACGACACCGAGTATGAACAACACGCCAAACAGTAACTCCATAAAGCCAACCGACAAGATAAAAAGCGCATTACTGTACTGATTTAAACCCAAGTTCAGCATGAAATTCCACTGGTGATCTGCTAGAAAAGCGGTGGCCAACTCCGGGTTTAACAACTTCTCTGAAAGTGCCAAAACAACCAAGCCTGCGCCAGTTAACACCCTTAGCATTGGCAGTGCGTATTGCCTCAGCAAATCCCGGCTGTTGTAACAATAAACAAATGCCGCGATACCCAGTACATTGAGGTAGTCCAAAATTTCAATTGGCCCCACTTTGATACCGACAAAGAGGTAGATCAACACCAGTACAATACTGCTTGCTTTTGCTTGCACATTAAAAATAAACAGCACACCGATTCCGGCCTGAATCACTTGTAAATTCATCATGTATTGGGTGTTGGCAGTGTAGTGTGCTGCAAGCACAGATCCCATATAAGATGTTGCCAATAATGAGGCGCCAATTAAGACCAAAAATAAGCGATATATTCGGTAGTGAACACACTCTGAGGAAGTTGCTGTTTTAAACAGGCTGCGATCTAAAAGTACTGCGATCAGCGCTAATACCGCCACTATCGCCATCCAGGTAAGAACCGCAGGATCGGATAACCCATAGCGATGTAAAGCAAACGGTTCCGTTACAAACCATTTTACATGTGCCTGTGATGCTGTAGGGAAGCTTAAAAGCATTAATAAAGTGAGTATTGTTTTGTTCATTAGGTGATTATAATAAATAACAACGCGAATGAAAATGATTATCATGTAGCCTGTTGATCTGGGTCAATTCAAAGTATATTCCTAAATTGTCTTACTTTTATTGACAACCAACTGAATTTACAGCAAGTTTATTCAATGAAACTGCCCTTTAAACTACTCACTACTCTTTTTTTATTCGCCCAGCTATTGAGCAACCCTGCCTTTGCGCTAACGCTAACGGATAAAGAGGCGACAATTTTTGCTGAAAAAATCTGGCAAAATGAAGGTGCAGGCAAGAGCAAATACCTCACCCACTGGAATAAGCACGAAACATTTGCCTCTCTAGGGATGGGGCATTTTATTTGGTACCCTGCCAGTGTGACTAACAGACCATATCAAGAGTCATTTCCTGCTTTATTGGCATTTTATCGACAAAAAAATGTTGCCATACCCTCATGGTTGAATCAGGTTACACATAACCCGTGGGCTTCACGGGCTGCGTTCTATGCAGATTTTAACAATGATAGGCTGACTGAACTCAGACAATGGCTTAAAACAACTTTCCCAACCCAGGCACGCTTTATTTTGAAACGATATGAAAGTGCCCTTTCACTGCTGCTGAAATCCACGGATAAAACACTTAAAGGCAACCTAAAAGAAAAGCTCAATACACTCAGACAAACCCCGCATGGTTTGTACATTATGATGGACTACGTCAACTTCAAAGGGGAAGGTATTAGTTCTAAAGAGCGCTATCAAGGTAAAGGCTGGGGTTTGCTACAAGTTCTTGACGCGATGCCAAATAATTCAACTCAACCTTATAGAGACTTTGTCAAAGCAGCCGATTTTGTATTAACCAGAAGAGTGCTACTGGCACCTAAAGAAGAAAGTCAGTGGTTACCAGGTTGGAGAAAACGGCTTGACACGTACTTGCCCTAACACAACATCAGGGCATAAATGAGTCAATAAAATTCATGGGTTTTGCAGCGCTGGTGGTCATTTTACCAAAATCGTTACGAATTCTTGATACCGCTACGGTCACTTCATGGAATGAGCCTTTCATTGCGGTCATATTATCCAGCAATGGGTGCATTGTGGCCATTGTGCCTGCAATAACGTCAACATTCCCCGTCATGTGATTAATATTGGTAGAGATGTGACCGACTGTGCTTGTCATTTGATTCATATCAGCGGCCATGGAGGAAAGGTATTTATGCATATCCTCTTTCATGTCGTGTACATCGCTGGTTAAGGAGTAAACCAGAAAAAAGCCATAAGACGCTAATGTAATGAAGGCCAGTAAAGAGGGGTAAACAATCAACTCCCATCGACGAGCGCTTAACTCAAAGGTTTCAGCTAAACGACCTAAGTGGGCTTTCGCCTCTGGGTCATTAATAACCTGTAATATATCTTGGTCAAGCGACTTTGGCATTATTGTCCTTCCGATAATTTTTACTGATTGTCATCTATCCACGGTACTCAATGCAAGTAATATCCTGCGCTTAAGCGCGTGTTTCACTTGTAACTAACATAATGATTAATCGGTACTTGCTTCAGATTGTTGTTTTATAAAGTCTTCTAGCTGGCACTGAGCTCGAGTTGTTTCAACACCTTGATTGGTGAGTGCAGTTTGTAGTGATTCAATTTGCGACAGTAATAGTTGGTTTTGGGCGCGTTGCTCAATCAGCAGGTCATGCTCTTGGCGTGATATGGCAGACAGTTGCAATGTATCTGCGGTAAGTTGCTCACATTCTGTTGTCTTCGCTGCAAGCTGTTCATTTGTATGCGCTAACACAATGTTTTTTGCTTGAAACTGCTGCATGCTTTCTGAAAGCTCTGAGTGTAGAGCTTGCTGCTCAGATTGCATTTGGCTTTGCTGCTGCTGCCACGCTACTTGAGCTTGGGTATATTCCGCTTGTAATCGTTTGTGCGCGTCATCAATCAGTTTTTTTTCAACCCGAGATTCATCAATTTTACGGTGCAAACTGTCTTCTATTGATTGCGTTCTTTGTTGCTCTTTCGCATGCTGCAGCTGAAACTGTTGCGTTTGCGTTTTAATTTCTTGATTCAGTTGGACTAACTCTGTTTTAGCCGTCGCTAAAGCCTCTCGTTGATCAACGAGGGTTTGCTCAAAGCGGTCTAATTGCCCTTGCTGTGCTTCGCATTCCTTGTTCGCGCTTTCTAATTCGGCAGCTTGAGCCTCATAAGCCGTTTTTGATTCTTGAGCTTGTGTTAGATGGCTCTCTTGTTGTTGGTGAATTTGCTCGGCGAGGTGGTCATGCTGTGCTTGCATTTGTTCTAGCAAATCTTGTTGCTCAGCTTTTTCTGCGAGCCATTTGGCCGCTGAAAAATCACAGGCTTTAGTCCACAGCGCCACCACTTCTTGCTGTAACTCTTTTGGAACGTCAAGCTCTTCTTGAGAGTCTGGTGCTAAGCGAGATAAGTACAATTGATTTAGGTGCTGCCGTATCGTGGTCTCGCTGCCACGTTTAAGCTCAGCTAAAATGTCTTTTTGGGAAGGTTTTAGTTTTCCACGCTGAAAAATGGTGTCAAAGGCGTGCTCGACATCCACAGCAGTTATACTTTCTCGTTTTTCACTTTCCATGTATTGAGCACCGACATCCTATGTTAGGCGAGCTTTTTACCTGATAAATACTGAATTAATTCAGCTGTGCTTAAAGGTTTAGAATAAAGATACCCTTGTATCACATTACATCCCATTTCGTTTAATAAATCAGCTTGTGCTTGCGTCTCAACGCCTTCGGCCAAAGTGTGGATTTTTAAATTGTCACCAATGGTGATAATGCTTTGCAGCATGGCTTTTGCCTGAGCGTTGCTGAGTATCTCGCCAACAAAGGATTTGTCAATTTTAAGCTCAGTAATGGGTAGCGACCTGAGTATACTCAACGAGGAATAACCTGTGCCGAAATCATCTAGTGATATAGAGATGCCAGAATCTCTCATTTTTTCAAGCAACGGTAAGATAGAACCCAGCTCTTCTATTAACAAGCTCTCAGTGACCTCAAGCGTAATACAGTCAGTACTAATACCATGTAGCGCAATGGATTTTTCTATTTGATCTAAAAAATTAACTTCCAAAAATTGGCGCATAGAAATATTGATCGAAACGGATAACTGTAAACCTGTAGCCTTGTGCACTTTTGCTATTTCACGAAGTGAAGACTCAACAATGAAGTGGCCAATGCTGGTCATTAAGCCCGTTGCTTCAGCAACAGCAATAAACTGATCCGGTGGGACAAAGCCAAGCTTGCTGTTGCTCCAGCGAGTTAACGCTTCAACGCCAAAAATTTTTCCACCCGAGGTTACCTGAGGTTGAAACTCCATATACAACTCATTGTTTGTTAGAGCCAACCTAAGCTGATGCTCAATATCAACCCGATAAAGGTTTTGTTGATGCATTTCAGCTGAAAACAGATAAAAACTATTTTTGACCTTTTTTGCCTGGTACATTGCAATATCAGCAGTGCTCAATAAGAAATCGAGTGTATTACCGTGCTCAGGGTAAAAAGACACCCCAATGCTACAGCCCACGCTAAACTCTAACTCATCAACCACATAAGGCTCGGCAAGCTCCTCAATGACGGTTGCACAGAGCTCTGATACATCGCTCGGTTTAACGACGTGCGTTAACACAATGAACTCATCTCCGCCCTGCCTAGCCACCAAATCTTGTGTCGAAAAAGCATGCTTTAAACGATGGGCAACTTGAATGAGAATCGCATCACCATAACTGTGACCAAGCGTATCGTTGATATTTTTAAAATTATCTAAGTCCAAGAAAATGATAGAGAACGGGTCGCCTGCAAACCAGTACTTAATTTCATTGTATAAGAACGTTCTATTAGGTAACTCTGTTAAAAAATCGTGAGTGGCTTGAAAAGCCATTTTTTTTGTCTGCTCATCAAGCTTTTCATGCAACAGTCTATTATTCTCGTCGAGATGCGCCCTTCGATGTGCGTTAATTTCATCAGTGATGGTTTTGTTATATGGGTGAATGCAAAATTGGACCTCATTGATACCGAGAATGGTTTCATCCGCCCAGACCTTGGTATCAAACGCATGTGAAAATATCCCTATTAGTTTGCCCTGTAAAAAAGGACACCCCCACTTCATGTCTGTTGCAGGTAGCGCTTCCTGCATCCTAAGTTCCCATGGGTTTTTAATTGAGACAGTGGCTGTTTTTTTCTCGCTGTCAAAAGACTTTATCTCAAAAGTACCCCAACCCGCTGCAGAGACAGCTTGCCCCCAAGCAAGAAAACCCTCGCAAAACTGATCACTAAAGACATTGATCATTGCCAAGTAGTCTTCATGCGTTCCTACGCTTGAAGAGTCCGCGACTAGCAGTCGAAACAAAGGGTGACCAACTTCTTCGGCTAACGGCTTCAACATGTAAAGCAAAGAAGGGTCATTCCAAAATAGGACGGAGTCGATGCCAAAGAAACTGAGTGTGCCTTTATCAAGATCCCATTCAATGGGCACCTTATTTAGAGTGACTTTGTGTTCATTCATGATACTGAAAAACCGAAAGTTTAGGCACCATTCGGTGCTCCGATGCTTTTATTTTAAACGTGTTCAGTAACTTTTTCACCAAATTAAAGCCTTGAATTGCGCTAGGTCACTTTGGGTGAGGTGTTTTATCGAACAATGGATATTATAATTAACACAATATGTATCGCACAATATCTTTAGATTAATATCTTTGCGATAAATTTATATTATCGCAAAGTTTATGGTAAACAGTATCAAACACGTCAATAACACCCACCTACGTGGCATTAAACTTATATTCAATATAAAGGATGACAATTGAAAGCTGGAGCTGCGCTTAAACTCAGATAAAGTGACTTGTGAACACTAAAATATTCAAATTAAACAAACACCATTAGTGCGCTAGAGGCCAATTAAAGTAAGCATAAAAAACGCACATAGCGAAGAAAGGTACAGAAAATGAAGGAACAATTGACCAGTCTAAACTTAACTTTGCACTGCCTTAATTTATGGGGATCTCAGGTGCAACACTATGACGAGGTATCTTAATGGTAAACTCAGCGCCATGCCCCTTGACACTCTGGGCGCCAGCATCCCCGCCCAAAAGCTGGCAAAAGCGCCTACAAATAGGCAGACCTAACCCCGTACTGTCTGAGCGACCTATACTGGCTTTAGCCTGACTGTACTCATCAAAAATGACCTCAAGATCTTCTTGATCAATGCCATCACCACTGTCTTTTATGACAAAAACAATCGTTTGATCTTGAGCGTTAGCTGATACACTCAAGGTGATAAAACCATGCTCTGTGAATTTATTGGCATTACTGAGCAAGTTAAGCAAACATTGGCGCACTTTGCACTCGTCCGTTTCCATTACACCAATATCTTGCTGTATATCCAAATGGAACTCATTATTTTTTTTGATCGCGAGAGGACGGAACATCAGTAAAGGACTATTAACAATATCTTCAATACGGTGCGACTGAATGTGTGCCGTCATTTTACCCGCCTCAACTTTAGACAAATCTAAAATATCGTTAATTAAAGCCAGCAAAGAGGTTCCTGATGTTAATATTTTATCTAAATCGTCCACCAAAGTTTGGTCACCCTCCCCGATATCCTCAATAAGCAGCTCACTATAACCAATAATGGCATTTAATGGCGTCCTTAATTCATGGCTGGTATTGGCTAAAAAATCACTTTTGGCTTGCAGGTTGGTTTCAGCTGAAAGTTTGGCAACCAAGGTTTGCGACAGCTCAATATTCATATCAGTCAATTCATAGTTCATCGTATTAATACGGTTAGCCAAACCAAAACTCAGTAATAATACCTCCACAACTGACGCAACGAGCATTATATGAAGTGAATGCACATTGAGTGGCATTAACCCGTACAGTTGTAAGTTGAAGATAAAGGCGGTCACAATCAACAATGAAAAAGCAGACAAGTAGTAAGTTGCCGAAAACAACCCCTTTCGATAACAGCCAATAGCAGCAAAGAACAAAACGGGCAACAGCACTAAGATCCAAACGACCAGAAAATGAAAAACCAAAGCCAGACCCAAAAATGGCGTTAAACAGCCGGCAATCAAACAGATGACACCACCGGTCAATATAAACTTATACACCCTTGGAAAGTGCGTTCGCATTTCAAGGTAGTTGAGCGAAAACAACATCGCCCAAAAAATGGCATTACCAAATAAAAAGGTAACAGAAAAATAATTTAATAAAACTGAATCTGGTATCAGGTGTTGATAGGTGTAACCATGCTGCAACATCATCAAAAATGTAAACTAGAGTACATAAATTGAATCCTGAATTCGTATGATAAGTGCATGACCTCTGGTCGTAGCTAAATAAAAACACCTATAGAGTAAAGTAAGACTCAGGTGTAAAGTAATAAGCTACCAAACACATTACAGAGGCCAATATGACCTATAAACACCTGAA
>JABHGC010000283.1 GCA_018672285.1 Methylococcales bacterium
ATTCAGGTGTTTATAGGTCATATTGGCCTCTGTAATGTGTTTGGTAGCTTATTACTTTACACCTGAGTCTTACTTTACTCTATAGGTGTTTTTATTTAGCTACGACCAGAGGTCATGCACTTATCATACGAATTCAGGATACTTCGGGTAATGATGAGCTGGCGGACCTATCTAAAACCTTCTTTAATACAATCAGTAATCTTAAGCTAAATATTAGTGAGAGAAAACGTATTGAGGAAAAACTAAAACAAAATAAACGAGACCTTGAAGACAAAGTGATTGAACGCACATCTCAATTGCAGAAAGCGATGGAGGCTTCCGAGATAGCTAATGTAGCTAAGAGTTCTTTTTTGGCTAATATGTCTCATGAAATCCGTACCCCCATGAATGCCATCATAGGTATGTCTCACCTGGCATTAGAAAACGATTTAAAACCTAAGCAACGTAATTATATTGAAAAAGTACACCGTTCAGCCGAATCATTACTTAGTGTCATCAACGATATTCTGGATTTTTCAAAAATTGAAGCAGATACACTAGAGCTTGAAGAGACTGATTTTTATCTTCAGGATGTTATTAATAATGTAACTAACTTGATAATGTACAAAGCAGATGAAGTAGGCATTTCTCTTGATGTTAATGTTCATCCTAGTATACCTGCCGTCTTAAATGGTGACCCTTTACGTCTGAGCCAAGTTCTAATTAATCTAGCCATTAATGCCGTAAAATTCTCATCCTGTGGTGGGACCGTTACTTTGAATGCCACACTGATCGAGCAAGATGATAGTGCTGTGCTATTGCAATTTTCTATTCAGGATACAGGGGTTGGCTTATCCTCTGAGCAGCAAAGCAAGCTATTTGAACAGTTTAATCAGGCTGATAATTCAACTGCTCGTCAATATGGTGGCGTGGGTTTAGGCTTAGTCATTTCACAAAAAATTGTTAATTTAATGAAAGGAGACATCGTTGTTGAAAGTAAGGAAGGTGTTGGTAGTAAAATTACTTTCACAGCTCGTTTAAGGCTTCGTCAGGAAGATTCTCAATTAAGCTCATTGTCCGAAGCTGAGCATCTCAGCGCTGTCGATGAAGCCATTGCTAAGCTAATAGGGGCAAAAATCCTCCTGGTTGAAGATAATGAGCTGAATAAGGAGCTGGCTGTAGAGCTACTAACGCTTAAAAATATCGTTGTTTTAACTGCCAACAATGGAAAAGAGGCTTTGGCGTTATTGAGTAATGAAGACTTTGATGGTGTACTCATGGATTGCCAGATGCCTGTAATGGATGGGTATGAGGCAACTCGTCAAATACGCCTGCAAGAAAAATATAAAACGTTACCCGTTATCGCGATGACAGCCAATGCCATGAAAGCGGATAAAGAAAAGGTTTTAGCCATTGGCATGAATGACCATATTGCCAAACCGATTAATCCGGATGCTATGTTTCTCACCATCTCTAAATGGGTTAAACCCAGTCAAACAAAAACAGCAGGTATCACAGGGAACAATATTAAAACCATATCTGATGAGAATGCCTTGCCAGATTTGCCTGGCATTGATACGACAATAGGGCTGCAAACAACTCAGAATAATATTGGCCTATACAAAAGGGTGCTGCTCAAATTTTATAATAATCAAAAGCACTTTAAACAGGACTTTATCAATGCCAAAAATAACTCTGACATGGAAGGCTGTAAGAATATTGCACACACACTGAAAGGGCTTGCAGGTAATCTGGGGATGACTAAACTACAACAATCTGCTTTAGTGTTAGAAACGGGGTGTAAAGAAAACTCAGAGCAGATTGATGATTTACTCAATATAGTGGTCGATCATCTGCATGTTGTATTTAATAGTTTAGAATACCTAAGTGGTGAGCAAAACGAGCATGAATCTGTAGTACCCCCTTCAAAATCTGATATCGAAACTATAAGCCCGATACTGACGCAGCTTTATGAGTATCTCCTAAGCAATAATGTTAAATCTGAAGAGCTTGTTGCTGAGCTTGAGCCCTTGTTAACAGATAGCATATTAAAGCAACAGGTTAACCAGGTTAAGCTAGCTGTGCAGGATTATGATTTTGAAGTGGCGGTTAAAATGATAGTGCAGGTTGCTGAGCGATTAGATATAAAATTAAAAGATAAGTCGTGAGGGATCATTAAAGCTGTCACTTGAGGGTAGCAAGCTTTGCTTTTAAAGACGCTTGAGCGAGACGCTTCTCATTGTCTTCTTGTTGCTGTGATTGGTTGTTCAGTTGCATTAGGTATATTTCTAGCTGTTGTTTGTCTTTTGCCTTGTACAGATTTAAC
>JABHGC010000272.1 GCA_018672285.1 Methylococcales bacterium
ATTCAGGTGTTTATAGGTCATATTGGCCTCTGTAATGTGTTTGGTAGCTTATTACTTTACACCTGAGTCTTACTTTACTCTATAGGTGTTTTTATTTAGCTACGACCAGAGGTCATGCACTTATCATACGAATTCAGGAAAGTTTATTAGGAGCCTTAAAACCAGAAATGTGCTCAGATCCATGTCGGCATTGCTATCTAACTTCCTCTTGCTTGGTGAAGATGTTGTGGGTTTTAAAATTTTGGCTAATGCAAAAGGTGATTTGGTTGATAGAAAGCTTGCTAGCTTGGGGGAGGATGAGCAGCATCCAGTGATCCCGCCTCGGATATTTTCAAATTTATTAAATGAATTGTTTATGTTTCTAAGTGAAATACAAGAAAATATCGCTAATTTAGAGGCATTTCTTGAGAAAATCCTGTCTGAAGAGCGGTTTGCACGAAGTGTGTCGATGCAAAGAAAGTTGGGCTATTCGAGAAAGCAATTTGGTCCACATTTTGATGAAGCAGCAGAACAATATCAGCTTTGTCATATATTTAAAAAATATGCGGTGACAACTTTGCCAAAGCTATCATCGTTTTTAACTCGCATCCAGCATGGCTGCAGACTCTATATCCATATTTATACGGGAATGCGGAATGCGGAAGCATTGAGTTTGAAATTGGGTTGCTTGAGGCGGTCAAACGGATATCGAATTCTGGGAGAAACCAGCAAATTAATTGGCCAAAGGAAAGCAGTTTCTTGGGTTACAACGAATGACGTAGTTACAGCGATTGATATTGCAGAAAGCCTAGCACGGATAGTTGGAAAATTTATAAAGCTGGATAGAAGTAAAACGCCTTTGTTTATCTCAATGGGTTATCTTGGGTTTTCAACAGCACCCGAATTGAAAGCAGATCAAATTATCGTCAATAATGCAGGAACTAAGAGAAGTGAAGTCTACAGCTATCTGGATACAAAACAATTTGAGGTAACTGATTCAGATTTGGATCATTTGGCTAAAGTGAACCCATTCCGTGCGTGGGAATCAGAACAAGCTTTTGCGATTGGAAGACGGTGGCGGTTTACCACACACCAATTTCGACGATCTTTGGCATTTTATGTTGCGCAATCAGCTTTGGTATCGTTGCCTTCTTTGAAGCGCCAATTGAAACATATCGGCCGTGAAATGACATTGTACTACTGCCAAACGAAAGAGTTGGAGGCTGATTTTAAATCGAGTGAGCATTTTTCTAGGATATTAAGGGATAAGAAACCAGAGGCAGATGCCATTGCTTATATTCATGATCTTTTGATGTCACAAGATGCGCTGCATGGTGCACATGGAAAGTTTGTTGAGAAAAATGTGAAGCCTGGTGTTTTGTTGAATGAAGCTAGGGGTGAGCTAATCAAGCAGTTTAAAAAGGGAGAGTTGGCCTATAAAGAGACGCCACTTGGCGCATGCACAACACTTGAACCGTGTGATAAAAAGGCCATGAGAGAAATTGCTGCATGTGTTAGTTGTGAGCTGGCAGTGATTAAGCTGAAAAAATTGGATTACGTGATCGAGCAGCAACAAGCGTTCATTGATACGCTTAATGAGTATAGTGTTGAGCATCGATCAGAAATGGCTGAACTTGCTGTGTTGCAAGGGTTTCGAAAAAGAATTGGTGAGATGGGGGGGGTTAATGGCAGTCATTAATGAATATTTTTCTGCGCTGAAACGCTTGGAAGCAAATACGCCAGTACGTTTGCCGAAGGGGTCACCGATTAATAAGGACACAGTTGCACTAGAGGCAGGGAGAAAGCGTGGTTCTATCAAAAAGTCTAGATCATCATTCACAGAATTGATTGCTGCGATTGATAAGGCGAGTCAAGACAGCCCTGTAGAAGCAGATTCTAAGACGCTAATTGCAAATGTTCGGTCTCAAAAAGACAATTATCGAAAACTCTACCTTGAAGCATTGAATCGAGAGTTGATGCTTATCGAGCGTCTTGCCCAGTTAGAGAAAATTGTGAAGAATTTTGATAATGTGGTGCCTCTGTCTGAGAGGTAACATTTATGTGGATTCAAAATGAAGTGCGCCTTAAGGCTCAAGCTAGAGGATTTCACCTTGTCACGCGAGAGATGCTTGAGGCAATTCCTGAAATTTCCAAATGTTCAATTGGTATGTTGAATGTATTTATCAAGCATACTTCGGCATCGTTAACCATCAACGAGAATGCCGATCCTACTGTACGACAAGATTTTGAGAGTTTTTTTAATCGTGCTGTGCCTGAAAATGAGCCGTACTACCTTCATATGGATGAGGGCAGCGATGATTTGCCCGCCCATCTAAAAAGTAGCATTCTGGGTTGTAGTCTGAATATTCCAGTATCAAATGGTCATTTGAATCTTGGTGTGTGGCAAGGCGTTTACCTTTGCGAACACAGGAATCATGCTGGAGGCCGAACCATTGTTGTGACGCTCAATGGTGAAAGTTAGGTAACATGTGGACATTTTGGTTTAATATGTGTCCGTAAAGTGGGTAGATAGTACGGACAGCTTTTATCCATGAGTGCCAGGTATGTGTGGACCTAGGGTGTCCGTATGGTGTCCATATCATCCGTACAGATGATACGACATCTCATATTAAAAGCACGATTATTGGGGCAAATCTTAGTCTGCCGATTCATCAAGGCCGGTTGAATCTTGGGGTGTGGCAGGGGGTCTATTTATGTGAGCACAGGAATCATGCAGGTGGCCGGCGGTTGGTTGCAACCATTCAGGGTGAGTAAATCGCCTTTGGGGGGTTAACGAGTAGACAGTGCAAATTGAACTGACTATGTTTGCATAAGGTTTTGTATAAAAGGAAAGTAATATGCGTTGGTTTGGTTTGTTGTTGTGCGTTGTGTCTTTTTCCAGTGCGGCGGATGGGTTTGTTTGGGAGGTGAGTAAAGGTGCTGAAACAATGTACATTGGCGGTACCATTCATGTCTTGAGTAAAGGGGATTACCCATTGCCAAAGTCGTATGACAAAGCTTATAACAATGCCGAAGTCACGGCCTTTGAGACGGATATTGATGCCCTGCACTCGCTGGCATTTCAAAGTAAAATGTTGGGTGCTTTGTACTTTAAAAATTCTAGTGCTAATACCCTAAAAAAGTCGTTATCGACTAAAGCGTACTCTGCGTTAAGTCAGTATTTTAAAAGCCGGGGTATGAATATTAATGACCTGAAAAAATCTAAGCCACAAATGGTTTATGTGATGATGGTTCAAGTTGAAATGATGCGTATCGGTATGACGCTCGCGGGTGTTGATGAGCATTTTAATGAGCGTAGAAAGAAAGATAAAAAGTCAGCCGCTTTTCTTGAAACATTAGATCAACAGCTCGATTTTATTGTCAATATGGGGAAAGGTCATGAAAGTGAGTTGATTCTTCAGTCGCTTGAAGAGATGAGCGAGATGAAAGAAATGATGGGAAAACTAAAAGCGGCATGGCGCTCAGGTGACCGGGCTAAGCTTGCTGAAGTGGCGCTGGAAGATATGCAAAAAGACTATCCAGAGCTATACCAAAGTTTATTGGTTAAAAGAAATAATGCATGGATGCCCCAGTTAGAAGCAATGTTAACGACCCCAGAAGTGGAATTTGTATTGGTCGGGGCATTGCATTTAGTGGGCGAAGAAGGGGTGTTATCTAAATTAGAGGCAAAAGGTTATACCGTTAAGCATCTGGATTAAGGATGTACTTTTGCCTTCCTGCCCCACGTCATCCGATAAAAATCATTAACCTTCAAGCACCATGACAGCGTCCATTTCTACCTGAGCATCTTTAGGTAGCTGGGCGACGCCAATAGCTGCGCGAGCAGGGTAAGGTTGCTTGAAGTATTGGGCCATAATTTCATTAACGGTAGGGAAGTGGCTTAAGTCCGTTAAGAATATATTTAATTTGGCAAAATCATCGAGTGTGCCACCTGCTGCGGTGGCAACGGCGGTTAAATTTTTAAATACCCGATGGATTTCATCTTCAATATTGCCTTCAACCATGGTCATTGTTTCAGGAATTAAAGGAATTTGACCAGAAAGATAAACCGTATTGCCCACTTGTACTGCTTGTGAATAGGTGCCGATAGCTTGTGGTGCTTGATCCGTGCTGATGATTTTTCGAGCCATGAAATTGTCCTTAATGTTTGGTCCGGGATATTTTTAATACAAATTTGAGTAAACGAACGCGCCTGAATAAGTTGGCCAAGTGCTTGCGGTTTTGAACGGTCACTACAAAATGCACGACGGATGTTAAGCCATCTAACTCGTCCATTTGAACGCTTTCAATATTACAGCCTTGTTGTGCAATAACCGACGATACAGTGCCTAGTACGCCGCGCTGGTTGGCGACCTCGATACGGAGGCCTGCGGCATATTCACCTTCAAGGTCTTTTTCCCACTGAACGGCAGTCCAGTCTGTTGGGTCTTTTCGATTGAGGTAGTTGTTGCATTGGTCGTGATGGACGTTGATGCCTTTGCCTGGGCTGAAGAATGCCACGATAGGGTCGCCAGGAATGGGGAAGCAACATTTGGCTAAATGTAACACCATCCCCTCAGTGCCGGTTATTGTTAGAGGGGCACCAGAGTGTGGGAGGGCAGAGTCTCCGCCAATATCTTCAGGGGAGATGAGCTGGCTTGCAACAAGCATCGGCATACGGTTGCCAAACCCAATTTCTGAAAGGAGCTGATCTATAGAGGTGAGTTGGTACGAGGCTAAAACAGCTTCAAGGTGCTGTGCTGGTAACTCTTCGAGCGAGCTATTGAGCTGCTCTAACTCTTTAGTGAGTAGGCGTTTACCGAGGTCAACAGACTCGGTTTTGCGAATATTTTTTAAGTATGCCCGAATGCTAGTACGGGCTTTTGCCGTTGCCGTATGCGTTAGCCAAGAAGGGTTTGGTTGGGCGCCTTTTTTGGTGATAATTTCAACCGTTTGGCCGGTGTATAATGTTGTTTGTAGCGGGGATAAACGCCGATTAACGCGTACTGCAATGGCAGAGTTACCGATGTCAGTATGGACAGCGTAGGCAAAGTCAATTGCTGTAGCCCCTTTAGCCAGTTTGATGATTTTTCCACGAGGCGTGAACACATAAGATTCATCTGGGAAAAGGTCAATTTTAACGCTTTCTAAAAACTCGAGTGGGTTACCAGACTGTTTTTGAATTTCTAATAAATTTAATAACCATTGGTGGTTTTGTAATTGGGGTGGTGCATCATTGTTTTGTTTGTACATCCAGTGAGAGGCAATACCAGATTCGGCAATTTGGTGCATTTCTTCAGTGCGTATCTGAATCTCAATAGGAATGCCATGAGGGCCAAATAAAATGGTGTGTAAAGATTGATAACCATTGGATTTCGGAATGGCAATATAGTCTTTAAATTTACCTGGTACCGGTTTGAATAAGCCGTGCATTGCACCTAAAACACGGTAACACGTATCGACTTTATCGACGATGATTCTGAATCCATAAACATCAAATACCTCTGAAAATGGCAGATGCTTTTTGAGCATTTTCTGGTAAATACTATAAAGGTGTTTTTCGCGCCCTAAAATATCGGCAGGAATGTCTTCTTGAAATAGGGCACGCTTAATTGACTGCTCAATATGGCTGGTAATTTCAGAGTGATGTCCGCGTGCTTTTTGCACGGCATTGCGAAGTACATTGGCGCGCATGGGGTGTTTTGCTGAAAAGCCAAGACCCTCTAGCTCTTTTCTAATGTTATTCATGCCCAATCGATTGGCGATTGGCGCATAAATTTCTAGGGTTTCGTTGGCGATGCGTTTGCGTTTATGGGCGGGCATCACGCCAAGGGTTCTCATATTATGTAAGCGATCGGCAAGCTTGATGATAATGACGCGAATATCCTTGGACATCGCTAAGAACATTTTTTGAAAATTTTCAGACTGCGCTTCAGAGTGAGACTTTCGGTCAAGGTGGGTCAGCTTGCTGACGCCATCCACAAGCTCTGCCACTTCAGGAGTGAACTCATCACTTAATTGTGACTTTACGGTTGGTGTATCTTCAATAACGTCATGCAGGATGGCAGAAACTAAGGTTTGGTGATCCATACGCATTTCAGCGAGGATTTTTGCAACCGCAATGGGGTGGTAAATGTAGGGTTCGCCACTTTTACGATGCTGGCCATTGTGTGCCTCGGCACCATAGAGGTAACTGCGATAGACTTCACGGATTTGGGTAGGTTCTAGGTATTGTTCTAGGAGCGCGCATAAATCGCTGATGAGAAAGCGCGGTTTGTCCGTGTTGTCATTAGGGGCAGCTGGGGTGGATTCTGGCATACAACCAGACCTTTACGATTATTCGCTAGGTGTTTCTGTTTTCTCTAGAATGCTACGGTCAATTAAACCTTCAGCAATTTCTCGTAAAGCAACAACGGTCACTTTGTCGTTTTCCCAAGGAACGAGAGGGTCAATGCCGTTGGCAAGCTGGCGAGCGCGTTTTGATGCAACCATGATTAAGTCAAAACGATTGTCTACTTTTTCTAAGCAGTCTTGAACAGTAACACGTGCCATTAAAGTCTCCAGGGCAGTTTTTTCAAAGGGATATGCATTCTAACCGCCTGTCAAGCTAGGATCAAGCGCCGTGTTTTAATTAATCAATTCTTCAAGCAATGCATGTTCTCGCCTAGCTTGTTTTGATGTAAGTAATTGGCTTGCTTTGAATATTTGTACCATTTGTTTACACGCTTCTTCAAAGTGGTCGTTGATGACGATGTAGTCAAATTGTTCATACTGAGCAATATCAGACTTAGCATCTTGCATGCGTCTTTGAATAACATTCTCATCATCCTGTCCACGGCTTCTCAAACGCTCATCAAGTGCGGTGATGGATGGGGGGAGAATAAAAATAGAGATACTCTCAGGTAACATCGCCTTCACCTGAAGTGCCCCTTGCCAATCTATTTCTAGAATGACGTCTTTGCCACTTTCTAGTAGTGATTTGACGGATGCTGCTGAGGTGCCGTAATAGTTGTCGAACACATGTGCATGCTCTAAAAACTCTCGGTTATCTCGCATTTTGATGAAGGTGGCTTCATCGATAAAGTGGTAGTGCTCACCGTCAACTTCACCAGGGCGTTGCTTTCTGGTGGTATGGGAAATAGACACGGTTAGGTATTTTTGTGATTGTAATAAGGCAATCACAAGGCTGGTTTTACCTGTGCCAGAGGCGGCAGAGATAATGAAAAGAGACCCTAGCGTACTCATTCTGTCCTTACATAGGTGGTTTTTGTGACCAGTGTAGGCAAAAACCCCAGTCACTGCAACGACTGGCTGCATCGGATTATTCGATGTTTTGTACTTGCTCGCGCATTTGCTCTATGAGTACTTTAATTTCGATGGCGCATTGGGTGATGGTGGTATCAATTGATTTTGCCGATAGTGTATTGGCTTCTCGGTGGAGTTCTTGCATTAAAAAATCTAATTTTCTGCCAACCGGTTGATCTTTTTCAAGTATTTTTAATACTTCGGTGGTGTGGGTGTTGAGCCGGTCAGTTTCTTCAGCAATGTCGAGTTTTTGAGCTAACAGAGATATTTCTTGCTCGATGCGCTGTGGGTCCACCTCGTCCATTAATTCATTGAGCCTGCTACTGAGTTTATCTCTAAATTTTTGGATAATTTCAGGCATCTTTTGTTCAACAATAACAACGTGTTCATTGACAGCTTTGCAGCGTTGGGTAATGAGCTGCTTGAGTTGTTTTCCTTCCGTTTCGCGCATGCTCACAAGGTCATCTAGGGCGTTATCTAATAGAGAGATCGCTTGCGGGTATAGGTTGTCAAAATCTTGTTTTTTGCTTTGTAAAACACCTGGCCAGTTGAGGAGTTCAATGGGGTTTATGTCCGCAATATTGTCGTGTTGCTGTTGAATTTGATTTGTTGTATGAAGCAACTGCTGTAGCAGTGGGGTGTTTAGTTCTATCGCTTGATCATTATGCGCTGCAGGGTGAAAGCGTAGGGTGCAATCGATTTTCCCCCGCTTTAATTTGCTTTGGATGCATTGTCTAATTTTGCTTTCGATTTGACGGAATTCATCCGGTAGCCTGGGGGTAGGTTCCAAGTATCTGTGATTAACACTGCGTACTTCCCAGATTAATGTGCCCCATTCAAATTGATTTTCTTGGCGGGCGAAGGCCGTCATGCTGCGGATCATACGGTAACCTTTTAACGATAAAATTGGGGGTATACTACAATGAATATAACTATTTAAAAACGTAAGGGCTGAAAAGCGTCATTTGAATGACTGAAATTAATCAAAAATTAGAAGCCGGTGTTGTGTTGGACCATTACGTTGTTAATGGGTTTCTGGGAAGTGGTGGCTTTAGTAATGTGTACCGCGCACAAAGCATGTTAGATGAGGATTGTGTGGTCATAAAAGAATATATGCCACGGAAAATGACGGTTCGAGCTGAAAACGGCAATATTCAAATCCGAAATGAGAAAAAAGATTCATTTGAGCGCGGTAAGCAATTGTTTTTGTTGGAAGCAAAAATTTTAGCAGATATGAAACACGAAAACATTGTAGAGGCATTGAGCTGTTTTCATGCCAATAATACGGTGTATTTGGTGATGCGTTATGAGCGTGGAGAGAATCTAGGGGCGTATGTCCGCAAGCATGGCCACCTGAGTGAAAAATTTGTAGATACGGTATTTCCTTTAGTGATTCAAGCGTTAAGTGAAGTCCATCATAAAGGGGTTTTGCACTTGGATATTAAACCTGAAAACATTCATATTCGCCCTGGTGGCAGGCCAATTATTCTCGATTTTGGTGCCGTGCATTTATTCAAAAAAGAACAAACTGCCTTTTATGGCAGAGTGCTGTCAAAAGGTTTTTCAGCCATAGAACAATACCAAAAAGGCAGCCACCTTGGCCCGTGGAGTGATGTATATGCGTTGGGTGCAACTATGCGTTATTGCATTGATGGCAAGCATATACCCGATGCTAAAAAGCGTGCGGTCAGTGATAATGTTAAGCCGTTGATGGAAATGTCGAGTATTAAAAAGAAGTATCGACATGCATTGTTAGAAGCAATTGATTGGGCCATCACAGTCGATCCCGCTAAAAGGCCTCAAACCGCAGAAGACTTACTCACTGCAATGAAATGTGGTCTCCATAGCGGCTGACGACTCGGTATGCTAACCTAGCGCTCCCATTTCATATTGCAATTATGTGGAGACCTTATGCGACCAAGTGGCAGAGCAGCTGACGAGTTACGTCAAATTACCATTACGAGAAACTATACGAAGCACGCAGAAGGTTCTGTGTTGGTTGAGTTTGGCGACACCAAAGTCATTTGTACTGCAACAGTGGATGACCGTGTACCGCGTTTTATGAAGGGTGAAGGCAAAGGCTGGGTGACGGCTGAATACGGCATGTTGCCACGCTCGACGGGCAATAGAATGTTCCGTGAAGCGGGTAAAGGTAAAAGCGGCCGTACCATGGAGATTCAACGTTTGATCGGTCGGGCACTTAGAGCGTCGGTTGATTTAAAAGCATTGGGTGACAAAACCATTACCTTAGATTGTGATGTGATTCAGGCAGATGGTGGTACTCGAACCGCCTCTATTACTGGGGCATTTGTTGCGTTAACGGATGCGGTGCAAACATTAATCAAACGTGGCGCAATTAAGAAAAACCCCATTAATGCTTTTATCGCCTCTGTTTCAGTAGGTATATATAATGGTGAAGCAGTATTGGATTTAGATTATGCTGAAGACTCTAATGCTGAGACCGATATGAATGTGGTCATGAATGAAGCCGGTGATTTCATTGAGATTCAAGGGACGGCAGAAGAAGCGCCGTTTAATGCGAATGAATTACAAGCCATGTTAGCCTTGGCAACGGAAGGTGTTAAACGCCTGGTTGAAATCCAAAAAGAAGCCTTAGCGAGTTGAAATAATGGACAATAAAATAGTGATGGCGAGCAACAACAAAGGCAAACTTAAAGAGTTTGCAGAGTTGTTATCTGATTTTTGTATTACTGTGGTGCCTCAATCTGAATTTGATATTGAAGATGCTGTTGAGGATGGTCTGAGTTTTGTTGAAAATGCCATTATTAAAGCGCGGCATGCCTCTAAACTGAGTGGTCGACCTGCAATAGCGGATGATTCAGGTATTGAGGTTGATGCTTTAAATGGTGCGCCTGGAATATATTCTGCTCGATATTCAGGTGAGGGCGCAGCTGATGATGCCAACTGGAAAAAATTATTAAAGGCCATGGAAGGTGTGCCTGCAGAAAAGCGCTCTTGCCGGTACCAATGTTTATTGGTGTTTGTACGGCACGCAGAAGACCCAACACCTTTAATCTGTCAGGGAACATGGGAAGGGGTTGTGTTAGAGGCTCCGCAAGGTGATGGTGGTTTTGGATATGACCCTATATTTGGCGTGTTAACAACCAATAAGTCAGCAGCAGAACTGACGTCGGATGAAAAGCACGCGAGAAGTCATCGTGGACAGGCATTACAATATTTAGTTCAGCAGTTAAACGCACATCGACATTTTGATTAAAGCGTTAGATGACTCAGGTATACCACTTTCTTTATATATCCATGTCCCATGGTGTGTAAAGAAGTGCCCATATTGTGATTTTAATTCACATGCTGTCAAAGGTGAATTGCCCGAAAAAGCCTATTTAGCTGCGTTACTGATAGATCTTGAGTATGAGCTGTCGCAAGATAGCCGATTAATACACACGATTTTTTGGGGGGGTGGCACACCCAGTTTGTTATCCCCTGAAACCGTGAATGAGGTCATGGCGTATTTGCATCAAAGTAAACGGCTTGCTGCAGATTGTGAAGTGACGTTAGAGGCCAATCCTGCCACGTTGGAAAGCCAAAAATGGCATGGTTTTTTTCAGGCAGGGATTAACCGTTTATCGGTGGGTGTGCAGACTTTTGAGCCTGAAAGGCTTAAACAGATTGGGCGAGTCCATTCTTCCGAGCAAGCGATTGCGACGATTGAAATGGCGCATAAAGTAGGGTTCCAGCGTATTAACCTTGATTTGATGTTTGGTTTGCCAGGGCAAACAGTCGCTCAGGCAAGTGCCGATATTCAGCAAGCATTATCTCTACAGCCACACCATATTTCGTATTACCAGTTAACCATTGAGCCAAACACTTTGTTTTATCAGCAGCGCCCAACTTTGCCTGAAGATGAGTTGATTTGGGATATGTATGAGTCCGGTCAGGCTCAATTAGAAAAACAGGGTTATCAGCAATACGAAGTTTCAGCCTATGCCCAAAAGGGCCAAGCCTGTCGGCATAATCTGAATTATTGGTTGTTTGGGGACTATATGGCGGTAGGCCCTGGTGCTCATGGTAAAAGAACAGAGCAAGGTATTTGTCGATATAGTAAGCCTCGCCACCCCCAAGCCTATATTGATGCGATGACTGCAGGTGAAGTGCCCGCTTTGCAGGCTTCTGATGCCGTGTTGTCTGAGTTTATGATGAATGCATTGCGGGTTAAAGCGGGGTTTGACCCACACTTACTCTTCTCTAGGGCTGGCGTATCATTTGCAGAGTTTGAAAAACTGGCAGAGGAAGCCTGTAAAAAATCTTTGCTGCAGGTATCGCCACAGAGAATAAAGCCGACACCTCAAGGGTGGCGGCACTTAAATGAGCTGATGTTATGTTTCTTTGCTTAATCTGAAGGTTCGCCCAAGCCATCCTGCGATGGGGTCAAATTTTTGTAATAAAAACCCAAGTGCAGGGGTGCAAATCAGCCAACAACTCGCAAGGCCAGCAACCCCGATTCCGCCAATAATGTCATCCGTTAGCCAGTGTGCGCCTGCAACCAGCCTTGGGATACTAAAAATGATGCCAAAGCTGAGAGCAACTAAACCAAAACGCCAGCCGGCAAAATACCAAAACAAAAAGACCCACACTGATAACGTCATCGTATGTTCGCCAGGAAAGGAGTCTTTCGAGGAATCTTTTGTATCGACATCGGGGACTAATAGGGTGATGCGATGAACGGGTTCAAGTTCTAAAGAGGGGCTATGGCGGTCAAAATCCAAGACTTTTTTCGAGAATGTCAGGACGATTAATGAAAAAATGCCAATCACCATCATTTGGGCGATGCGTTTGCGTACCTCTGTTCTTTGTTTGCCTAATATATAGAGAAAGAAGACGGATAGCATCAGTGTTGCCGGGACAACATCAAATGCGCGTTTGTTAGCGATAGCCCAGTAATACTGCCAATCGTAGCTGGTGTCGAGTAAACCATTAAAGAAGAAGAAAGCAGTATGGTCGAGTGCGGCCCATGCATTTTCAAAGAAATACCAAGAGAGTAATATGCAAATGTAGAAGCCGTGTGCAAAAAGAAGCGGTTTGGGTTGCCAATGTGTCATGTTTTTTTTATCTAATGTGTGGTGGAGGTGCCAATGAATTACTGTTTTAGTATAAGTCGCTTAGCGTCTCAATGCGAATTTGTCAGCCTTTACTGATCGGGATTTCCCCTGAATAAAACTCTGCGTTATGTTGGACATCCTAAGTCCAGATTGTTATATTATTATCATCTAATATTTTAAGCGACAGCATTAAGCTGCCTGCATACGGACTTGGGAGACAGTAATGTCAGACATCAATATAGACTTTGATACATGGTCAAAACTTGCAAAGGAAGATCCTGAAGCTTTTGAGGCGCGCCGGAAAGAGGTGATTCAACAGTTAATAGATAGTGCACCTGAAGACCAGCGTCATCGCTTAGAATGTCTTCAGTGGAAAGTGGATCAAATTCGTTCTCGATCAAAGACACCATTAGCCGCTTGTCTGCGTATGTCTAAGATGATGTGGGATCGTGTGTTAGGTAAATCAGGGTTAATGGAGTCTTTAGACCAATTAAGTCTATATTCTAAAGCCTATCCAAATAAGCCCGTTTTAAATGAACCTGTTGCTGAAAAGGCACCTGTGTTGATGTTAAATGCACGCCAACACAACGCTGAAAAAGAGCAAATGGTTCGATAAAGAAATTTAGTGCTTGCGCTGTAGGGATGCATGTTTTAAAATTCGGCTCCTTTTAATGATTTGTTAATGTAGAACTGGGGTAAAAGGGTCGTGAAGGCAGATATTCATCCGAAGTACAGTGAAATTGAAGTGGTTTGTAGTTGCGGTAACAAGTTTACTACGGGTTCTACCTTGGGTAAGGACGAGTTGAACGTTGATGTATGTTCAGCATGCCACCCATTTTATACCGGTAAACAGAAGTTACTTGATACTGCTGGCCGTGTTGATAAATTCCGTAAGAAATACGCTCGTAAGAAGTAGTTTTCTACTACTTTTTCTCGCTTTACAATCAGCAGTCGTACTCGCTGATTGTGGTCAGTTAACATCACAACGTGTTGAGCGTGTTACTATTCAACGAGTCGTTGATGGTGATACGTTTCTGACTAAACGTGGCAAAAAAATACGCATTATTGGTATTGATACACCCGAAATTGGTCGTAAGGGTCGTAGAAGTGAGCCTTTTGCTATTAAAGCAAAAGCGCACTTACGTCAGCTGTTTGAGCAATCTCAACAAAAAGTGCGTTTACTGAAAGGTCGCGAATCTGTCGATAGATATGGGCGCACGCTTGCCCATGTGTTTTTATCTGATGGTCGTAATGTTTCTCAGCAATTATTACA
>JABHGC010000285.1 GCA_018672285.1 Methylococcales bacterium
ATGTGTTTGGTAGCTTATTACTTTACACCTGAGTCTTACTTTACTCTATAGGTGTTTTTATTTAGCTACGACCAGAGGTCATGCACTTATCATACGAATTCAGGTTTTAATACACTCGAGGCTTAGGCGGAAATGTCTCAACGGATAAAGGTTTTAAAGTGACCGGTTTAAAATCTAACGTCTTTCCTTCTTTAAAGTATAGACTGTGCTTCAACCAGCTCTTATCATCCCTTTCAGGGTAGTCAATTCGAGAGTGCGCGCCCCGACTTTCCTGTCGCTCTAACGCAGATTTAACCGTTGCTAAAGCCACATCCATTAAATTTTCTAATTCCATTGCTTCAATTCTGGCCGTATTAAAGACCTTACTATGATCGGACAACACAGCATCCTGCAGTCGTTCTTCTAACACACACACCTTTTCAAAACCCGCGGCTAACTCATCTTCACGGCGGAACACACCACAGTGTTCCTCCATGGTCTTTTTAAGCTCCGCTTTTAAGTCATAGACATTTTCACCCTCACCTTTTTTATCCCAGCGCAGAAGACGTTCAAAAGCTTGATCAACACTGTCTTGAGCGAGTGGTCTGTGATGCCTATTTTCTTTCAAATAATCGGTAACTTTATGACCCGATGCTCGGCCGAAAACCAAAATATCTAACAAGGAGTTGCCTCCCAGCCGGTTACCACCATGCACTGACACACAAGCACTTTCTCCCGCCGCATAAAGCCCGATCATGGGCTCTTCTGGGCCATGCCGTTCAGGCACCACGACCTCACCATAGCGATTTGTAGGAATGCCCCCCATGGTATAATGTGCCGTTGGATAAACTGGAATCGGTGTACTGACAGGGTCAAGATTTTTAAACGTCAAACAACTGTCCCTAATACCGGGCAAGCGTTTTTTAATCACTGCCTCCCCTAAGTGATCCAGCTTTAGCATCACATGATCTTTGTCAGGGCCACAGCCTCGGCCATCACGCACCTCAATGGCAATGGCTCGACTCACCACATCTCGGCTAGCCAAGTCTTTCGCATTCGGCGCATAACGCTCCATAAAACGCTCACCATCACAATTCACCAGATAACCACCTTCACCACGGGCGCCCTCTGTAATCAACATGCCCTTACCGGCAATACCTGTTGGGTGGAATTGAAAAAATTCCATGTCTTGTAACGGTGCCCCAGCGCGTAATGCCATCGCCATACCGTCACCGGTATTGATATGTGCATTGGTGGTGGTACGGAAAATTTGCCCGGCCCCCCCTGTCGCTAGCAGCGTTGTTTTTGCTTCAATAATCAAAGGTTCACCTGTGGCAATGTTTAACACCACAGCGCCTAAAATGGCCCCTTCATCATCTTTAATTAAATCTATGGCAAAATATTCATCAAAAAAATGTGTTTTTGCCTGAATATTTTGCTGATAAAGCGTATGCAAAATGGCATGCCCTGTTCGGTCAGCAGCTGCACATGTACGAGAAGCTTGAGCACCACCAAAATTTCTACTTTGACCGCCAAAAGGTCGCTGATAAATTTTGCCGTTATCCATTCGGGAAAAAGGCACGCCATAATGCTCTAGCTCAACCACTACCTTTGGCGCTGTCCGACACATATACTCAATCGCATCTTGATCACCTAAGTAATCACTGCCCTTAACGGTGTCGTACATGTGCCAATGCCAACTGTCTTCAGTCACATTACCCAATGCGGCATTCACACCACCTTGTGCAGCCACCGTGTGTGAACGCGTAGGAAACACTTTGGAAACCACGGCAACACGTGCCTCAGATTGAGACAATGCCAAAGAGGCCCGTAACCCTGCACCACCTGCTCCAATAATGAGCGAGTCAAACCGGCGTTTTTCAATGTTCATGATTGGCCTCCTAATTGCAATAACACAATCGCTTGCAGTGCCCAAAAGACACTGCTAATTAAGGCCAATCCTAATAGTGATAACAAGCCTATTTTCAAACCAATTGGTTTGATGTAGTCAATGAATATGTCCCTCATGCCAACCCAAGCATGCAGCGCCAGGCTAATGATAAAAACCGACATACTAATGCTAATCCACGGTGTGGCAACCCAGCTTCGCCATGCTTGATAATCCTCAGGCGGGCAAACCAGTAGAACACCCATAAAGTAAATCAGAAAACACAACAAATAGACGGCGGTTACTCGCTGCATTAACCACGCTTTTAAACCTTGAAATTGTCGACTCATACCCACCTCAGAAATAAGATAAAGCCTACAACTAAGCCACCAATCATGGCCACCCATGCTGTTTTATTGACCTTTTCACGCTGCATCCCAATGTCCATATCTAGCAGTAGAAAGCGAATACCCGCTATAAGATGGTGGGCAATAGACCAACATAAAAGCATTAACACCAGCTTAAAAATGAAACTATCAAAAATAGCTTTCACTTCTAAATAACCTTGGCTGCTGCTTAACGACAAAGCAAAGAGATAAATTAATACGGGGGAGAATAACACCAGTAGTAAACCACTGATTCGATGACCTATGGACGCTAACCCTGCCGGAGGCAGTTTTATTTGCATGAGATTAAGATAGACGGGACGTGGTTTCGTCTTGCTCATAAAAAACCCTTTATTTTCGAGACTATCTTAGTTGCCATTATTTGTATAGTGGTAATTGTCACCGTCATTTGGTGTATCCTTGCCACCTTGACTTAGCGCACAGAAGGTATTTTTAATGAACGAATCTTGGCAAGCTTTTCTCACCAACAACGGCGCCCACTTTGATGGCAACTTACCCTCATGGCCTGCCTCTGAGCACTCTGACCGACTTTACGATTTGTCAGACTATGGTGTTATTGAAGCCACAGGTGACGACACCGTGACCTTTTTCCAGGGTCAGCTCACGAACAACATGACACTGATTACCGAGCAACTAGGCCAATTTAGCAGCAGCTGCAGCCCCAAAGGTCGTATGTTAGCCAGCATACGTATTTTTAAACGCAATGACGCTTATTACATTATGTTGCCTCAGCCTTTAATGGAGGCGATGGTTAAGCGGTTCCGCATGTACGTCATGATGTCGAAGGTGGTACTCACAGATGTATCAGACCAATTTGCCCTCACCGCCATCGAGGGTAATACCCTGTTATCCACACTTGGCAGTCAGCTAAGCATTCCCGATGAAAACTATGGCTGCCATACCGACAACGGCATTACTGTCTTGCGGGTTGAGCAAAACAGAGTGTTGATTTTCGCCCCGAATGACACCGCCCAAAACCTTTGGCTCAAACTCTCAGGCAATGCACAATTGAGTAACAGCATTGATTGGCGCCGCTCCGAAATCATGGCGGGCATCCCCACCATCACCACCGAAACCGTGGAATCCTTTGTACCTCAAATGGCCAACATTCAATTAATCAATGGCGTTAGTTTCGACAAAGGCTGTTATACCGGACAAGAGGTTGTCGCCAGAATCCATTTTTTAGGCAAACTCAAAAAACGAATGTACCAAGCTGAACTCAAAATTGATGAGGCTCCGCTACCCGGTAGCAAACTCTTTGTCGCAGACAATGAGCAAAGCATTGGGGAGATTGTTGATATTCAAGCCACCACTGAAAACACCTATGTATTACTTGCTGTAATACAAATTGCCAAAGCGGACAATACCATCCTAGCGGGCAGCCCGACAGGCGTAGAATTATCCCTACAATCACTGCCTTACGAATTTCCTGAATAATCCGCTGAAATATTCCAACTAAGCGCCATCTTCCGCCTATACTTGGAGGATTAATCTTGGTTGGAGAACACATTTCGATGGAAGCAAAAGAGCTTTTACAACTGCTGAAAGAAGAGATTCGCTCCAATAAGTTGGTGCTCCCCACTTTGCCGGAGGTCGCCCTTAGAGTGAGAGATGCGGTTGAAAGTGACAATGCAACCGCCGGTAAAATTGCCGATATCGTTGCGACTGACGCCGCTTTATCAGCCAGATTGATGCAAGTCGCAAACTCCCCTCTCTACAGAGGCCGAGTGATGATTGAAGACATTAAAATGGCGGTTACACGATTAGGTAATGCATTAGTTCGCAACTTAGTCACCAGCATCGTCATACAGCAAATGTTTCAAGCGACCTCCAGCGCATTAGACACTAGAATGCGCGCCCTATGGGCTCATAGTATTGAAGTCGCTGCCATTTCACGCGCACTGGCCTCACAATACCCCCATATACTGCCTGACCAAGCCATGCTTGCAGGGCTGGTACATGACATTGGCGCCTTACCAATACTGGTTAAAACAGAAGAAATCCCTGAGCTGCTTGATAATGAGAAACGCTTAGATAAAATCATTCACAAATTACACCCCATCATTGGCAAGGTCATCATGAATTCCTGGGGCTTTCCAGAAACCATGATTGAAGTCGCCACTCAACATGAAAATTTAGATTACGATGGCGGCCCTCAGCCAACGTTGGTCGACATTGTGATCGTGGCAAATATACAAAGTAAAATTGGCACACCCGACGAATTAACAGACCTTGACTGGGACAACATACCTGCCTTTCAAAAGCTCGGATTACAATCTGAAGTCTTAGTCATTGAAATGGAAGGCATGGCGGAGCAAGTCGACGAAGTCCACAATATGTTTGAGACTTAACATACGCATATTCAGTTTCCATAACAGTGATGGTATCATCCACCATCATTGACACACACTGAGTAACGCCCATGAAAATCGCACTAACTTGCCTACTATGCTTATTCAGCACACTTTCCTTTGCCAAAGATGCTAAAACCGCAATCCTAGAAGCCAAACAAGCCCAGCATGAAGCCAATGCGGTTAACGGTGAATGGCGAGATGTCAACAAAACCATCCAACAAGCAGAAGCCGCCCTCATTAAAGGCGACACCCAAAAAGCCAACACCCTGGCTGCCCACGCCAAAGAACAAGCTGAACTGGGCAAACAACAAATGACCGGTAACGACAGCTCGGTAACAACTGACTTTTTAAAATGAGTACTTATCGCGACAGAATGGTTCTCACTGTCAGCCAGTTAAACCATTCTGTCGCAGAGCTCCTTAAAGACACTTTTGACCTCACTTGGGTCACAGGTGAAATTTCCAACCTCACCATTGCCGCCTCAGGGCATTGTTATTTCTCGTTAAAAGATGGCAAGACACAAGTTCGCTGCGCCATGTTCCGAATGGTTGCCATGCGTACCGGCTTTAAACCAAAACACGGCATGCAAGTCATTATCCGAGCCAGGGTTGGGCTATACGAAGCAAGAGGCGATTTTCAACTCGTCGCAGAACACATGGAGCTGTTTGGCGAAGGCGAGTTACAGCAGCAATATGAAAGGCTCAAAAAGCAGCTTTCCTCAGAAGGGCTGTTCGATGCCGAGCACAAACAACCCATACCGCAACTGCCCAAACATATTGGCATCATAACGTCGCCAACCAGCGCTGCAGTAAGAGACGTTCTGATCATTTTAAACCAGCGTTTCCCCAGTATTCCCGTGATTATTTACCCAACACTGGTTCAAGGTACACAAGCAACAGAACAAATTGTTGACGCCATTGAGTTAGCCAATAACCGGGGTGAATGCGATGTCCTGCTACTCATTAGAGGCGGTGGCTCGCTAGAAGATTTGTGGGCATTCAACACAGAACCCGTTGCTCGCGCAGTATTTGACAGTGATATCCCCATTATCTCAGGTATAGGTCACGAGACTGACATTGCCCTCACCGATTTTGTAGCAGATAACAGAGCCCCCACCCCATCCGGCGCTGCCGAAATGGCATCACCAGATCAACATGCCTGGCTGAATACTTTTCAGTCACACGAAACACGATTACAACAACAAATAAAGCAACGTCTTGAGCAAAAATCACAACAACTCGATTGGCTGCAACGCCATCTACAACGCTGCCACCCAGGACACAAAATAGCGCTTGCCAAACAGCGCTTACAAAACTGCCAGAACACGTTACAGCATCTGGCACAAACTAGCCTCACCAAAGCCAAAACTCAACTCATCCAGGCCAATAACAACCTACAACAACTGAACCCCTCACAGCGCATTCAAAAACACCAACAAACCCTGGTTCAACTGGCCCAAAGATTCACTCACCAGCAGCAATTGCAGCAGAGCAAACAGCAAGACAGACTTGCTCAAGCTGCAGCAAAACTACACATGCTAAGCCCACTAGCCACTTTAGACAGGGGCTATACCCTGGTCACCGACGAGCGCCAAAAACTCATTAGCAAAGCCGCTGATTGCTCACCTGGCAAAACAATCACAACTCGCTTTCAAGATGGCAGCATCAATAGTGTCGTCCAGCCAACAGAAACCGCCGAGTAAGCTTGACAGACGCGGCCACCCACACCACAATCAGCGGATATTATTTTGATTGAGTTTTGTCGTTGAACGAAATATCCCTTAGCGCGTTATTTGCCATCCTCGTTGGTTTAATTGTTTTATCTGCCTTCTTTTCAGGCTCAGAAACAGCCTTAATGTCCATTAACCGCTACCGGTTAAAACATTTAACCAAAAAAAAACACAAAGGCGCCATTAAAGCTAGCGCCCTGTTAAAACGCCCCGACCGCCTAATCGGCCTGATTTTATTGGGCAATAATTTTGTCAACATTCTAGCTTCGTCATTATCGACCATTATCGCGTTACGACTGATTGAGACTTATGATTTACACATCACAGAAGAGGTTATGATTGGCCTCGCGGCAGGCATTCTTACTTTTGTTATTCTTATCTTTGCCGAAGTCACCCCAAAAACACTGTCCGCACTTCACCCCGAACGAATTGCCTTTCCTGCCGCCTTTATCTACACACCACTGCTCAAACTCTTTTACCCCATCGTCTATTTTGTCAATTTTTTAGCCAACAACCTACTCAAACTGCTCCGCGTTAGAACCGACAACAACAACAACCCCCAAGCGTTAAGTCTAGACGAGCTTAAAACGGTTGTCCTTGAGGCCGGGTCACTCATTCCAGAACGACACCAAACCATGCTCCTCAGTATTCTTAGCCTGGAAGCTGCTCGCGTTGAAGACATTATGGTGCCTCGAAATGAAATTGTCGGCATTGACTTAGCCGAAGATCAAGACAGCATCATAAAACAGCTGGTATCCTCACAGTACACCCGCTTACTGGCATTTACCGATAATATTGAAAACATTCAAGGCATTATCCACACTCGAAAGACCCTGAACGCCATCTTGAATGAAAAATTCAAAGAGGAAGAATTGAGCAATATTGTTAGACAACCTTATTATGTACCAGAAGGCACACCTCTGACAGTACAGCTCATCAATTTTCAGCATGAAAGGCGCCGCACCGGTATTGTTGTTGATGAATATGGTGACATCCAAGGGTTAGTCACCCTAGAAGATATTCTCGAAGAGATTGTAGGCGACTTCACCACACTGCCCACCCCCGTACAACAAGTCCGCACCACGGATGATGGCAGCGTGATCATTGATGGCAGCACACACGTAAGAGACATCAATCAATCCCTCATGATCAACCTTCCCGTTGACGGCCCCAAAACCCTCAATGGACTCATTTTAGAGTATTTAGAAGACATCCCTGATGCTGGCACCAGCTTAAAATTAGAAGGGCACCCTGTCGAAATCATGCAAATGCATGGAAACATGATAAAAACAGTGAAATTTTACGATATTCCATAATATTGACTATACTTTGCACTAGTTAAAAAATTTTAATTGGGAATCTGTGTGAAACTCACTGTCTATTTTAAAGAACACCTCATCCAAGAGCATTTTATAGAGTTTGATGAAATTGTCATTGGCTCAGGTGCCGCTTGCGATCTTGTTATAGACAGTCTTGCCGTTAGCGCAGAACACTGTAAAGTTACGCAACGAGACGACGGACTGTATTTAGAAGCACTAGACCCTGAAAGCCCAACACTCGTTAATGGCACCGCCATTACCTCTAAACACGCCCTCTCAGACAAAGACACCTTTTCACTCGGCAAACATACCATCGAATTCACTGGCAACCCCGAACAAAGCCAGTCATTACTGAGACACAAGCACGAAGCCAGCCTCAACCACCAGGGGTGCTTACAAATCATGAGCGGTGAAAATTTAGGCCGCATTATCCGCCTAAGTAAAACCCACATAAAGCTTGGCCGAGATGGTAGCGACAGCGCCCTAATCACACAAAAATCAGAAGGCTATTACCTTTCTGCAAGTGATAAAAACAACAGTACTAAAATTGGCAGCTCAGCGATCGGAGATACGCCTGAGCTTCTAAAAGAAAATGATTTAATAGAGATCGACAACATAACCATGCAATTCTTTTTTGACGCAAGCTTAGGTGATTAAAAATGAGCGAGGAAAAACGTCAGTTCCAACGAGTCCCCTTTCATAATGAAGCGCAACTGATTGGCCCCAAAGGTCATGTGGATATTTTTCTGTTAGACCTGTCTATGAAGGGCGCTTTAACAACAAAACCGATAAATTCTGACTGGGAAATATTTGAGCAAATGCCCTTCAGCTTAAAGATCCCTCTAGATGAAGGTCATATTATTGCGATGGAAGTCACAGTGGCTCACGTAGGTGATGATTGTTTGGGCTTTTATTGCCAAAATGTCGACATTGACAGCATCACCCACATCAAAAGGCTGATTGAGCTGAACCTATGTGATTCTGATATGTTACAACGCGACTTAGAAGCACTGATCAAGCTTTAAACCGCCATTGACGCTTGTTTTTGCTGGCAGACCGATTCTGCCAGTGAGCAAAGCTGTTCGAACTCCCAACTCCCACAGTCTGTCACCTGCTTAACAACCGATGCAGGTAGCGCCGACAAACCTTGATACGCCCCACTCATTGCGCCCGTCATTGCAGCGGTTGTATCCACATCACCGCCAACCGCAATAGCGACAGATAAGCTTGCCCAGTAATCATCCGGCGTCCGTAAAAAAGCATATAAACTCCATAATACACTTGGCGTGACAAATGGCGATATGCCATGCCAGCTGTCTTTATAACCTTCTGTCAGACCTACCATCGCAATCTGGCCATAAGCTTGCCCAGGTGTCTGCCCCAGCCATCTCGGCATATCATTTAACAATGCAGCCGCTAAAATAGGATCATACACTCGTACTTGCTTCGACAACTCTGCCAACAACTCTGCAACAACTAATTTTTTCGTCACAACCCAACCGACAGTCAGTGCAATGACAATACTGCCCGCACTACAGCGGGGGTCTTGGTGCGTGCTGAAGCTTTGCTCGTGCGCGGCCACAACAAGATGATCCCAATTATCATAAAACAACAATCCAATCACACCTGCTCGCATCGCCGCCCCATTCCCTGCTGAAGGTGGCGGCTCACCAGAGTCCATCCAATGGATATTTGCCTGTAACCGCATTGCTGCATTTTCAGTTGCAGTCCCTCGGCCAACAATCCGCTTTTCTTGAAATATGGCCGCAATACGCCTTGCATAATCGGCAGGGTCGAAATACCCTACAGCGGCATAACTTTGTAATAACTCTCGCGCCAGCTGCGTATCATCTGAATATTGGCCAAAAGAAAATCCCGTACGACCATCTTGCCCAGTAAACACTTCGCGCATCTCTCGTCGCACATAAGATGCACACACCTCTGGCGGATATCCTTCAACGACAAACCCTAAGGCATCCCCTAAAGCTTGACCCAACAAACACCCTGTAAAACGACCCGATAATCGAACATTTGGACGGAACAATTTTGTGAATTTTTTCAACATATAATCAGACTTAAACCCTTTCACTCGGCGCAAACAAAAAACCAATTTTTACTGACTGACAACCTAATACAGGCATCAAGCGCCACACACAGGCTGTGCATTAACTCAAAGCCAATGCAAACATAACACATCGCCTTAAAAAACCCACAGCATCAATTTAAAGATCAGAAACGCAGAATTATTACCCTTTGCACTCAATATTCCACGACCGGAAAAAACCTAACTCTGCACAACAACGATCCAAGCAACATAACCATAAAGGCTATTCTCGACGTCTGCCAGATCAACCTGATCAGAAACAACTTTGAAATATTACCGAGTAAAAGTTACTGTAACCTGCCTAAATTAACTCAGGATCCACCATACGCATGGCCAAAACCATTACCACTTTTTTTTGCACCGATTGTGGCGCAGACTTCCCCAAATGGCAGGGTCAATGCCCGGACTGTAAAGCTTGGAATACCATCTCAGAGATGAAACAAGCCAAAACCATCAAACATCAAAAATTTTCTGGTTACGCAGGCGACAAATCTGAAGTTAAAAAACTCGGCACAGTAGGTACTGATGAACGTCCGAGATTCTCAACCAACATTGGTGAATTAGACCGAGTCCTAGGGCAAGGTATGGTGCCAGGCTCCGTCATCCTCATTGCAGGCTCCCCTGGTGCGGGTAAAAGCACCTTACTCCTACAACTCATGTGTCACCTCAACAAAGCAATGAATGCGCTATACGTCACCGGAGAGGAGTCACTACAACAAGTTGCCCTACGCGCCAACCGATTAAAACTGCCATCAGATAACCTCAGCATGCTTGCAGAAACCAGCGTAGAAGAGATCATTGTCCACTGCCAAAACATCAAACCCAAAGTCGTTGTCATCGACTCGATTCAAGTGATGAATACGGCCGACGTACAATCTGCCCCAGGCGGCGTATCCCAAGTCAAAGAAAGTGCTGGGCGACTCACCCAGTTTGCCAAGCAAACCGATACAACCGTCATTCTCGTCGGTCACATTACCAAGGACGGCACACTCGCCGGCCCCAAAGTGCTAGAACACATGATCGACACCTTCTTAATGATTGAAGACAATAATGACAGCCGTTTTCGAACCATTCGCGGTATCAAAAACCGCTTTGGCCCGCTCAATGAAGTTGGCGTTTTTGCCATGACCGACAAAGGCATGCAGGAAGTTAAAAACCCTTCAGCCATTTTTCTCTCAGGCCACGACCGACCCAGCCCAGGCAGTATTACTACCGTCACCTGGGAGGGCACCCGCCCTTTACTCATTGAACTTCAGGCTCTGGTTGATAGCAGCCAAGGAGAAGGTACCAAACGGGTCATCGTTGGCCTCGACCAAAATCGCTCAGCCATGCTCATCGCCGTGCTCAATAAGCATGGCGGCATCCCGCTTGGCGGCATGGATATTTTCACCAACGTTGTTGGTGGCTTAAAAATCACAGAAACCAGTGCTGACTTAGCCTTACTGATCGCCATCGTCTCAAGCTTAAAAAATAAATCATTACCAAAAGATATTATTGCTTTTGGCGAAGTTGGCCTTTCTGGAGAAATACGCCCTGTCCCCAGCGGACAAGAACGTATCAGAGAAGCCGCCAAACATGGCTTTCACACAGCCATTGTGCCCAAAAACAATGCACCAAAAGAGCCCATTAAAGGGATTAAAGTCATTGCCGCCGACAAACTTTATGATGCACTTCAAGCCATTGAATATACCAACGAATGATTACACCCTAGTTTTTTACATAATCTCTTCTAGAATTGATTCAAGACTATGTTAAAAAAATAAGGGTTACAAATGGCTGAAAATGCCGACAATAAAGCCACTATATTAATCGCTGATGATGATCGCGTCTCCAGGAAACTGGCGGCGACTGCTTTGCGTAAGCATCAATTTAACGTTATAGAAGCTGGCAATGGTGAAGAAGGTGTTGCCAGCTTTACTGACCACCATATAGACATGGTTTTACTTGACGTAGTTATGCCTGTAATGGATGGTTTTGAGGCTTGCACCACCATGCGAAAACTCATCGAAGGCAAGCACATTCCGATTGTTATGATGACAGGCCTACATGACACAGAGTCTATCAATAAAGCATTTGCGGCTGGTGCGACAGATTTCATTACCAAACCCATCAACTTTACCGTGCTCGATTACCGAGTTGAGTTTATTTTACGCGCCCAAGAATCCATCAACACATCCAGACAAAACACCCAAAGGCTGTCATTAGTACAGGATATTGCCAAAATAGCGTATTACGAAATTGACGTTGAACAAAAGATGGTCAATCTTTCGAATGCCATGCGAGATTTATTTCAGCTACCCTACAACGACGTGTGCAGCTTAGAGCAACTACTGAACATCGTACACAAAGATGACCAAAAGAATATCACCGACAACCTCATCAACAAACTCGCCAGTCATGAGGCCATTACTGTCGAACACCGAGTAGTACTGCCCAACGAAAGACAGTCCATTATTTACCAAGAATCAGAGGCAACTCGCGCCAATATACGCCTAGTCGTTGCCCAAGACGTTACAGAACGAAGGAAAGCTGAAGCAGATATAAACCAGTTAGCGTATTTTGACAAGTTAACAGGGCTACCAAACCGTTCGTTCTTACACAAGCATTTAGATTACGTACTCGACCTCAGCAAACGACACCAACGTCTTGCCGGTGTTTTCTCCATTGACTTAGACCTTTTCCAACGGATCAATGACAATTTTGGTCACCATGTTGGTGATAAAATTATTACTGAAACCGCTGAACGACTCTCTAAGTGCATGCGCCAAAGTGACTGTGTTTCAAGACCCGCATTGACGCCTGGCAACAATGATAACGCTGAGCGAAAAGGCGATACAGTCGCTCACCTTGGTGGTGATGAATTCACGATTATATTAGGTGAAATTTCAAGGCCTGAAGACGCGGCACATATTGCTCGGCGAATTATGAGCATATTGTCAGCCCCCTACCACATTGAAGAACATGAAATTTTTATTACCGTCAGCATTGGCATTGGTCTATTCCCTGACAACGGGGAAAACAGTAAGTTATTACTGCAAAATGCCACGTCAGCAATGCACCATGCAAAATCGCTGGGTCGCAACAACTTTCAATTTTATTCAAAAAGTCTCAACCAAGAGACCATGGCCAAGCTGGAAATGGAAAACGACTTGCGCCGAGCCATGGAGCACAATGAATTAGAGCTGTATTACCAGCCTAAAGTGTGCTCACAAACAGGTTTGCCGATTGGGATGGAAGCACTCATTCGCTGGAATCACCCTGAAAAAGGTTTAGTCCCCCCATTCACCTTTATCCCGCTGGCTGAAGAAACCGGCTTAATCGAAGATATTGGTAATTGGGTACTAAGAGAAGCGTGCAGACAAAACAAAGCATGGCAAGATGAAGGCATGACCAAACTGAGAATTGCCGTCAACCTATCTGCTTTACAGTTTAACGACAGACTCATTGACAGCGTTACCAGTGTACTGAAAGATACCCAGCTTCCTTATGAATACCTTGAGCTAGAGATCACAGAGAGTATTCTAATGGACAGCTGTGACACCAGTAATGAATTATTGATGCAATTAAAAAAGATGGGCATTCATATTGCAGTTGATGACTTTGGCACAGGTTAATCTTCTTTAAATTACCTGAAAAGATTCCCCATCGACACACTCAAAATCGATCGCTCATTTGTCATCGACATTGCAGAAGACCCTGATAGCGCGGCTATTGGCATTGCGATTATCTTACTGGCTAAAAGTTTGCACTTAGAAGTGGTCGCAGAAGGTGTTGAGACTGAAGAACAATTAAAATTTTTCAAGCAACACCAATGCGAAGGGATTCAAGGGTATTTTTTCAGCAAGCCTTTAACAGCGAGTAACTTCAAGCAATGGGTGCTTAATCATTCAGGGTACTCAGAAGCATTTTTAGCGAGCTGCGAAGAAGAGTAATAACAACTTTTTTCAAATCATCATTGAAATAACAAACGGTATCCCCACAGTAAGGTTAAGCAAGCGCTTGAGACAAGGCTTGCAGACTACTTAACATTGCTTACTTTAAGGATATTGATCATGAACACATTTGACTTCAGCCCTCTATACCGCTCATCTATTGGTTTTGACCGCGTTGCCTCAATGATGAATAACGCGGCCAGGCGCGAACAAACACAACCCAACTACCCACCTTACAACATTGAACTGCTCAGCGAAAACCAATATCGAATCACCATGGCCATTGCAGGCTTTAACGACAACGATATTGATATAGAGCTAGAAAAAAATACGTTAACCATCACTGGCAAGCAACCTGAGCCTACCGAGGAAAAGAACTACCTCCACCACGGCATTGCAGGAAGAAGCTTTGAAAGACAATTTCAACTCGCAGAGCACGTCAAAGTCGCTCAAGCAAGCCTTGAAAATGGTTTACTGCACATTGAAATGGTTCGAGAAATACCAGAGACTTTAAAAGCCAAAAAAATTGCCATTAACACGACTAACCAAAAGCAAGCTGCTTTGCATCAAAATCAATCTGATATTGCCGCATAACGTAAAAAACCTGGCGACCCGTACGGCATTTTGGCTATAGTGGTCGCCATCACCCAACACAAGAGATCACCTAAAGATTCTCCAATACCAGCCGTTATAATGTGTACCATTACTGCTTAACGACTGGAACACGTATGATCAGCTCTGTATTAATCAAAGAACTTTCACTGAGAAACTTTGGCCTTTTGTACCTTGATCTTAGCCATTGGCAATCTTATATGGTGTCTTGTTACGGCCAAGAAGCTGACTCAGTGACTGCAATGCAATCCGTTAAGCACCAGATCAGCGAGCTTGCAGAACAGTACGAGGGGAGCTGCTACAGGTCTTTAGACAACGTACAATTTTTTGTTGTTTTGAAATCGAATCAAACTGACTTTAAACAGTTAGCCAAGCAGTTTTTCAATCAAGCTATTGATAGCACTGAGCTAATCAAAGAGTACCAACAAGAACTGCTCAAAAAGCATGGCATTATCATGCATTCTGGCGGTTGCCATTTTGATGAAATTGCCGGAATCCGAAAAATTTGGAACCAACCGAACCGTTTGTCTTTAATCACTAAATTACATGAAGCCTGCGTTGCCGAATCGGTATTTTTAACCGATTTACCACTACAAAGCAGTCATTTTTTATTAGCATCAGAACGGTTAACGCTCGAGTACAGAGAGCAAGTACAAACGCGCATAAAAGCTTTGGTTGATAGCATGCCACTATACCAACAGTGGCTAAGTACTATTCATGTCTCGCCAGAGATACTACCCAATGTGTTTGATTATCATAAATCGACCGCACAGGACCCTGTAGGGCAAACTGCCCTACTAATGGAGTCTATCTGCCAAGATCGAGCGAATAAATCCGCATCCGACCCATATTATTCAAACATCATGCTAGAAGGCTAAAAGCGCCTACTCGTATTATGCTGCACGTTCGTTATTTGATTTTGCTTTATCTACAATAATGTTTCTGCCTTCTAAATCACTTTCGTGCAGAGCAGCCACGGCTTTTGCACCAGCACTTTCTTCTTCCATCTCGACGAAACCAAAACCTTTGGAACGACCAGATATTTTATCCATAATAATGTGAACACTCTGAACCACGCCAAATTCAGCAAATATGGCTTTTAGAGCATCTTCGGTGATTGAGTAAGGTAGGTTACCAACATAAATATTCATATTTTTTCTCTTAGGATTTGTAACAAAACATTAAAAAAACAAACATTACTCTAAGCAAATTATTTAGCTTTAGAATAAAATAGGTTTGCAGCTATGTTTTGAATATACCTTAGAAAAACGTTTCTTCAAGCCAACATTGGCCGTATTTGAGGTGCTGACTACTTTTTCCGAATATGCTTACAACAACAGAATATCTCAGACTACAGAAAGCAATACATTAAAATATTACTACTTTATAATTTGGCCTTTATCTGTGAAAACAGGGTAGTACTTTCCCTTGGTCCAGCCAGGCTGAAAATCAGCAAAATGACGCGAGCGAACATGACCTGACTGACCAACAGGAAAACTCCATACACTCTTGCTTGGTTCAAACAAATCCCAAATCATTCTCATAGAAGGGCCAAATTTTGTCGACTCAGCCCTCACCACCCACCGATTACCAACCTGTGGCGCCTTAGGCAAGAGAAAAAACCGCCCTAAAACAGGTATAACACCTGCTAAAGGGTGTTGAGCCTGCCACAGGTTCTCCTCTTTATAATCCACCAGGGTCTGGGCTTGTACCGCAGCTAACAATTGATCGGCTAAGTCTGAATCCTGTATCCCAAATACAGACAACGCATCCGGCATTGTCAGCCCCCCTATGGTCAAAGCTTGACCTACTCGCCAGGCATACAGTAAATCTTGTTGCGCTTCAGGTAGAAGCTGCAGCCGAACACGAGCAATCAATATTTTTAAGATTTTATGAGACAACCACTCCGCTTGGGTAAAACTAACCGTATCGGTTGTAGCATCACCATCCCATGATAACCACTTCTGAGTTAGTGCGTTTGGTGAACTCACATGCTTTGCAACCCAATGCAACACCAGCTGATGAAAACGACTTTGGGTGTCGAGCTGCAAGCTTTCCATCTGCTCCAATGAGAAGTGGCTCTGCCCTGCAAGTACACTTCGCAACCTCTGTACACGCTCATCTCCGGCATAACCATGAGCAAAAGGTTTTACTTCAATTCGTTGATTTGCAGTCGCAAGCCACTGCGGTTTTTCAGCTGCAGGCAACCACAACCGCAACCGCTCAGACATATCATCAAAACCCAACCACTCGCCTTTGTTTGCAGGCTGTATTCGATTACCAATCACGGCGCGCTGAATGCCAATACCAGAAGAGCGATAACCGATATTCCCCATCCGGTCCATCATAATAATGTTCTGAGAAGGCACCTTCATTGCATCAATGGCAAGATTAAAACTCGCCCAATCAGTGGCATCATTTATAGAAAAGGTCGGAATGGATAACATACCGGGCTTAAATGCAATCCAGGCGCGACTGAAATAGGTATCCCCATGTGCGCGCCGTTGCATTAAAGGCCCTCGATGAGTCTGCCAAACCTCGACTGTTTGAGATGCCTCTCCCCGTATGTTGATGGTCTCAGAGGTTTTTTGAATGTCTTTCCAGGTCACACCACCTTGATCATCAATGACCTGATACTGTGTTAAATCCTCATTCAACGTCTCTTCTAGCAAGTCATCAACATCTTCATGCCGATTGGTAAAAGACCAAGCCATCTTCTCATTCATGCCCAACACAATACCCGGAATACCAGGGATCGAAGCCCCCACAACCCAGTCATCTTCTGTGTAATACAGTCGCATGGCATACCATACGTTTGGCACGGTTAACCCTAGATGAGGATCATTCGCCAAGAATGCTTTACCCTGCCCTGCCCAGGCCCAGTTATTACTGCCAACCACATAAGGCTGCGCTATTTGGGCATCGGTTATTTCAACGCTCGCTTGTTTTAGCCATTGTGCTTTAGGCGGTAATTGCATTTTTCCGGCTTGACCAACTAATGGCACATTCCAAGGGTGATCTCGAGGAAAAATCAGCTCAGCCCAGGCACCCGTTAAATGCTTGCGCCAAATACTCTGGTTTGATTCGTAATGATCTAACCGGGTCAATGTTTCGGTCATCATTAATGCAATTAACAAACTATCGCTTGGCTGCCATGGCTTAGGTTGTCCACCTAACAAGACGTATTCAATCCCCCAGCGACCGGGATATTGCTCAATGAACTTATTAACGCCCAGCGTAAAGGCATCCAAATCGGCCATTTGCGATGCTGGCATATTTTTATAGGCAGCTTGAGCCACTGCCTGCCAACGCTCTTGCCGATGCCGGCGATCTGAAGGCAATGCTAATGCGCCAAACCACTCCGACAAATGCCCTGAGGCACTTCTTCGCATCAAGTCCATCTGCCACAATCTTTCTGATGCCTGTACAAAGCCTTGCGCCTGGTACAGCGCCAACCGCCTCTTTGCTGTTATTGTCGGAATGCCTCGCGCATCATGCTGAATGTCAGCACCTTGATAACTCGTCCATTCATTGACATACAAGCCTTGACGATTCGCAAGCCCAGCCACACATGAGACGACTAACAAGCTCACCCCAACCAATAACAACAAAACCCTACGCATCACGGTCGCGTTGTCTCCTTTCAAGGTCACCAATGAGCAACTCACCAGAACGATCAGGGTCAAAGAACGCAGCGAGTTTTGCATGGAACCCTGCCGGGAATTTATGTTGTTCCTGCAATAACTCTATGGTCGATAGCATGTTATCAACCAACTCCACTCGGTTATCACAATGCATAACAGCCCCTTGCAACTGCAACGAGAAGGTAAGCCATGCCTCCTGGTCATTGATATCACCTTCATCTTTTTTCACAAACTCAGGTTTTTTTTCAACCCATTGGTCTAACTCTTTTTTCCATTTAGGCATAGTCTGACTCTATTTTTGTTAACTCATTCATTCATCAAAAAGGACAATATACCGTACAAAAAAAAGGTAACCATTTGGTTACCTTTTTAAAAACTACGACTTCATTAAGTTACGCAACACATAATGCAAAATACCACCTTGCCGGTAATACTCAAGCTCATTGAGTGTATCAATCCGGCATTGCAAACTGACATCAACCTTCTCACCATTGGCACGGGTGATACTACAAGCCACATCACACAAGGGTGTTAAATCGGCTATTCCGGAAATATCATACGTCTCTGAACCATCTAAGCTTAAAGACTCACGAGAAACACCTTCGGGGAACTGAAGGGGCAGCACCCCCATTCCAACCAAATTAGAACGGTGAATCCGCTCATAAGTCTCAACCACAACGGCTTTAACCCCTAACAAGCGCGTGCCTTTAGCCGCCCAATCTCGCGAAGAGCCCGTGCCATACTCTTTACCAGCAATAATAACCAAAGGAATATTTTCAGCCTGGTATTTCATTGAGGCATCATATATGGAGGTTTGCTCACCAGAGGGCATGATTTTGGTAACGCCCCCACTGGTCTCAGGCGTCATAAGATTTTGCAACCGAATATTGGCAAATGTGCCACGCATCATCACTTCATGGTTACCCCGGCGAGACCCAAAGGAATTAAAGTCAGCAACGGCAACACCATTGGCTTTTAGATAGTCTCCAGCAGGGCCATTTTCTTTGATCGCGCCAGCCGGCGAAATATGATCAGTGGTCACTGAGTCACCTAATACGGCTAATGGTCTTGCTGCAACAATATCCGTAGGGGCCGTTGCATCCAATGTCATCCCTTCAAAGTAGGGTGGGTTTTGGATGTAAGTACTGGTGTTATCCCATGGGAATGTTTGGCTATCAATGGCTTTAATTTTTTGCCATGCATCAGGGCCATCAGCCACATTGGCATAACGACTACTGAACATTTCAGGCGTTAAGTGCTGAGCCACTACCGCTTGAACTTCAGCATTTGTCGGCCAAACATCTTTTAAGTAAACAGGATTGCCATCCTGGTCATTCCCTAATGCTTCGGTCGTGATATCAATATTTAAGCTACCTGCAATGGCATACGCGACCACCAATGGAGGTGAGGCTAAATAGTTAGCACGAACGTGCGGGCTAATGCGCCCCTCAAAATTTCGATTACCAGATAATACTGAGGTGGCAACCAAATCATTCTGCTCAATAACATCCGCTATTGGCCCTGCTAATGGCCCTGAGTTACCAATACAGGTTGTACAACCGTAACCCACAACATTAAAGCCCAGTTGATCCAGCTCAGTTTGTAGACCTGCCGAGTTCAAATACTCACTCACCACTTGCGACCCTGGCGCTAGAGAAGTTTTAACCCAAGGCTTAACCGTAAGCCCCTTAGCATTGGCTTTTTGAGCAACCAAACCTGCCGCCAACATAACAGAAGGGTTTGATGTATTGGTACAGCTGGTGATTGCAGCAATAACAATGTCACCATGACCAATCTCATAGTCACTGCCAGCAACATTATGTTTAGTATCCACACTGGCATTCTCTTTGCCCGTGAGTATTTTAACGTCCTTAGCAAACGCTTGTTTTGCGCCTGACAATAAAATTCGGTCTTGTGGTCTTTTAGGGCCTGAGATGTTTGGCTGTACTTGAGAGACATCTAATTCTAAGACAACGGTGTAATCCGCTTCTTCACCCTCAATATTCCAAAGGCCTTGTGCTTTAGCGTACGCTTCCACACGACTAATCACAGCCTCATCACGACTAGAAAGTTTTAAATAATTGATCGTTTCATCATCAATGGGGAAGAAACCACACGTAGCACCATACTCTGGTGCCATATTGGCAATGGTGGCACGGTCCGGTAGGGACAAATGACTTAACGCAGGGCCGAAAAATTCTACAAACTTCCCAACAACCCCTTGAGCCCGCAGCTCTTCAACAATCTGCAATACCAAGTCAGTTGCAGTAACGCCTTCCGGTAATTCACCTGTCAGCCTCATACCCACCACTTCAGGGATTAGCATGGACACTGGCTGCCCTAGCATCGCCGCTTCCGCTTCAATGCCACCAACCCCCCAACCTAACACAGAAAGGCCATTGATCATTGTCGTGTGGCTATCAGTACCGACTAAGGTATCAGGGTAAATGGTATCGCCATCTTGCCAGACAACTTGTGCTAGATACTCAAGGTTGACCTGGTGACAAATACCCGTACCCGGTGGGACTGCACGGAAGTTTTTGAAACCACCCTGCCCCCATTTTAAGAACTCATAACGTTCTTTGTTTCTGGAAAACTCTAGGTTTACATTTAAGTCAAAGGCAGTCTTTCCGCCGGCATGATCAACAGCCACTGAATGGTCAATGACCAGGTCAACTGGAGACAATGGGTTAATCTTCTCAGGGTCTCCACCAAGGTTTTTAATCGCGTCTCGCATAGCGGCTAAATCAACAACGGCAGGCACACCGGTAAAGTCTTGCATTAATACCCGTGCTGGGTGGTAGGCAATTTCACCGTCAGATTTTTTCTCTTTAAGCCAATCCACAAGGCCTTTGATGTCATCAGGTGTGACGACAACTCCATCCTCATGGCGCAATAAGTTTTCCAGTAAGATCTTGAGTGTAAAAGGTAATTTTTTAATATCACCTAATTTTTCGCTCGCAGCCTCAAGACTAAAGTACTGATATGACTGGGTACCAACGTTTAGGGTACGGCGTGTGTTTAAACTATCTTGCCCGGCATTTGCGACCATGTGAGTCCTCGCTTGCTGTATTAGTGTTGACTAAAAGCGGAACATTCTAGTCGCTAATGGCTGTTTTGAATATCCTTTTTCACCAAAGTAAAAACATATTAGTAATTTCCCATGTACAGATTACCGAATATACTGTACACTTTTCATACAATTTATTACCGAGCAAATGGAATGCTAACTCAACGACCACGACGGTTTAACACTCAAAAAGTCATTCGCCTACAACGCGAAAACCAACAACTTAGAACGCCTGCATTTGTAGTCGATCTATCCAATAATGGTGTACTGATTGAAACCACAACAGCGCTAACGTTTGGTGACATCATTGATATTAACTTGAATTATCACCGTCATGGCAAGCAAGTCACAATCGATGGGCGATGCGAAGTGGTTCGAGTTGATCGACAACACCAAAACGCGCGTTTCGGTTTGAAATTTATCAACAAATTTGTCAACACTCTGTCGAAACCGGCTTTCACCCCACTCAACCAAATGGTCAAACAACAACAACAACAACAACAACAGAAAGTCGTTATTTAGGACCCTTCTTTAGCCGTACTTTCAAGCCAACAGTACGAGAATCATCCGGCCAAAAACGCTGCATAATTCTCAGTAACTTCGTCGACATTGCTAAATCTCCACTCGACAATGAGACCAGTGCATGCTGATAGTAATGATCTGCTATCTTGCCATTTATCAGGCTTGAGTGCTTTGGCGCTATACTAAAAAATAAATCTAAAGCCTTTGGTACCGAATCTTTATTCACCGTATAAGTCAGCTGATTTTTACGAATAGCATTTTTAATTCGCTGCTGCAATTTTGCAACTAAGTCCGCTTTTTGTTGCGACAACCTACTTCTCAACTGTTCAATACCGTCTGAGGAAGGGCTAACTTTTTGAGCCTGGGCTAACAACGAAAATCCCTGTGCAAAGCTATACCGCTCTTTTTTTAAGTCAACAAGCTTAGCCAGTTCTTGCTGGTAGTAGCGCAGAATTTTTTGCTTGATCGCTTTTAAACTCAACACCAATTTAAGATCTTTTTCTGGCAGCTGACTGGTTAATAGCAAGTTTTTTATCAGCTCATCGCCTTCAGCATAGAGCAATTTTCCCGTTAAACTCAAACGCACACTTGCCCTAACGCGATTGGTTGCCGTGTCCCCCAAATTTTTAGTGTAATACGCACTAATTAACTCAGCATCCGATAGTTGATTTTGCTCGACATCTGAAATCATTTGATCTGCTAGTCGAAGCTTCCATAAGGGCATAACTTGCGTGATGACAAGACCGGCCAAAGAAAACATCAGCAATGAAATCAGAATGGCTGACCATGCAACTTTCTTTGGCATTACCTCAATTAAAAACTCATTAACGGTTGCCGTTCTATCCTCTCGATTGAATGACAACGCTTTTGACAACCCCGCCCACTGCCTTCTTGAAAGTCCTTTAATTTTTTCAGCATGCAAGCCAAGTTTTTCGGCCTCTACCGAACTATGTCCTGCAAAGGGGTGCTCTCCTGTCATCAACTTGTAAGTAGTACAAGCAAGTGCATACACATCGTCTGTTGGCAAAGGGTCTTTACCAAAAATCAACTCAGGTGTGGCATAAGAAGGCGTACAACCTGTTAATAGCCCTTCATCCATAAATTTTGGTACTTCTTCTTTTGAAATTGCACTCGATGCCCTGGCAATGCCAAAATCAATGACTTTCACAATATTTTTCTTGGTGATAAACGCATTACCAGGTTTAAAATCACAGTGAATGATGTGCTTATCATGCGCGTACTGAAGCGCATCACCTAAGTCTTTAACGATATTCAGCGCTTTTGGAACGGGCATTCCTTTACGGTGAAACATCAAGATAAAATCATTCAGAGACTGCCCTTCCAAATACTCCATGACGATGTAAATAACATCTTCGTCTCGGTCAAAATCGTTCACGGTGACGATATTAGGGTGCGACAATTTCTGAGTTTTACTGGCTTCACGCTCCATCGTAATAAAAGCAGATTGATTGTCTTTAAAAGATTGGCTTAAGACTTTAATGGCAACATTATATTCTTCTGATTTTGCTTCTTGTTTTCGTTTATCAACAGCCAAATAAACGGTCCCCATTCCCCCTTCCCCTAAAATCTGGGTCAGCTGAAAACGGTCTCTAATAACACTATTAACGCCTAATACGCTGGACAAAGGCGCTGCATTTTTCGGCACGCCTTTATCAACATCGTCATTGTCTGATTTTGAGTTTTTTATGTATGTGCTTTCTTCTGCAAACCGTGGTGTTAACAAAAACTGTGGAGCCGATTTAAGCTCCGTGGCAAGCTCGGCAACATTTTCTGCTTTCTGTTTGGCCTTGTCCTTATCACGGTGAGTTTGAATGAGTGTCCGTATCTGCTCTGGTGGCGTTAAAACGGGCTCTATAAATAAACCCGTTTTACGAGAAATCTCATGAACCAGCTCTTTATCATGAGGATTGGCCATGGCCAAAAACATTCGGTCTTTAATAATCGCAATGGGTAATACCAAGTGTTTTTCTGCATAATCGTACTGAATAAGCTCTGGGACTTTCTCTGCACCTAAGGCTAAGTTTTCACTAATCTTAGGCACGTCAGCACCACGCCGCCGCTCTTGTGCAACCGCCCTTATCTCCGCAGAAGAGGCTAAAACTGGCTCAACCCGCAAATGGGTCATTTCAGAGATGTCGTAAACTAACTTCCAATCCAGCGGGTCTGGCATTGCAATAAAAAGGCGGTGACCGACCACGGCTAATGGCACCAATCGGTTAACAATGGCATATTCGTCAGGAATCAGCGATAACACGGCTTCATTTAATTTAAAATGGGTGAGATTAACCGTTGGTATGCCAAATTTTTTCACCAAGGCCAAATGAATTTTATCTTCACTCGCAAGGTGCATGTTAACGATGATGCTACCAATTCTAAGATGCGACTGCTTTTTCTGCTGATTTAACGCTGAATTAAGCTGCTTAAGCGTAATCACACCAGCATCAACCAAGATATCCCCAAGCCTCAAATTCACAATAGGCTGAATTGAGTCACTAAGTTCTACTAATTCTTCAACAGAGTGAAAGGTTAAATTAGGCATCAAAATATCTAAATTAAGAGTAAGGAAGTCGCTTTTAGTATAGCCTATCTTCTTGAGTTAGCGCTTGGTTTTGCGTACTGTAGTCCATGTTGATTACCAAGGAAATTTCAATGCGTTATACCTCGCATTTAACAGCGATTTTATTACTCTTCAGCACCTGGAGTGATGCTGCAAACCCAGACATCACAAAGCTCCACAATCAACTCAGCGAATTGAGCATCGCCATAGAGGAGCTGCCTATTGGGGACACAGCCAATGCCAAGCGACACCTGCAACAACTGCAAGGTATTGCAGACGCGTTAAAAACCATCACCCATAAAGGCGATGACTGGAAAGAGGCCGCCACAGAATATAACCGGTTACACGCACTCGCCGCGCAAAAAAACACGACCCCACCTAAAAACGATGATGAGCCACCCATTGAGTCTGTTGTGCTGTCTGCCATTCAGCAAGTCAGCGCTATCAACCAAGCCTACCAAGATATGAAACCAGGGGACACAAAGGCTGCAAAACAACTCAACGAGGAACTCTCACGCACCCTACAACTCATCCAGAGCGCGACCGACAAAAACCACCCGGCCTGGCAAAAACTCATGGCTAGGCAAAAGCGCCTAGCTCAAAACATTCTGAGCAAATCGCAACAATCTCACCAAATACAATCCGCCAAAGGGCTTGATACGTCAAAACTGCCACCCTATGTACAAGCTAAGCTCAATCGGTTTCAAAAAGATGCAGACCACACTTTAACACTGATTGCCAATGCCAGTAATTCAGACCTCGCCGACCCCTCAATCAAAAACAACTTAAACAATCGTATAGAAAGACACCGCAATGTGGTGACCACCCTTCAACCACAAAGTCACCCCGCCATCCAGGCACTCAGCAAGCAACTGGAACAAACATCCAAATTATTGACTAGCAAGCTTCAAGAATCAGCCAATAGCTCAGCTGCTTTCGGTGACGTGCAATCTCGCTGTGACAGCATTGAAAACAACCTACAACACCTTAAAATTCCAGCCCCACTACAGCCCCCGCTCCTAGTTGAGATGATTGTAAAATATGCCGCACAAATGTCTTCAGCACAACAACAACAGGTTGAGAGAGATCTTTCCTACTTAAAAAAAATTGATGGAAAAACTCAAGTCATTCGCCAAGAAACCTTGATAAAGCTAATATTCTGGGCAGAACAAAAAACCAATGCACTGGCAGATAACTTAGAAAATTCCATACAGAATATCGACAATTGGGTAGAACAATACACCCGCCAACTGGGTTATCTTAATGCCACTGATATTAATAATCAGGGTCATAAAGCCAACCGTTTACTTGGCCGCGACCAATTACTAACAACACTTAATACACTTAACGATGGCTTAAATGCCGTGAGTATTGCCCATAAATTTGACGCAATAATGGCTCGACCATCAGCACCAAACCGACAGCAACAAAAAGAACGCATCAATCACACACTCATTGAAATGCAAAAAAAATTTACACTCGCACTGAAAGGCAACACCATGCCGCCACCGGTCAGTGAAGATAAGAAACTCCTTGATATCGCTCAAACCACTTTAGCAAGACCCAGTTATCGCATAAACCACATTGAGCGAATGATTATCAGCAAGTCGCTAACACCGCAACTACAACAAAAAAATGATTGGCAAAATGGAAGCTTAGCCACTAAAACCTACCAATGGGATGAGTTTAAAGCTACCACGGCTGAAAAGGTCGGTGATGAATATTTTTTATTTGATAATCACTTTAAATTTTATCACTCTGGGGACAACACAACCATTCTCGACAGGTGGATCCTAAGCGGCCGAGTTGAAGGCATGCAAATATTATTAAATAACATTCATTCGAGCAAAGTGCCAAACCATGCTAACTAAACATTACCTCATCCCATTACTGTGCTTAACATTATGCTATGCCTGTGCTAGCCCTAGCACAAAGACCGAGGCCAACCTAGCGCCACTGTATAACCGCATTGGTGGCAGTATAGCGATATCGACCATTACCGACGTTTTAGTTGACAAAATGGAACGAGACAAGCGCATCAACCCGTTACTGGTTGACAGCAACATCACACAGTTGAAACAGCAAATAACAACCTATCTTTGCGCCATCAGTGACGGCAATTGCCGATACACAGGACAACCCATTAAGGACGTATTGACCACGCTAGCCATTACCACTGAGCAATTCGAAATTATCAGAAAACACTTTGTGAATACCATGATTCAATTTCATGTCCCATTACGTGTGCAAAAAGACATGATAAAACGATTGCACCCTCTCAAAAAACACAGTATCGGCCAATAAAAGCGGCAACGTACCTTTAGGCACACCAACACCTGGCTTTACGCTGACGCTAAACCCGCTTCAGGAAAAACACATGATCCGCACAACCACCACATTAATACTGCTGCTCTTAGCGCTGCCTGTGAAAGCTGACTTACTGGTACTCATTCACGGTTATTTAGGGGAGGCTAAATCCTGGCAAGAAAGCGGTATCACCCGAGTATTAGAGCGATATGGCTGGCACCATACAAGCCACGGTAATAAACACTACCGTATCATCAACCTACCGTCAGAAGCGCCTATCGCAATACAAGCCCAATACCTAACGAAAGCGCTGACACAGACTCGACAACACTCTCCTAAAGAAAAAATCATTCTGATTGGTCACTCAGCAGGTGGTGTAGTCGCAAGAATGAGCATGGTACAAAACCCGACTTTAAATATTTTTGCATTAATGACCATTGCATCTCCTCACTTAGGCAGTGATCTTGCTGATAAAGCCCTTTTTTTAAGCAGAACACCGATCACCATGATGACCCCATTCGTGGGGGCAGGCACATTAAACCGCTCTAAGCAGCTGTATGCAGACCTTTCTACAGCTAAACCTGGCAATTTATTATTTTGGCTCAACGTCCAAAAACACCCGACGTCACATTATGTTTCCCTATTACGCTCAGACAAAAAGGGCAATACTGAGGATAGTATTGTCCCTTTATACAGCCAAGATATGAGAAATATAAAACAGCTCCAGAAGAGAGCCATTAGCTTTCGATTAGACAATAGTCACACACTCACAAAGTCGGATGGCAATGCGATTATCGGCATCCTTAGGCGACTGAATCATCAATAGTAAACGCTAAGGCTGCAACCTATCTACCTGCCAACCACGCTTTCCCAGCCAATACTGAAAACGATCATGTAAACGGCTTTCACGGCCTTGCCAAAACTCAAATAACGTCGGTTTTAACACATAACCGCCCCAAGACTCAGGGCATGGTACTTCTACGGGGTGATTTTCCTCACACAGGGCCACACGCTGCTCTAAAATCTCACGACTCACAACCACTGCACTTTGTTTAGAAATAGCCGCTGAAACTTGGCTCCCTCGAGGACGCTCGTGGAAATACTCAGCATTGAGCTCGAGTGGTAAGCGCGCAACCGCCCCTTCAATACGAACCTGCCTGTTCAAGGCTTGCCAATAAAAAAGTAAAGCGGCCTTTGGGTTTTCGGCTAAGTCCTGACCTTTAGCACTACGGTAATCTGTATACCAAGAAAATCCATTGTCTTGGTCAAAATGCTTCAATAGCACAATGCGTGCAGCAGGTTGACCTTGGCCATTAACAGTCGCCAGCGTCATTGCCGTCACATCTTCTTTAATAACCCTACCTGCCTCATCAAACCACACAGAAAACTGCTTAACGGGGTCACTTTGTAGCTGTGACAACGTTAAACCATCTGCATGGTACTCACGCCGCTCAGATCTCAAATCTTGTTCAGGCATTAGTATACTTCTACTTCCACCCAGCCACTATCAGGATCATTGCCACGCATATCCAACCCTGCATAGACCGACCACTCTACTGTAGCGTGTCTTCCAGTAAAGCTTGGAGGCAAATCCTCTGGTACGCTTAAATTACCATCGTAGGTATACGTTTGATTTGACTCAAGTGTCAAACCTTCTTCGATCACAAATTCTTCATCCAGTAGATCTGATTTTACATTGACATGTACGTAGTCAATATCATTCCGGTTATCTTCATCACGTGATCGAAAGTTTGGAATATCCACCACTTCCTCACAGCAAAATTTTAAATAAATTTTACTCACGTCTATCGTCTCGTCTTTCACTTGAACCTCAATAGTGACTGGCAAAGAAGCGCCTCGCTCAACACCCCCTTCAGGAATCATGACTTTAACCTCTGCCCAGCCGCCAGTGAGCGAATTTTTAAGCTTAGAAAAAAGACCCATTTGTTACCCCTTTTGATTTGTCGATTGTTGTTAATAGCATAAAGCTCACCAAAAATACCAGCACTGATATCAAGATCTTATAAGTTTAGTTGGTGATATATAACGAGAATGAATTCTGAGAATTGACAACAGGTCGAGAAGAAGTCAAGACATGACCATGCACCTGAAGTGACAAAGGTGCAGCGATGGGCACATCAACTCAGCTTAAACTTATTTAGGCGCGCAAGCATTACCAGTGGTCGATGACACTTCAATGAGCGGCTGCTCTTTTAATGCTATCTCAACAACCTCTTCTTCACCCGCGGCTGGTGCTTCTTGAATCGTTGTAGGATCTTCTCCAGCAACAATCGCATCCGTCAGCGGATCAGTTGAATCTGCGACGTCAGGTTCGGTATTGGAAGACGCAACAGTTGATGTACCACTGTCAGGTGTGACAACTTCAGGTGGTGTAAAGATATCCTCAATATTAGGAATGTCATCGGTGACGTCAGGCGCATCGGCTGTTGCAACACTTGCCGTATTTATCCCACCCTGCACACCATCAAGATTCACACTACCGCCATTATTCGCAATGGTGGCAAAAAAGAAATCACCAGAAGCATTTACCGCCACATCAAAGCCAAATGGGTCATCTGAAAAAATAGAACCGAAAGAGACACCACCAGCCAGCGCATCAAACGTGACTGCCGTCGTATCAGATGATAACGATAATAAAATATCCGCTAAAGAGATATTCCTACCCGCCGAAAATGTAACGTCAGTAGTACCCCTTGCTAA
>JABHGC010000250.1 GCA_018672285.1 Methylococcales bacterium
AATTAAATAGCCGGCCAAGAAAATGCTTAGGCTACAAAACACCTTATGAGGCTTTTGAAGAGCTCACTGGCATTAAACAAGAAAATTTAACCGGTCATGCACTTATGACTTGAATTCAGGAGTCATCATTTTGCGTGTATCAACATTAAAATGTGAGGCTAAAAAGTTGTCAACAAAAATCATCATAATAAGCGATACACATGGGTTGCATGAGGATGTTTTGATACCGGATGGTGATGTGTTGATTCATGCAGGAGATTTTACCGCAAAAGGCGCTCTATCAGATGTTGAGGTGTTTAATCATTTCCTTGGCAGGCTACCCCATCGTCATAAAATAGTGATTGCGGGTAATCATGAGCATTGTTTTGAGCGCACGCCACATGAAGCTCGTGCGTTACTGACCAATGCGATTTATTTACAAGATGAGTGCGTTACAATAGAGGGTGTTTCTTATTATGGTAGCCCATGGCAACCTTGGTTTTTCGATTGGGCTTTTAATTTAAAGCGTGGCGCTGCACTTAAAGCTAAATGGGATTCAATTCCAGAAGAAACCGATGTGTTAATCACGCATGGGCCACCTGCAGGTGTTGCGGATGTTACTGCGGGTGGTTTATCTGTTGGTTGTGAGGATTTGCTGAATAGGGTGGCGCTGGTAAAGCCTACCTTGCATGCTTTTGGACATATCCATGAAGGGTATGGCGTTAAACACAGTGAGAGCACAACATTTGTAAATGCCAGTATTTGCGACTTTGAGTATGCGCCTGTGAACCCGGCAATAGAGTTTGTATTGTAGTTAAGCGAAATGCTCGGGTCGGTAATTGAGCATATACCTAGGGGCGTTCGCAACTGCTTGCGAGCCATTAGTGTATAAGTCATTGGTCCATAAGGTATTGGTGGTTTTTTTACTTTATTATCTTGTATAAAGCACTTTGAAACCTTGTGCCTAGTGTGTTTCTTGGTTTGCCTCATAACGGTATGATGCCATTATGTCATTTTGTAAAACCAATATCAGGAGGACTCATCAATGGACCCAATATTAATCGCCATCGCATTTGGTTTAGGTGTTGCTGTCTTTCAAATTGGTTTACCTCCGTTAATTGGTTTCTTACTGGCCGGTTTTGCCTTAAATGCGATGGGTTTCGGAGGAAACAATACCTTAATGGTCATTGGTGATCTTGGTGTCACACTACTGCTGTTCAGTATCGGTTTGAAATTGAAAGTGAAAGACTTGTTGCAACCCGAAGTGTGGGGTGGTGCGACTGTGCATATGCTACTGATGATCGGGTTTAATTTTTTGATTTTACTGGGCATGATGTCATTGGCGATACCCCTCATTGATCAAGCCTCATTCCAGACAATTGCGCTATTAGCATTTGCTTTAAGTTTTTCATCTACCGTCTTTGCCGTAAAAATATTAGATTCACGTGGTCAAATGGAATCTTTCTATGGCCGCTCAGCGATCGGTATTTTAATCATGCAGGATATTTTTGCGGTCATATTCTTAGCGGTCTCTTCTGGAAAAGTACCGAGTATTTATGCGTTTGGTTTGTTGCTATTACCCTTTTTAAAGCCCATTTTATATCGATTATTGGATAAGGTTGGACATGATGAACTACTTGCACTGTATGGTGTGTTTTTGGCGCTCGTATTAGGTGCTTGGCTTTTTGAGGCTGTCAATATGAAACCCGATTTAGGTGCGCTATTGGTCGGGATGTTATTAGCGAACCACCCTAAGGCCGCTGAAATGGCCAAAACATTACTTAACTTTAAAGAGTTGTTATTGGTTGTGTTCTTTCTAAATATAGGGCTCTCCGGTTTGCCAACCCAAGAAAGTGTCTTGATGGCCGCCTTATTATTAATGATATTGCCAATAAAAGCGCTTTTGTATCACCTTATTTTGACCTTTTTTCACTTACGATCACGAACTGCTTTATTAGCAACCTCAACCTTAACCAATTACAGTGAGTTTGGATTAATCGTTGGTGCTGTGGGCGTTACAATGGGGGTAATTGATCAAGACTGGGTAACAGCGATTGCGTTGGCATTAACTGGCTCCTTTATCATTGCCTCTGTGGTTAATAGTCGGTTTGCGTCTATTTACCTACCCATTAGAACCTTTTTGAAAAAAATAGAGCGCCAAACATTACACGTAGAGGATCACCCTATGCAGCCTGGTGATGCACAGATCATTATTCTAGGGATGGGTCGGGTTGGCACTGGTGCCTATGGTTATCTGAACCGGCATCAAGAAAAAAAATTACTTGGTGTCGAATTAAATCATGATCGGGTGGATGGACATAAAGCATTGGATCGTAATGTCATACAAGGCGATGCGACAGATTCTGAGTTTTGGGAAAAAGCACGTATGAGCCATAAAATCGAATTAGTACTGCTGGCGATGCCACTACACCATGGTAATGTGTATGCAACAGAACGGTTGTTAGCCATGGGGTATGACAAGCAAATTGCAGCGATTGCAAGCCATGAAGATGATGCTGAAGAACTACGCCAGATGGGAGTCGATGTTGTTTTTAATTTTTATTCTGAGGCTGGCGCTGGTTTTGCTGAACATATCTGTAAAACACCGTTTCTGAAGCATTAATAATAAAATGTGATTGACAGAGCTATACCCCAAAATTCATGCTGCAGTTGATGCATTAGGAAACCCCGTAAGCATTTTATTAACGGCAGGGCAAGTATCGGAGTTTAGGATGGCTTAATTGAGAACGCCCCTAGGTTTATACGCCTTAAATTTAGTCGTCTTCCGAGTCACGCAATCGTGCTAGCCGCTCTTCTTCTTCGGCAATAACGGCTTGTATTTCTTGTAGCACGCCATCCACGTCGGCAGCTTCTTGGCTCTCTTCAAAGGCGCCTGTTAATTCAATGTCTGGCTGTAGTTCGCCGGCTTCAAAAAGCGCCCAAATCTCTTTGGCATATTTTGTTTTAAGTAATTCTGGGGCAAATTGGCCATAATATTCGGTAATGTTGTTGACGTCTCTTGCCAGCATTTTTTGTGCATTATTGTTACCGGCAGCATTCACCGCTTGTGGTAAATCGATGATGACAGGGCCGTAATCATCTAGTAATACATTAAACTCTGATAAGTCTCCGTGAACAATACCAGCGCACAGCATTTTGACAATATAGGTCATGATGACGTAGTGGTCAGTGATTGCAAGCTCTGCGCTCATGGCAACATCATTTAAACGTGGGGCTACAATGCCTTTATCGTCAGTGACAAGCTCCATGAGTAATACGCCATCAAAGCAGCCATAAGGTTCTGGTACTCGAACACCGGCTTTGGCCAGTAAATAGAGCGCATCGACCTCCGCATTTTGCCAGGCCTCTTCTTGTTGGTCTCGGCCGAATTTGGAGCCTTTTTCCATGGCGCGAGCACGTCTGCTATTTCGGCTTTTACGGCCTTCTTGATATTCAACCGCTTTTTTAAAGCCGCGTTTATTGGCTTCTTTGTACACTTTAGCGCAGCGAATCTCAGTGCCACAGCGAACAATGTAAACAGAAGCTTCTTTGCCACTCATCAGCTGGCTAATGACTTCGTCTACTAAGCCATCTTCAATCAGTGGTTGTATGCGTTTGGGAAATTTCATTATGTGGCTTCAGTCACGACTAAGTTGGCGGCTGTATTAGCCAGTGTTCGCGCTTGAGTAATGTTTTCTTCATAGGAAAGCGCGACACCCATTCGACGTTTACTAAAGGATTCAGGTTTACCAAACAGGCGTATTTCAGTGTTTTTTGTTCTGAGTGCTTGATCTAGTTGGTGGAAGGACATGGTTTTTGTGGGCGTAGTACCATAAATGACAGCACTCGCACCAGGCGTAAGTAATTGGGTATCCACAGGAAGCCCTAAAATGGCCCTGGCATGTAGTGCAAATTCACTTTGTCTTTGGCTGACCATGGTGACCATGCCTGTATCATGTGGCCTTGGGCTGACTTCACTAAACCAAACTTTGTCACCTTTTACAAAAAATTCAACACCAAAGATACCTCTGCCACCGAGCTGAGTCGTCACTGTTTTGGCCATCTCTTGCGCGCTTTTTAAAGCGGTTTGGGACATGGGTTGTGGCTGCCAGCTTTCAACATAGTCACCCGCTTTTTGTATGTGACCAATTGGATCGCAGAAATAGGTTTCTATGTCGCCGTTTTCAGCAAACGTTCTGACGGTGAGCAGTGTTATTTCATAGTCGAATTCAATTTTTTCTTCGATTATAACCCGGTTTTGTTTTACTCTGCCGCCATCCAGCGCATAGTCCCATGCGTCGCTCATTGCGTGTTCATTCTCAACTAAGGATTGGCCTTTACCAGAGGACGACATGGTTGGCTTGATGATGCACGGGTAGCCGATTTTTTGGGCTGCTGTTTTGACATCTTTCAAGTTATCTGCGAAGGCATAATTGGAGGTGGCAAGCCCAAGTGTTTCTGCTGCTAAGCTGCGAATCCCTTCACGGTTCATGGTCAGTTGAGTGGCTCTTGCTGTGGGGATGACTTGTGCTAATCCTTGCTGCTCAATTTCAAGCAGCATATCTGTTGCGATGGCTTCAATTTCAGGGACGATGAGGTGAGGGCGCTCTTGTTCAACTAAGGACTTAAGCGCTTTACCATCAGTCATGTCAATGACATGTGCTCGGTGAGCGACTTGGTGCCCTGGCGCATTAGGGTAGCGATCGACCGCGATGACTTCTACACCTAGTCGTTGCAATGCAATGATCACTTCCTTGCCGAGTTCACCGCTGCCAAGCAGCATCACTTTTGTGGCATTACTTGAGAGGGGAGTTCCAATAATCATAGTGCTTACTCAGGTGCGGCTTCAGGCGTGTTTTCAGGATCAGGAGCGCTGTTATTGCTATCGCTATTGGTGCTTTCTGTTTTGTTGTTGCTTTTGGCGCCACGAGGTTTATGTCGGGGTTTGTGCTTTGGTTTTGCTTTTTTGTTTTTGGCGATATTAACCGTAATATTGCGACCATGAAAGGAGCTGTCGTCAAGAATTTTAACGGCATCTTGTGCTTCTGAGGCGTTTTGCATGGTGATGAAACCATACCCTTTTGAACGACCCGTTTTACTGTCAGTAACGATGTTAACTTGCTCTACATCACCAAAGTCCGTGAAGGCATCAACAAGTTCATCTTCAGTCACTTGAAAGGGGATATTACCCACAAATATTTTTGTCATGTTTACTCTATATTGTACGTACGCTAACAATCATTTTGTAATGAGAAATATGTAACAGAGCTTGCATCAGAGGGGCTTTCCCCAACATTGATTAACATTTAGAACCAACTTCGTTAAATGTCTTATTTCGCAAGTGCCTTACATAATACACCAAGTAAGCATAGTTACTAGTGTTTATTCGTATTCTATGCCGTGTTGTTTTAGCAAGGCTTGTGCGGCTAAGCCATAGCGTTTGACCCATTGCTGTAAGACGGGCTTGCTAATTTTGCTGCCTGATATTAAATGCTTTTCTAAGCGCGCAAGGCCGTCATCTGAAATACGTTGTGTTCTTTCAACACCAGGCGTTGTTTTGTTATCTGTCATGAGGAGCAACTAACACTGATGTCTCTGGCCCACTCTGGTGGGAGTTGGCCGTAATCGTCAAATTCGGGCTGCTCGTCATAAGGATTGGTTAATAGTTTAAGCAGTGTGTTGACTTCGGTAAAATCGTTCTGCTGCGCTTTTTTTATGGCAGATTCACATAAATGGTTGCGTAAAATATATTTTGGGTTTGCTTTATCCATGCGTATTTTACGTTGATCATCTTGGCTATTTTCACTCACTAAGCGTTGTTGATAGCGCTCAAACCATTTATTGAGACTGGGTGTGTTGAGGTAATTTGGTTTTTGCTGCCCGTTTGTTTGGTAATTGCCGAGTTGCCGAAAGCTGTAGGTATAATCAAGTTGACCTGAATGGAGGAAAGACAAAAAATCTTGTACCAGTTTACCATCCGTTTCTTGCTTGGTTATTAAGCCGAGTTTAGCCCGAAACAAGCGCTGGTATTCCGTGTTAAAAGCAGGCCAATAATCTTTGAGTGCATTTTGGGCAATATCAACGGCTTGTTCAGCCTCTTCATGTAACAAGGGTAAGATGGCTTGTGCTAAGCAGGTTAAGTTCCAACTGCCAATTTCAGGTTGTTGGTTATAGGCGTAGCGTCCCTGGTGGTCTGAGTGGTTGCAGATGTGTTTTGGGTCAAATGCATCTAAAAAACCGAATGGCCCATAATCCATTGTTAAGCCAATAGCAGACATATTGTCTGTATTCATGACGCCATGACAGAAGCCTACGGCTTGCCATTTCGCAATGAGCTTAGCGGTCAGCTGGATGATGTGTTGTAGCCATAATTCATATTTGTTTGGCTCATTAATGAGTGTAGGGAAGCTATGCGCGATCACTTGGTCTGCTAATGCCGGTAGAAGGTCAAATTGTTCTCGGTAGAAAAAGACTTCAAAAGAACCAAAGCGAATGTGGCTTTGTGCAAGGCGGGTAACAATGGCACCGGTTTCTATTTGCTCCCGATAAATTTCATCACTGCAGCCAATCAAACATAATGCCCGGGTGGTTGGGATACCCAAATGGTGCATTGCCTCAGAGCAGAGATATTCTCTAATGCTGGAGCGTAAGACTGCGCGGCCATCTGCATTCCGGGAATAAGGGGTGGGGCCTGCGCCTTTCAGTTGAATGTCGAATAACTCTTCGTTTTGGTTGCGTACTTGGCCAAGCATCATGGCCCGGCCATCACCTAATTGTGAGACTAAATGACCAAACTGATGGCCACAATACAGCATCGCCAATGGTTTGGCGCCAGGGAGTGGCGAGTTGCCACTGAAGTAGTGTGCAAACTCCGGGTGGTCGAGCTCACTTATGTCTAAACCAATTAAATTGCATGCAGAAGGGTTAACGCTGACGATATGGGGTTGCTCGCATTGCGAGGGGGATACGAAGGAGAAATATTGCTCACCCAAGGCTGCAAACTGGTGATCGAAATTAAGTTGATTGAGTTTCATGTTATCTATCATGCAAAAAAATAACGAAATAAATAACCTTTTTCTTTGATGCGGATTGTCATCATTCAGCATCTATTTATGTAGTCCATCTGGAATTAAATTGTAAGCATCTATTTACAAGCTGTAATCAGTATATTAGAATAAGCTAAATTACAAATCGGAATAAATGTTCGACTAACTAGAGGCACTGACACATGTTTAAACGACTACCAGCACTGTTCATTCTTTTATCTTGCTTAACGTTGGCGCAGCCATCTCACGCTTTTTTTGGTAAATTATTTGAGCCAATGACTGAGATGATTAAGCAAGCAGGCGGTGTCGCAAACAACATGATTGATACAGGGGGTAGTTCATTTTCTCAAATGGTGCAGCTTACTGGTAAGTTATCTGATGACATCGGAAAAATGGCCAATCGAATTTTAGTCATGGCAGACAAAATTGGTGAAATGGCAGACCGAATTGTTAGAACGGAAGAGTTGATGGCTCAGGTCGCCCAAAGTATTGCAACCGGTGGTAAAGGTGGTGCCAATAACGATGAACTGATTGAACGCCTTGACCGTATAGAGATGCTGATAGGGAGCGCAGCTTCAGTGGTTTTGAGTATCGGTGATACCTTTGCGGCATCCAATTTTGGGCCTACATTGGAAATCTCGGATAACCCTGAAGTATTTATGTTATACGTGTCTTATAACGGCTTGTTTGCTGAAGGCCAAACCATTGTAACCCAAGTGGATACAGCAGATGACACAGCTTATGATGCGGCTTGGGAAAAGAGTGTTTCGATTTTAACCTCATCTAAGTCAGCAACGGTTAAAGTGTCTGTGGCGATAAAATCTATTGCAGCATCCGGTGCCGTATCGACTTTGTCAAACGGTGTTGAAGTGACTTTACAGTAAGTACAAAGGAAAAAATATCATGACTAAATCAATCAAATTGTTGCTTATATTGGCGTCTAGCATTGGTATCACTGCATGTAATGACAACCCAGATGCCGGTATTTATTACCACAGTGACAACAAGGATCAGTATATTGAGCTGAAAGACGATCATCACTTTGTTTTATTTAAACAAGGTAACAAGATGGAAGGTGAATATACGGTTGAAAATGGTCAGCTTAAATTGCTGGTGATTATTCCAGATAACGCTTCAATCAAAGACAATATGATCACTGACTCATCTGGTGAAACGTGGTTAAAGCCTAGTCTCTAAGGCCAAATAGCGCTCTACAACTTGAGAGAATAGCGCGCCAAACCAATCATTTAACCCTAAATCTTGAGATAGGTTGTCTGGGTTAATTTCTAAAACGCTCGTATCTGCTAACGCTTCAACCGTTGTTGTTCTCGAGCGGTTAGAGAGTAGTGATAGTTCTCCAAATACATCTCCTGCACCTAAATGTTTAATGAGGGTTCGGTTGCCCTCTTTGTCTTCTTCGTAAGCAACACAGGTCCCTTCATGAATAAAATAGGCCGTCTGTTTATTTTCACCTGTTTTAGTAATGGTGTCTCCTGCTAAGAAGTGAATGATGGGTAGGTGTTTGCCATGTAAGAAATCCTCAACGGCTGCATGCATTTGCAGAACAGATTCAAAGCGCTCATCGGGATTAAAAGACATGGCTTTTTCGGTGATATCTAAGATGCCATCGGGTATGTAGTGGGCTTCGTTGATGGGTCTTCGTTTACCCATTTTAGCCCGTATTAGTGTATCTTCTGGAGGGTAAGGTGACTGTCCTGTTAAGCAATAGAATAAAATGCCACCGAGAGAAAAAATGTCTGAACAGGGCTGTAGCTGATCGGTTAGGCCGTTGGCTTGTTCTGGCGACATATAAGCAGGCGTACCAATAATGCCTTGGTCGTATTGCTGCAATTCAGCGAGCTCTGGCGGGAGTTGAATATCCCCATCATGATTTTCTCGATAGCGTTTAACAATGCCCCAATCCATTAAATACACTTCGCCAAAGTTACCAATCATAATATTGGAGGGTTTTAGGTCTCGATGAATAATGCCTCGGTTATGGGCAAAACTCGTAGCGTCCAAGACCTTTAAAAAAACCTCTAAAATTTTATCTAAGTTTTCAAGTCGATCATCCCCCATTTTTTTAATGTAATCCGTCAGCGTGTCACCCTCAACGAGTTTCATGTTGATGGATTGACACTGGGCATCAATATAGAATTCATGTACCGGAATGATGTTGGGGTGTTCTAATTGCGCGGTGACTTGTGCCTAGTATTGAAATCGTAATAAGGCTTCAGTATGATTTTGAAACTCGGTTTTAAGGTGCTTGAGTGCGATTTGTCGGTGTAAGGCTTTGTCGTATATTCGAGAAACTTCGCATAAGCCTCCCATTCCTAATAGACCTTTGTTCTCAAAGCGTACGTTACTTTGATGGTAAGTATATTCAGGGGCTTCTGCTGTTGTTGTCGAAGCGCTTATTTCAGTTGAATCAACTGGTTCATGGCCGCTTTGATAGGCAAGAATGGTGTCTTCGAATTCGCTGCTCACTGGTTACTCACTTTACTGGTTGATAATTTGATCCATGTCTCTTTTTAGGTCATCAAAGGTGCCGTCTAAATCTAAACTGCCCCCTGTGTCAGGGTAGTTGTCCGGTAATTTTTTTTATTATTTAAATTGATTCGGGGCGGAAAGTGAATAAAAAGTGCCAAGTTATAGCGAAGAATTCAAACAAAAAGTTGTACAGAAGATGATGCCACCCAACGCCTCATCAGTAGCCCAGGTTCAGCGAGACACAGGAATATCAGTTCAAACCTTGTATACTTGGCGAAATAAATATCGCCAAGAAGGAAAAGTCGTGCCAGCAGATTCATCAAACCCAGACAATTGGAGCGGCTCTGATAAGTTAGCCGTCATTATTGAAACTGCAGCTCTCAATGAGCATGAGCTTTCGACCTATTGCAGGAAGAAAGGTCTTTATCCAGAGCAAATTGAGCGATGGAAAGGAGCCGCAATTGCTGGCAATGAAGGGGCTGGACAGCTTGATAAAAGTGAACGACGCAACTGGCAAGAAGAAAAGAAGCAAAGGAAAAATTTAGAGAAAGAGTTACGACGCAAAGACAAAGCTTTAGCAGAAACTGCGGCGTTGATTGTTTTGCAAAAAAAGCCAAGGCCATTTGGGGGGTCGAAGAGGAATGATTATTTCCTCTAAGGATCGCCAAATGGCCATTGACTTAATAAGTGATGCTGTCAGTTCTGGGGCCCGACAAACGCCGGCGTGTGAGATTCTAGGGGTAACCTCAAGAACTTTTCGTCGTTGGCTAAAACAGCTTACTGAAGAGCAAAGTCTACATGATAGACGAAAGGAAGCAGCCGCTATACGAGTTCCCAGCAACAAGCTGAGTGAAGAAGAAAAGACTCTGATTGTTGATACATGTAACCAGCAGGAGTACCGCAGCCTGCCTCCCACGCAAATTGTGCCAACACTTGCCGATAACGGCATCTACATTGGCTCAGAATCAACATTTTACAGAGTGCTAAAAGAAGTTAATCAAGTCAATAGACGGGGTCGAGCAGAGAAGCCTAGAACTGTTGCAAAACCAAAGGGATTTAAGGCGACCTCATCAAATCAGGTTTGGAGCTGGGATAGTGTGCCACAGAGGCACATATGAGAATAATCATCTTTGATGATTATCTCGTGTGAGCGATAAGCTCAGAAAGAGATGGTGGTAGGTCCACCGAAGCCTGTCGTCGGAGACCGGCTTCAAACCAGCTCAAGCTGCGAATATTAAGAGTATTGGTGGTGAGCATTGAGTGAAAAGGTAACGCTAGACGTTATCAGGTGAGATATTGAGAGATGAGTAAAACCGAACCTATGTTGACGTGTCGTAAACCAGAATTGACATCAAAATCGGAAGCGTGTCCCATTTCCGAGAGCAGTTTGCAAGTATATTCCGAATGCTGTGCAAGTGGTGTCCGGCATAAAGTAGGCATGACTCAGTATCAGGCTCTTTTTGGGAACTGTGGGAACCAGTCATCATGATGCTAAGGGAGAAGATTCAAGCAGATACAACTGCGAGATCGAGAGTACCAATGCGTGATACTGGGACGGAGCCACTCGTAGTAGTGAGGAAGCATTTGTAATGGGTGTGGAGCGAAGGGGTGGCATCAAGCTGTCTGAGCGTTTAACTCAACTGAGTCATACTCAGGAGGAGGTTAAACCTCAGGCAAAACCATTTATAATCGACCGGTGGAAAGTTTACAACGCTTATAAGCTTGTAAAGTCGAATGCCGGATCTGCAGGAGTAGATAATCAAACCATTGCTGATTTTGAAGTAAATCTTAAAGATAATCTTTATAAAATTTGGAACCGGATGTCTTCGGGAAGTTATGTGCCGCCAGCAGTTAAGGCGGTGGCAATCCCAAAGAAGTCGGGTGGCGAACGCATTCTTGGGATCCCTTCTGTCTCTGATCGAATAGCCCAAATGGTCGTCAAGCTGGAGTTTGAACCGAAGGTTGAGTCCTGCTTCTTGCCAGACTCCTATGGGTATAGACCGAATAAATCGGCTCTTGATGCTATAGGTGTTACCAGGCAAAGATGCTGGAAACACGATTGGGTACTTGAGTTTGATATCAAAGGGTTGTTTGACAATATTCCACACGATCTACTGCTAAAAGCGGTTGATAAACACACTGACGTGCCTTGGGTACGTTTGTATGTACGGCGTTGGTTAACAGCTCCAATGCAGCGATCATGTGGGGAATTGATGATGAGATCCAAGGGAACGCCTCAAGGAGGCGTTATTAGCCCGGTGTTGGCAAATCTTTTTATGCACTATGCATTTGATAAGTGGATGCAAATGCACCATGAAACCAAACTATGGTGCAGGTATGCTGACGACGGATTGGTTCACTGCCGCAGTGAAGCGCAAGCGTGTTTCATGCTTAAAGAGCTTAATAAGCGATTTGAGTCCTGTGGACTGGAGCTACACCCAGATAAGACAAAGATTATTTACTGTAAAGATGAGCGGCGCAAGGGGAGTTATCAACACACAGCTTTTGATTTTCTTGGGTATACCTTTAGGCGAAGGCTATGCAAAGATCGCAGTGGATCAGACCTATTTGTAGGCTTTAATCCAGCGGTTAGCAAGTGTGCCTTAAAGGCGATGCGGCAGAGGATCAGGAAAACGCGCATTCGGAGTAAGACAGAAATGACACTCAAAGATATTGCACGTTGGATTAACCCAGTTTTAAGGGGATGGCTCTCATATTATGGGGCCTATTATAGATCTGAAATGTATAGATTTTTGAGGAATTTCAATAAAACTCTGGTGCGTTGGGCAATGCGAAAATACAAATCTTTACGTTTTTGCAAGCACAGGGCTGTGGCTTTTCTAGAAAGAATTGCGAAGCAGAAACCAGATCTTTTTGTTCATTGGGAAGCTGGGATGATGGGTGCGTTTGCTTGATGGGAGCGGTATGAGCCGAGAGGTTCACGTACCGTTCTGCGAGGGGCTGAGAGTGCAATTCTCTCGGTCTACTCTCCTAACCTATCTTGCTTCAACCATTAAAGGCTCTTTTTACAGGCTTTACCTTATTGAAGATATTTACAGTCGAAAAATAGTAGGCTGGGAAATACATGATAATGAAACAGCCGAACACGCTAGCGTGCTAATAAGCAAAGCATGCTTAGCTGAAGGCATTCACAAAAAAGGTCTTGTGCTGCATTCTGATAATGGGTCGCCTATGAAAGGAGCCACAATGCTTGCTACACTACAAAAATTAGGCATCGTCCCTTCATTTAGCAGGCCGTCGGTAAGTGATGACAACCCATTTTCTGAGAGTACATTTAGGACGTTAAAATATACACCTTCATACCCTAATAAGCCTTTTGATACTATTCAAGCGGCACGGAAATGGGTTGATGAATTTGTAACATGGTACAACGAAACACACCGTCACAGCTCCATCAAGTTTGTAACACCAGGACAAAGACATAGAGGTGAGGATGTTGGTATTTTAAACAAACGCAATATTGTTTATAACGCAGCAAAAGAGCTTAACCCTATGCGTTGGTCAGGTAGAACTAGAAACTGGAGCCACATTAGCGAAGTTTGGCTGAATCCACCAAAAAAGAATCAAAGAGAGGTTGAGTTAGAAAAAGCTGCATGAAAAATCGGACAACTACCTTGAAAAACGCCG
>JABHGC010000233.1 GCA_018672285.1 Methylococcales bacterium
AACATGCGATTCAATTTATTGGCGAGCCAACATTGGTGGTCGAGTCAGGTGGTACAACAACAGATGGTAAAACCAAACTGCACGCCTACTGGAAATTATCTGAACCTGTAGATCAGAGTGACTTAGAGTCGTTACTCAAACTACGGGCACAGTTAGCACAAAAAATTGGCGGTGATACGCACTTTAAATCAGCACATCAACCCATCCGTATCGCAGGCTCCATTCATCATAAACATGGCGCTCGTGAGGTTACGATTCGCCAGCATATTGAAAATGAATATCACTTGCTCGATTTAGATGAGTCAGTCTCGGGCATGCCAAACATAAACGGCATTGCAACTCCTGACCAACCTGAGTTTCTAGATTTCAATACGGCTGTAGACAAACTAGCCAATGTTAACACTGCACTTACAACTAAGGTTCGAGAAGGTGGGCAAGATGATATCACGCGATTTGAAAGCATGAGTATTGCCATGGGTCACTACATTCGTTTGGCACATAGTGGTCATATTACGGCAAGTGAATGCTGGGATTCTATTGTTGGTCATAACCAAATGAAATTAGACCCACCATGGCAGATTGAACGTGTAAAACTAGAAGCGGATCGATTGTGGGAAAAGCATATTGAAAAAAATGGGCCAGCCACTATTGAAGTCAGTGATGAACCGTTGGCAGCCTACACCTTACGTCATTTTTTAGATGACAAAAGCCCTATGCCACAGGACTTCATTGCACCACGAGTGTTAACTCCTGGTAGCTTATTGGTACTCGGTGGAGCACCTAAAGTCGGTAAAAGTGAATTTTTAGTTCACTTACTTGCTCACTGCGCCGCAGGTGTACCTTTTTTAAACTTCACCCCAGCAAGACCCATGCGTGTCTTTTATTTACAGTCTGAGATTCAGTATCCGTACCTGAAGGAACGACTGCAACAACTCACATTACCGGCCTCAGTCATTAATGTTGCCGCTAATAATTTGCTGGTCACACCACGGGTCAATGTGCTGTTGAATGAAAATGGCGTGGATAAAATCGTTAACACTATCAAGCAGCACTTTCCTGATGAGCCGCCTGACATCATTTGCATTGATCCCATCCGCAACGTATTTGACCCGGAGCTCGGTAGCGAAAATGATAATAGTGCCATGATGCGTTTTTTGCGTGAACGCGTTGATCAAATACAGCAAAGGGTTAATCCAGAATGCGGGATAATCCTGGCTCACCATACAAGGAAAATTGGTAAAAAGGAGCTGAGCGACGATCCGTTTCAAGCATTGTCTGGGGCTGGCAGCTTAAGAGGCTATTACAGTAGTGGCCTGTTGTTGTACAAGCCAGATGAGAATCGTAGTGAGCGCGTATTAGCGTGTGAGCTCAGAAATGGTCCATCACCTGAGATGGTCATGCTTGATAAAGACAATGGGCAGTGGGTAGAGGTTGACCCTGATCAAGACCGTATCGTGAATCAAGAATGGGGTGAGAAATTGGATGCAGAGCGTCGCCGTAAAGGAGGTGTCATTCTACAACTTATTCATGATGAAGCTTTAAAAGGAAATCTTTATACCGCAAATCAGTTTGCTGAGAAGTTTGAGGGTAAAGCTGGGTTAAGCGGAAAAGACTCAATTCGTGACCGCATTAGTGTTTATGGGACCAAAGGCTATATCAAGTACATCCAAAATACAGAGGATTATAACTATATAAAGTCACGTTCACCTCATGGCTACATGTGCGTAGAAGATATGGTTTTTGCTCTAAAGCGAGATGTTAACGCGACAGGGAAGCCGCAAGATAGCATACAAATAAAAGCGGTGCCGAGCCACTTTAAATGCCCTCAAACTGGAGCTATTTTGCAGGTTGAAAACCCCGATATCTGGTTCTATCCAGAGGAGGAATTAGCATGAAAACTCACCCTGATTTTGTACAAACATTATCCAGCTGGGAGCTGTTGGGGCTCCCAGCTTGTCCCAGCTCCCAACTTAATCACGGAGGAAATACTTTATTTTTCAATAGGTTATAAAAAAATTCATGTTGGGAGTTTCCCAGCTTAACCCCAGCTTGGTAAAACCTGATATTTATTTATTTATCAATGACTTATCGAGTAGGTATGTATAGGGGTAAGACTACCCCTTCCCCTTTAGGGAAGGGGACAAGTTAACCCTTAGGTTTAACTTATCCCCTCTTAATATCGTTATTGATATTTTGAGTTTTTGAACATGAATATTGCCATGAATTTATCAGACACAAAAAAGGACAAAACTA
>JABHGC010000287.1 GCA_018672285.1 Methylococcales bacterium
AAAAGTCCCATCTATGGCAACGCCTTCGCGCTGCCAGGCAATTCGCCAAAGTTTCTCAAGCAACTATAGGTGAGGCGTGTACACCACCTTTGACTAGGGCTGCCGTCGGCCAATGGGAAAACGCCAACCCTGCTCGCAGACATGAACCTAGAATGGAACAAATTAAAGTCGTTGCCAAGCTCACAAAGGCACCATTAAGTTGGTTACTATCAGATGACTCCGAGATAAAAGGCGACTGGCACAATAAAGACCGAGACAAAAGCATCACGGTTGAGCCCTTTCATAATTTCTCTGTAGACGTGACTGAAAAATATATAGGCATTCCTCTTTATATATCAGGTGTACCGGATCAGCACGACACCGTGGAGCATATTGTCTTTTTACGCTCATGGTTGAATCAGCAAGGCCTCGCTAAAGAAGCGTTGGTGAGCTTGTTTGTTCAGGATGAGGGGATGTCCCCACGTATACGCCAGGGAGACGTGGTGTTGTTAAAAACGGATGATGACAATTTGATTGATCATGCTGTTTACGCCTTTAACTACTTTGGCCAGCCTAAGCTTAAGAGAGTGCAAAAGATGGCCAGTGGTGCGCTGATGTTAAGCCATGACAATGATGCCGAGTTGTCTAACGAAGTGGTTCAGCCTAATGAAGTGGATTCACTTAAAATCATAGGTCGTGTGGTGTGGATGGGTGGCAATATTGGCCCTTAGTATTATCGTATTTTGGCAATGATTGCCGGTCTCGTAAGTCATTGATTAGGTGGTAACCGGCTGTATTAAAAAGTAATTATTTCAAGTAAGCAAACCCTTGGTAAAAATATATTTTCAGCTAAAAAGCGACGCATGATGAACGAGTTAGCATTAGAATTTTAGTAAATCAATAATATCCTACCTGTATTTGTGTAAACTAATAATTTACAATGATTACACAAATTGAGACAGCACATACAGATTAGGAGAAAAAATATGAGCGATCTAGCCTTTGCCTTTGGCAATAAACCATTCGATGTCATGCAAGTGAAACCAGCAACAGGATTTATGCCGGTCCCAACCGGTAACTACACCTCGATGGTGCGGATTTCAAAAGTGGCTAGCGCCAAGTCCGGTCGCGGACGTTACCTTTCTTTGGAAATTGAAATTGTTGAAGGTAATTTCCAAGGCCGTCGGGTTTGGGAAAATTTAAATTTAAACCATACCAACCCGGAAACAGTAGAGATAGCACAACGCAAATTATCACAAATTTGCCGTGCAATGGGCGTGTTGTCTTTAGATGAGAGTGCTCAGCTCTATAATGTCCCATTCCAATTGTCGATCCAATATGACTACCAGAACCAAGTCCGGTATACGTTTAATCGACTTGATTCCTGCAGCCAGCAGTACCACGAAGTTGCCCCGTGGGTTTTAGATCAGGGCTAGCAGAGTTAAAAATTAATACCCAGCGGTAGAAAGGATTCTGCCCAATATTGAATAAAATGATTAGGAGAACAAATATGTTTTGTATGAATAATGCACAGAGTAGTGTCGAACAAATTTCACGCTGGATTGAGTCTGGTGCTCGCTTAAGCGTGGCTGCCATATCTGAAAGTGCCCAGCAATTTCTCAAAAATGCGTTAGTGCCAGCGGAGCGGTTAACAACTGTGTGGGCTTCAAAAGGTGATGAATTGCAGGAAATGGTCGTTGAACAAAATCCTGTTGCAGGGTCTTATGGATATATTGATAAAGAAACCAGCCAATTTGTCTCAATAGATCAATCTGAAGTTGAACAATATGCTGTTGATGTCCCAAATTTTATTAAGTCATTACAAAGATCCGTTGGTTTGACTTCAAGTACAATTGAACTTGTGCCGAATCACTTGTGGTATTTAGGGTCTGTCTTGCTGAATGAAGACCGTGTTGCACCATTATTTTTAGCGCGAGAAATAGACTCAGATGTTGTGTCAATGGATGTAATTAGAGCTTTAATGGCTGGCTGTTATGATGAAGGGGTATTAATTTCAACAGCACCTCGTATCCAAGGCGGATACACCTTGGCGGGCCAACAGTTAACTCGATTAAATAATGTTGCAAAAATGACCTCAAAAGGGGTGGCGTTAGATATGAAAAAATTAGAAGCATTATTTGCATGTCATTCACAAGGTTCAAATAAATGAATACCATCACCACTGAAAACCAATATAAAATGGTAGAATGG
>JABHGC010000117.1 GCA_018672285.1 Methylococcales bacterium
ATTGCACCTGAGTAATAGACAGGCGCCCTGTCGTTAACGTGCCGGTTTTATCAAAAACAATGTGCGTTACTTTATTTAATGCCTCTAACGCCCGGCCTCTTGCAACCAACAAGCCCGATAAAGTCAGTGTGCCAGTCGCTGCCGTCATCGCCGTTGGTGTTGCCAACGACAAAGCGCACGGGCATGTCACAATCAAGACTGAAACGGTAATACTCAACCAATCAGCCCCTGGTACAGACCACCAATACCAAGCAACTGACAGGGCAATCACAATCACTGCAAACACAAACCAACTGGCAACAAGGTCCGCTAATTGAGTAATTTGAGGTTTTTCAGACTGTGCTCTTTCCAACATTCGCTGAATATGAGACAAAGTGGTGTCAGCCCCTGTTTTTTCAACCAACACTTCGATTGGGCTGGTCACATTCAAACTACCACCAACCACTAACTGTCCCATTTTTTTAGTAACAGGCTTACTCTCCCCCGTCAGCAACGATTCATCAACAGCAGTATCCCCTTGCACTATTTTGCCATCAGCAGGAATACTTTCACCCGCTTTGACCAAAACCACATCCCCTAAGATCAACTCAGCCACGGCAACCGATTCAACACCACCATCTACCAGTAAACGATTGGCCGTCATTGGCATATCTGTCGCTAGTGATTCCGTCGCTTCAACCACACGTTTTCTCGCGATCAATTCAAAATAGCGACCCGTTAACAAAAAGAAGACAAACATCGCCACAGAGTCATAATACACATGGCCTTGCTGGGTTAGTGTCGTCCAAACACTGGCAAAAAATGCGACAAAAATGCCGATTGAAACAGGCACATCCATGCCTAATTGTTTTTGCTTTAGGTCACGCCATGCAGACAGAAAAAAGGGCTTTGCCGAATACACTAAAATAGGCAACGTCAAGCCAAGGCTCACCCAATAGAAAAATACCCTAAAGCGATCCTCCATCCCTTCAAAGTCACCCGCATACAGTGCCACGGCCAACATCATGACTTGCATGCCAAATAAGCCTGCAACACCTAATCGCTTAAGCTGCGTTTTCCGCTCTTTTTCAATCAGGTTTTGCCATTTACTGGCATCATAGGGGTGTGCCATGTAACCGATATTACTGATGGCCGCTATAATATCGCTGAGCTTAATTTCCCGCTCATCCCACATGACCTGCGCGCGCCGGCTGGTATAATTAATCGAAACAGACATTACCCCAGGCAACTGTGCAATATGCTTTTCACTCATCCACACACAAGCTGCACACACTATCCCTTCAATAATTAAAGACGCTTCTAAATGGTGTTCGGATTGCTCAATGACAAATTGTTTTTGAACTTCAGGTAAGTCGTAAGTGGTGAGTTGTTGTAAGAACTCAGGAACAACATCTTTACCCGTATTGGAGTCTTGAGTGCGGTGCTGGTAGAAACTACTAAAGCCGCCATCAATAATCGCTTGAGAGACCGCAGCACAACCATGACAGCACATTGGCTGTGGCTCATCATTGATATCAACCTGTATTTCCAGCCCTTTCGGTACAGGCAATCCACAGTGAAAGCAGGTTTTCTCAAGTGATGGCACAATTTAATCTCTTTTCAGTATTAGCAGCAGATTATATAACAAACCTTAAAGTAAAGACTTGCCCTGCATCAATTGTTTGTTGCTCGATTTTACAGCTGACAACTAAAATTCAAACAAAGAGAAAGCATTACACGACAGGCATCATAACAACAGATGATATTTCAGAGGATGAGACAGTTTTAACAAAATAAAACCGCAAAAATGACAGAGCTTAACCCTATACAGTACAAAGGCTAGCCACTCCATTTAGCTCAATAGAGCAAAGCCGCTCATCAACGTTATCAATTAATGACCAGCCAGATAGATTGTTATTCTTTGAAAGCGTACATAGACTTGAGGATAACCACTGGCAATCTATTAAGCGCAAACCACTTTACCCACGGCGGCATGCAATGAACCAAAGTATAGCAATCAAATCACCTTAGAAAATTTGTTCACCGACTTACCTTGGTTCAAGTAATAGTCAAAAACCATCGCAATGTTCCGAATCAATAAACGCCCTTTCGGCTGAACAATAACCTTAGGCCCCTCTTGCACCAACAACCCATCTTCTTCAAATGGCTTAAGTGCTTCGAGCTCTGACTTAAAATATTCAGCAAACTTCAACCCAAAAGTCTGCTCAACCACGCCAAAATCCAAGGTGTAATGACACATCAACTCCATGATGACATGACGGCGAATGTGATCATCTTCAGTCATCATAAAACCACGAAAAATGGGTAACTCTTTTCTTTCAATCGCCGCATAATACTCATCTAAAGTACGAACATTTTGTGCAAAACAATCCCCAACTTGACCGATACCACTCACACCCATCGCAATCAAGTCGCACTCAGCATGGGTAGAGTAACCTTGGAAATTACGGTGCAAATGCCCTTCTCTCTGAGCAATCGCAAGCTCGTCATCAGGCTTTGCAAAATGATCAATACCAATATGGGCATAACCGGCATCTGATAACTGCTCAATAGATCTTTGTAAAATTTTGAGCTTCTCAGCAGTGCTCGGCAAGTCAGACTCATTAATGCGCCTTTGAGGCTTAAACAGGTGTGGCATGTGTGCGTAATTAAACACCGACAGACGGTCAGGGCTAATACTGATCACTTCGTCTAAAGTATTACTGAACGTTTCAAGTGTTTGGTGTGGCAGACCATAAATCAAGTCAATGCTCACCGATTTAAAACCACAGTCTCTTGCCGCATCAATCACAGCCATGGTTTCTTCTCGGCTTTGAATGCGATTAACCGCTTTTTGCACATCCGGATAAAAGTCCTGTACACCCACACTGAGTCGATTAAATCCTAACGACCTTAAATGTCTAATGGTATCCCCGTTGGCCTTACGTGGATCGATCTCAATGGAAAACTCCCCCACCTCATCATCTGCTAAGGTAAAGTGCTCACGAATATTGGCCATTAAGTCTGTCATTTCTGCATCATTTAAAAAGGTTGGCGTCCCGCCACCAAAATGTAACTGTTCAACCACACGCGTTGTTGGTGTCAATGATGCATGCATGGCGATTTCTTGGTACAAAGCAGACAGGTATGGCGGGCTTTTGGTGTGATCTTTGGTCGCAATTTTATTACAACCACAGTAAAAACAGACCGTGTCACAAAAAGGAATGTGAAAATATAACGACAGCGGCTGATTGGTATTTGATTGTGACAATGCTTGATGATAACCCGCCAACTCAAACGTATCAGAAAACTGTACCGCCGTAGGATACGAGGTATAACGGGGTCCTGAGATGTTATATTTTTTGAGGAGCGCCTCATCAAATTCAATTTTTTGTTTCATTGCCTGCCTACCATTCGTCATTCAAAACTTGACGAGTCTATAAAATAAATCAACATAACGATACTAAAAAGAAAATGTTGATTGATCTATATCAAATATTTATGAGAAAATGGTAAAGATATGCTTCTTTTTAGGACTTCAAACCATGACGAACGACACCAATGTCACTCAGTTCACACAAAAACGGGATTGCAGTCTGTGCAATTTAAGCGAGATTTGTCTGCCTGAAGGACTTACACCAGATGAAATGGGCACACTAGACAGCATCATCAAACGCCGGAAACCCAAACAAAAAGGCGAATTTATTTTCCGTGATGGAGATACTTTCACCTCTCTTTATGCCGTACGCTCAGGTTCCGTCAAAACCTTTGCAACAGGTAATGATGGCAGCACCATGGTGACAGGGTTTCATCTTTCAGGCGAAATACTCGGGCTTGAAGGCATTAACTGCAAACAACACGTTGGCAATGCTAAAGCGCTAGAAACCACCAGTATTTGTGAAATTCCGTTCAACCAATTGAGCGCACTCGGCCAAGACATTCCAAAACTTCAACAGCAAGTCTTTAGAGTGCTCAGTAACGAAATTGGGCAAGAACAACAAGTCATGTTGCTGCTTGGTAAAAAATCTTCTGAAGAACGTATTGCCAGTTTTTTGCTGAGACTGGCAAGCCGATATCACACAAGAGGGTTTGCTGCGAAAGAATTCAACCTCAGCATGTCTCGTAGTGATATTGCCAATTACTTAGGCCTAGCCGTTGAAACCGTCAGCCGTATTTTTACTCGCCTCACCAAGCAAGGTATCGTCAATATCAACCGAAAACTGGTTATGATTAACGATGAGTCAGCGCTACGCGACATTGCCAATGAACCACAACCCGACACGGATAAAAAACGTACAAATTCTTAATCCAATTACCCGCTAAAATTTGCTAGACTGCGATCATCTTAATATTACGCAGCCTATTGACCTCTTGAAAAACCAATTACGCGCTTTTATCACAGCATTTCTCTCTAGCTTTAAAGACCTATTGCCGATTATTTTGGTTATCACGTTTTTTCAGCTGGTTGTTTTGCAGCAACCCCTTCCCAAAACGCTAGAGCTTGCTCATTTACTACTCGGCAGCTTTTTTGTCGTCCTTGGCCTCACATTTTTTATTCAAGGTTTGCAACTTGGTTTATTTCCAATCGGTGAAAGCATGGCCAACGCCTTTGCCCGTAAAGGCTCCGTTGCCTGGCTACTGATTTTTGCCTTCGCTTTAGGCTTTGGCACCACCATTGCAGAACCCGCACTGACAGCGGTTGCCGCAAAAGCGGCTAATATTGCCGCGATCGGCAAGGTCATCGCCACCACTGACGCCGCTCAAGCTCAATATGCATTAGCCTTAAGGCTCACCGTGGCATTTTCCGTAGGCTTTGCCATCTTTATAGGTGTACTCAGAATACTCAAAAACTGGCCACTACATTACGTAATATCGGCAGGCTACTTGGCAGTTATCCTCATCACCCCTTTTGCTCCCGCTGAAATTATTGGTATTGCTTATGATTCTGGCGGCGTCACCACATCAACGGTGACTGTTCCATTAATTACCGCATTAGGCATTGGCCTTGCCAGCAGTATTCAAGGCCGTAACCCAATGCTCGATGGTTTTGGCCTAATTGCCTTTGCCTCTCTCACCCCAATTATGTTTGTGCTCATTTTCGGGATGGTCTACGTATGAGTATTCTTGGCGAACTATTCGACACCCTCATCACATCCATTTTTGACATCATTCCGATCGCCTGTATTTTATTTGGTTTTCAGTTTTTTGTTTTACGCAAACACATCCCAAATACACTGAATGTATTGATTGGCTTTGCTTACGTCATCATAGGCCTAGCACTGTTTCAGCTAGGCTTACAAATGGCTCTCTTTCCCTTTGGTGAGGTCATGGCCAAGCAATTGGCAGACCCTAGTTTCATTCAGGCCAGCTCCGGCAACCTGACATTAGAGTTCACCTGGGATAATTACTTTTGGGTCTATATTTTTGCCGCAGCCATCGGCTTCTCAACGACCGTTGCAGAGCCATCGTTATTGGCTGTTGCCTTAAAAGCCAACCAGGTTTCGTCTGGTGCCATCAGTGTATGGGGCTTACGCATAGCGGTGGCCTTAGGCGTCGCTTTTGGTATAGCCCTTGGTACATTTCGAATTGTGACCGGCACACCACTTGAGTATTACATTATGGCAGGGTACGTCATTGTGATCGCCCAAACCTATTATGCCCCTAAATTTATTGTTGCCTTAGCGTATGATTCTGGTGGCGTCACCACATCAACCGTTACCGTGCCCATTGTCACTGCTTTAGGCTTAGAGCTCGCCAATACTGTCCCAGGGCGCAGCGCATTATTAGATGGTTTTGGCCTGATCGCCTTTGCTAGTTTATTCCCTATTATTTCCGTCATGGCTTATGCCCAAGCAAGCGCCTGGGTAAACCGGCGAAATAGACAAACCGCCATTGAAAACAAGGATTAAGACACATGCACTTTAAGCTCATCATTGCCTTTGTTGAGGATGAAAAACTCAAAAAAGTGATTCATGCTGCTAGAGAAGCTGGTGCTACAGGCTCTACCGTCATCAAACAAACGACCGGTGATGGTCTGCAAGAATCAAAAACATTTTTAGGTATGAAACTTGAAATTCAAAGGGACATGCTGATCTTTCTGGTAGAAGAGCATCTCAGCCGAGAAATATTAGAGGCCATTGCTGCAGCCGGAGAGTTCCACAAACTACAAACAGGCATGGCCTTTCAAATAGACGTTGAGGATGTCATTGGCATCAACATTCAAATTGACAAACTCACTCCCATGATAGAGGACGAAATATGACCAAGCGAGTCACTAAAAAGGTACAAAATGTCATGAAAACTGAATTTGAAACAGTTGATGGCATGCTAACGGTACAAGAGGCACTCAAAATCATGCGAAAGAACAACTCTAAGTGCCTCATGATTAACAAAAGAGATGAGCATGATGAGTACGGCATGGTACTCATTTCAGATATTGCACGTAAAGTGTTGGCCCAAAACCGTGCCCCAGAACGCATTAATGTGTATGAAATCATGGCCAAACCCGTTATAACCGTAACCCCCGACATGAATGTTCGCTATTGCGCGCGATTATTTGACCGGTTTGAACTTTCTAGAGCGCCGGTTTTAGAGCATGGCAAAGTGGTCGGTATCGTCAGTTTCACCGATTTGGTGCTCGGCGGCTTGTGCGACCTGTAACAAATTAACAACACTTTCTCATATAATTACAGACGATTTAACCGGGAAACGAACGCTCACAGCCAAAATCGTTGCTTTAGCACGACAAAATTGACGACGATTGGATCTTTATTGACCAGGGTCAATACAAAAAGTTCCTTTTTGAACCAAAATAAGCAGAATCTAATTTATCATTTATCATTTATCAACTGCTTCGAGAAAGGAACCATAACCATGAAAAACACCACTTTAGCCCTCGCCATCGCTGCCATTACTGCAGGTTCTATTGCACCTGCCTTCGCTTATGAAGCAGGAGACATTTTAGTTAGAGCCAGAATTATTAATGTTATGCCTAATGATGACTCTAGCGATTTATCTTTAAATGGCACTAACATTGCTCTAACAGACGTCCAAGTTAATAACAACTTATCACTTGATATTGATTTCACTTACATGATCACACCTCATTGGGGTGCTGAATTATTACTTGATATCAGCTCAAAACACACTGTTAGATCCAAAGGCGCAACCCTAAAAACATTGGCCAGCAAGATTGCAGACGTTCGTGTTTTACCACCATCATTGATCATGCAATACCACTTTTTACCTAACAGCAACTTCCGTCCTTATGCTGGTATCGGTATCAACTATACACATTTCTTCGATGAAGACTTAGACAGCGATGCAACTGATGGCGCCATTGCAGCATCAGGATTAGAATTAGACGATAGCTGGGGTTTAGTTGGACAGATTGGTGCTGACTATGACGTTGGTAATGATTGGTTCCTTAACATTGACCTTAAATATATCGACATAGACACCGAAGCCAACTTCAATGGTTTAGGTGGGAAATTAAAAGCGAATGTTGACATTGACCCATGGGTATTTGGCATAGGCATCGGCACCCGCTTCTAAAGGTTATAACTGTGTGGTAATCACCACACAGTTCACGTAATCTTCTATCGCAACTGAAGATATTCAATCACTGAGCTTGAATGTCTTTTTCGCGTTAGATAATTATAATATAACGATCTAGAATATTCTCATCACTACTTTGATAAAGGGTCCCCATGAATATGGATACAGAGTATAACTATAAAGTTGTACGCCAATTCGCCGTGATGACTATCGTATGGGGTGTCGTAGGCATGGCTGTTGGCGTATTAATCGCTGCACAGCTTGTTTGGCCGGCACTCAATTTCGATACACCATGGCTTACATTTAGTCGATTACGTCCCCTTCATACCAATGCCGTTGTTTTTGCCTTTGGTGGTTCAGCATTATTTGCAACGTCCTACTGGGTCGTACAACGAACTTGCCAAGTAAAACTCATCTCAGACAAACTTGCTGCATTTACCTTCTGGGGTTGGCAATTAGTGATCGTGCTTGCCGCAATCACCCTGCCGCTGGGATTAACAACGTCTAAAGAGTACGCAGAACTAGAATGGCCGATTGATATTTTAATCACCGTTGTCTGGGTAACCTACGCAATCGTATTTCTTGGCACTATTGCAAAACGTAAAACCAAACACATTTATGTGGCTAACTGGTTTTATGCTGCCTTTATCGTTGTTGTGGCTTTACTACATGTCGTCAACAGTGCTGCAATTCCAGTAACACTAACCAAATCTTACTCAGCTTACCCTGGGGCAATTGATGCCATGGTTCAGTGGTGGTATGGCCATAATGCAGTTGGCTTTTTCTTAACTGCAGGCTTTTTAGGCATGATGTATTACTTTGTTCCTAAACAAGCCGGTCGCCCTGTTTACTCTTACCGCTTATCCATCGTGCATTTTTGGGCATTAATTGCTGTGTACATGTGGGCTGGCGCGCATCACTTACATTACACTGCACTACCTAACTGGACTCAATCTATTGGCATGGTGTTCTCATTGATCTTACTTGCACCTTCTTGGGGCGGCATGATCAACGGCATGATGACCTTATCTGGCGCTTGGCATAAGTTAAGAACCGACCCGATTTTACGTTTTATGATCGTGTCTTTGTCGTTCTACGGTATGTCAACATTTGAAGGCCCAATGATGGCCATCAAAACAGTGAATGCATTATCTCACTACACAGATTGGACAATAGGCCACGTTCATTCTGGTGCTTTAGGTTGGGTTGCCCTGGTGACCTTTGGTGCAATGTATTACTTGATTCCAATTCTTTTCAACAAGAAAGAAATGCACAGCATTCCACTGATTAATTTTCACTTCTGGATTGCGACCATTGGGATTATTTTATATGTAGTGTCAATGTGGATTTCAGGCATCATGCAAGGCTTAATGTGGAGAGCAGTCAATTCTGACGGCACTTTAACCTATAGCTTTATTGAGAGTGTCGAGAGAATGCACCCATTCTTCTTCATTCGATTCTTAGGCGGCGTACTGTTCTTAACCGGTATGTTAGTCATGGCGTACAACGTGTACAAAACCATCACCGTCAAGAAAGCAGCATAAAGGAGCACATTATGTCACATGAAAAAGTCGAAACTAATATAGGCTTAATGGTGGGCTTAGTTCTCCTCGTTGTCAGCTTTGGCGGCTTGGTAGAAATTGTCCCTCTATTTTTCCTAAAGGATACAACCACCCCCGTTGCAGGATTAAAACCCTACACACCAATGCAACTTGAAGGACGGGATGTTTATATCAAAAATGGCTGTAACACTTGTCATTCACAGATGATTCGCCCCTTCCGCGCAGAAACGGAACGGTACGGACCCTACTCTGTTGCAGGTGAATTTGTTTATGATTACCCATTTCTTTGGGGTTCAAAACGAACCGGGCCAGATTTACACCGTGTTGGCGGCCGCTACAGTGATGATTGGCACCGAGTTCATTTGATCAACCCACGAGATGTTGTGCCTGAGTCCATCATGCCTGCCTTCCCTTGGTTTGAAGATAATTTAATCGATGCTGAAACCACACCAACGAAAATGGAAGCACTACGTAAATTAGGCGTGCCTTACACTCAGGAAGAAATCGACGGCGCTACAGCGGCTGTTGAAGGAAAAACTGAAATGGACGCAATGATTGAGTACTTGCAAGTTCTAGGTACATCTTTAAAAGCAGGAGGTAAGTAATGGACGTTGCAACTTTACACAGCATTCACACAGTCCTGATGTTTATCGCTTTTATTGGTATTTTTCTTTGGGCTTACAGCAGTAAGCGTAAAGCAGACTTTGACGAAGCGGCAAACTTGCCTTTTGCAGATGAACCTGAGTCACTTGATGATGCCAAAGGAGAGAAATCATGAGCTTATTTTGGACAATATGGATCGCTGGTATCTCTGTTGGCTTGATTCTCGCCTGCGTTTGGCTCATCAAGTGGACTCAAAAACCGGTTGAAGGTGAAGCTAAACTGGGTGAAACAACAGGCCATTCATACGACGGCATTGAAGAGTACAACAACCCCCTACCTCGCTGGTGGCTGTGGCTGTTTTACATCACCATCGTTTTTGGCTTAGTATATTTTGCACTCTATGGTGGCTTGGGCAATATCCCTAGCATCCTAGGTTGGAGCCAAGAAAAACAATGGGACGAAGAAATGGCTGAGGCTGAAAAGTCTTATGGCCCAATCTTCAAAGGCTATGCAAGCCAAGACATCTCAACCTTGGCGACAAACGAAGAAGCCATGGCATCAGGCCAACGCTTATTTGTGACCTATTGCTCAGTGTGTCATGGTTCTGATGCGCGAGGCAGTAAAGGTTTCCCTAACTTAACCGATAATGACTGGCTCTATGGCGACACAGCTGCAGCAGTCAAAACGTCCATCATGGATGGCAGACAAGGCGTTATGCCTGCCTGGCAAGCGGTTGTTGGAGATCAAGGCGTCGCAGAGCTTAGCGCTTACGTGTATAGCTTAAATGGACGAGAAACTGACAGCGTGCAAATACAAGCTGGCAGCGAAAAATACAAAATGTTTTGCGCTGCATGTCACATGCCTGATGGTACTGGTAACCCTGCTTTAGGTGCACCAAACTTAACGGATAAAACATGGCTTTACGGTGGTTCGGTTGATAACATTCAAGACAGCATCCGAAACGGACGTAATGGTAAAATGCCAGCACATGCTGAGTTCTTAGGGAATGATAAATCCCACGTCTTAGCAGCTTACGTATTAAGCTTGTCAAAGAAAAAATAGAGGTGTTATGTGGACGTAGTTAAAGAACAGAAATCTCCAAGAATACAGCGAATTATCGCTGTATTATGGCCATCATTCATTATGGCTAGCATTGGAACCATTCTGTTCTTTTCTGCGTTCGATCCTCACAGCCTCATCGACTGTGGCGACCTGCCAGACATCAGTCGTTTAGGGGTTTATACCATTGGATTCTTTTTATTGTGGGCAATCACGCTATCTTCTTGCCTACTCACTTGTTATTTTCAACGACCCTGCCATAACACCACACATTGCGGCGACTAGCCGGCCTACCCCATCTCTCTGACTGACTCTCGAGGCTGCTATGAGCACACCAAATACACCTGACTCAAACAACAGTGACTCTCTTTACGCAAAGCGTGAGAAAATTTACCCAAGACAAGTCCACGGTATTTTTGCTCAACTAAGAATGCTTGGCGTCATCAGTTTAATGGGTTTTTTCTACGGCACCCCTTGGCTACAATGGGATGGTCGACAAGCAGTATTATTTGATTTGCCTGGCCGCCAATTTCACATATTAGGTATTACCTTTTGGCCACAAGATTTTTTCTATCTCGCGGTGTTACTCATACTCGCCGCTTTAGCCCTATTTTTCTTTACAGCTCTTGCAGGCAGGTTATGGTGTGGTTTTGCCTGCCCTCAAACCGTCTGGACTGAAGTTTTTTTATGGATTGAGCGAAAGGTTGAGGGCGGTAGACCACAACAAATCAAGCTAGATAAAACCGACTTAAAACATAAATGGCTTAAAAAGACGACAAAACATACCATTTGGCTTGTGCTGTCCCTCTTCACAGGCATTACTTTTGTCGGCTTTTTCACGCCCATCCATGAGCTTTGGGTAAATTTTTTCACCTTTAGCCTAGGCCCTTGGGAAAATTTTTGGGTCTACTTCTATGCCTTTGCCACTTACGGTAATGCAGGCTGGATGCGCGAACAAGTCTGCATTTATATGTGCCCGTATGCCAGATTCCAAAGCGCCATGATTGATGCAGACACCTTCATCATTGCCTACGATGAAAAGCGGGGCGATCCTCGTGGCTCCAGGAAAAAGAACGAAGACCACCGCGAGAAAGGCCTCGGCGACTGTATTGACTGCTCTATTTGCGTCCAAGTCTGCCCTACCGGCATTGATATACGTGATGGCTTACAATATGAATGTATTGGTTGCGCCGCGTGTATTGACGCGTGTGACGATGTCATGAAAAAAATGGACTACCCTAGCGGCTTAATTCGCTACACGACCCAAAATGCATTAGAAGGTAAGTTAATTCACCTCTTGCGACCAAGAACCATCATTTATGCAAGCATACTGATGATTACAACCATCATGCTAATTGCCTCTATTAGTACTCGTATTCCACTAGAAGTTGACATCATCCGGGACAGGAACGCATTGTACCGAGAAACAGATGAAGGCCTCATTGAAAATGTCTATATTCTCAAGGTTATTAATATGGACAATATAAAACATACTTACGATATGCGTATTTCAGGCATCAAAGACATCAAGGTTGGAGACAACATTTCAACCATCACGGTTAACTCAGGGGAAATCAGCTCATTGCCATTACGGTTACAAGTTGATCCTGCTAACCTCACAAAACGTAGCTCTAAAGTATTTTTCACTCTCTCTGCACAGGATGCACCAGAGATTCGACTTGAACAAGATGGTCGATTTTTAGGGCCAAGAACTCGGTAATACATCATGAATAAAACGATAGAACCTTGGTATAAACAGTTTTGGCCTTGGGTAGTCTTTGGCATCCCAGGACTCACCATTATTGCAGGCTTGGTGACCGTATACATTGCATTTTCTGACCCTGATGGGCTCGTCTCTGATGATTACTACAAAGATGGCTTAGGCATTAATGCCGATTTAGCCAGAGATGAAAATGCCAAGCAACTCGGCATAAAAGCACTGTGTCAGCTGCAAAATGGCAAGCTCACGGTGAGGCTCAGTAGCACTGAAGGTGCCCCGTTTGCAGATACGCTTGAGTTAAAGCTCATTCATACCACTCGCGCCAGTTTTGACAAAATTATCGAGCTGAAAAAAGACAGTAAACAGCAATACTCAGCAACATTGCCAACAGACTTAAAAGCCGGCAGTTGGATTCTCAAAATTGAAACGGAACACTGGAGAATCAGAACGAAGCTCAAACACCCCTTCCCTGCCAATTTTGAAATTTAGGGAATAACCATGGTAAAGCGAGCACCATCAAGGTGCTGGCTATGCTCTAACATCACATCCCCATGCACCCCCTGTAACACATGAGCCTGAGCCACTTTCTCTGCAAAATATAGCCCTAACCCCGTGCTTTGAGATTCGTAGTTAAACCCAGATGACGCCCTTGTTTTCCAGTTACGAATAAATTCATCAGGATAACCACCGCCATCATCATCTACGTGTATATGCAGCTGCTTATCAATCACTTCAGCACTAATGATAATTTTAGATTTAGCATATCTCAGGGCATTATTAATCACAGAGTTGATGACACTCGCCAATAAATCGCGATCAAGATACCAAGTATCCTCTTCATCTAAGCTGCATTGCTTTTCCAAGACAACTTGTTTCGCTTCACCATAAGGCTCGTTATGGATGATCAACTCATCTAAAAAATCGTCCACTTCATATTCATCAAGGTGTGGGGTGAAAAATTCTTGATTTAACTTATACAGCATCAACATGCGAACCAAGTTGTGATTGGTTCGTTCAATTTCGTACTGCAGTAAAGCCAAGGATTGGTTTGCCTCAGTATTACTCTTAAAAATGTCTGACAAGTCAGTAAGGGAGCCTTGGGCTACCACTAATGAGTTCTTAACATCGTGAATCGTTGAAAACATCACGGTTGAGAAATCTAATTCAATTTTATCCGACATCAACCCACCACTTGAGCATACATGATTTCGAGTTTTTGATATTTTTCATTCGAGGAATCAACTTTCTTTGAGCGATCTAAATATTTACGAACCCGCTTCAGCACCACTTTATTCTTTTTACCCTGCTCTTTCATATTCTCTAACAAAGCTTGTGCCGCATTCATATTAGAACTGATATGTTTTGGCATTTTTTGAGCCGCTTTTTCAAACAACTCAATGGCCTGGGGTAAATCGTCGTTACCATAACACTCTATCCCTTGCATATTCATCCGCAAGAATTCAAAGTTTGCCAAAGCGTCATTGGTTGATAAGTTAATGGTTTCATCACCACTTTCCAATGCTTCTTTAAGCGCATCAGCCATTTCATTTTCGCCAAATTCACTACAAATATCGACCATATCTTCAACAATATGTGCAGGGATTTCTTGAGCGCCGCTGGTAAAATCTTTACACGCATCTTGAAACAATCGTTTTGCAAGATCATCACTGCCCTTTGCCTGAAAAGCCTTTGCTTCCAGTATTCTGGTTTCTAACTGGACATTTTCGTCTTTTTTAAAATTTTTTCTCGTTTCTGCGATCAGCTGTAACGCTTCATCTGCTTTTTTTTGCTCAAGCAAAACCTTACTCAGAGCAAAATGATCTTTGGGGTTACGTAAATAAGATGTTTTCCCCAATTTAACGGCAGATTTTAATGCGGTTTCCGATGCAACTAGATCACCATTATCATAAGCAAGCCTACCCAGTTGCTTATGTCTCAAAATCGCTTTGGGTGAAAGCTCAACTGCATTCATTAATACTGTTTGCGCGCTTTCTGAGTCCCCCCGCTTATTCAGTGCCATAGAAAGCAGATCATATGCCTCAACAAGGAGTTTATTCTCATTCACTAAAACTTGGAGTATTTCAATTGCATTGTCATACTCCCCTTTATAATACTTAACCTTTCCCATCCCTAAACGCGCCCACACCAGGGGTTTTATCGACAATACTTTCTCGTAGACTTGTTCCGCAAGATTGTATTGATCGGCTCGAATACAGACTTCCCCCTTAATTTTGGCAATTTCAAGCGCCATTTTTGGATGCTCGACCATTTCTTTGTCGCAGTTTATCACCGCTTTTTTATACTCACCCCGGTCAGCTGCGCGCAAAATTTTACCCAGGTCTGACTTTTTAGAAATAATATTATCGAGTCGCTTTTTCAGTAAACCTTTATTAAAGGGCTTAGTTAGATAGTCATCCGGCTTATACTCTACAGCCCCCATCACCATCTTCATGGTGTTTTCAGCAGTAATCATCACAAAAACCGTGGTATAGCCTACCAACCCTCGAAATTTTGCCTCTTCAAGAACACCTTGCCCATCTTGACCACTGCCTAAATTATAATCACACAAAATCACGTCATAGTTATTTTTAGCAATTTTTTCGACAGCCCTAGCAGCATTAGAAGCATCATCAATATGCTTCGCACCAAGCATCTGCAACATACCCCGGAGCATGCTACGAAATCCTGCAAAATCATCAACGACTAGGAATTTCCTAGCCTCATAATCTATTTTCATGAAGACGCTTAAACCTTGAAAACTTCTCACTTAAAGTTTAGACGAATGTCAGCCTGTTCGTACTTTTTTTACGCATTTTTTGTGCTAAATGAGGTGTTTGCAGGAAAGATGGCGTGTTAAGAAAAATAACCATAAAATAGAAGGGTTACATCAGCTCTGGGAATAACAGCTGATGCTCATTTATCGGCTAAGTTAAGACCATGCTCAAACCAAACTACACATCTGCTTTTGCATGGATTTTAGCACTGTGGCGATGAACTTCTTCCACCATTGCCGCAACATGCTCAGGGTTGATCTGTGGGTGAATACCATGCCCTAAGTTAAAGACATGACCTGATCCACTCCCATAGGCATCTAAAATAGTCCTCACCTCTTGCTGGATACGATCAGGACCGGCATACAGCATACATGGATCCATATTACCTTGTAAGGCAACCTTATCCCCCACTTGCTTACGCACTTTACCGATATCCACAGTCCAGTCCAAACCAAGGGCATCACAGCCTGACTCTGCCATTTCCGGTAACCATTGCGCGCCTCCCTTAGTGAAGAGAATCACAGGTACCTTGCCTTCTGGCGTATCCGTGTTTAACCGAGAGACAATGTCAGTCATATACTGTAGTGAATACTCTTTATAGTCTCGAGGTGTCAACACCCCACCCCATGTATCAAACACCATCACAGTTTGTGCGCCGGCTGCAATTTGTGCATTTAAATAGTCTACAACCACATCCGTCGTTTTTTTAAGTAATTGATGCATCAATGCAGGTTGCTCATACATCATGCCTTTCACATTGGCATAGGTACTGCTACCACGCCCTTCGACCATATAGGTTGCTAACGTCCATGGACTACCCGTAAAACCAATCAATGGCACTCGACCATTCAGTTCACGACGAATCACCCTAACTGCATTCATCACATAACCTAATTCCACTTCCACATCAGGTATGATCAGTTGCTCCACATCCTTAGCACAGCGAATCGGTTTCTTAAAACGTGGCCCTTCACCTTCAGCAAAATACAGACCCAAACCCATCGCATCAGGAATCGTTAAAATATCAGAAAATAGAATCGCGGCATCTAAAGGAAAACGCTCTAAAGGCTGTAAAGTCACTTCACAGGCAAGATCAGCATTTTTGCATAAGGATAAAAAATCACCGGCTTTTTTTCGCGTTTCACGATACTCAGGAAGGTAACGCCCCGCTTGACGCATCAACCAAACAGGTGTTTTATCAACAGGTTGTTTTAATAAAGCCCGTAAAAATCGATCATTTTGCAATGGCGCAGCGGTCATATGTTTGAACCCTATTTAGAAATTTGGATATCTTAACGCTCACAAAAAATAAGCTGAAAAGAAGGTTTGGTTACGGAAAGTAACATATTTTCTAGGTGTATAAAATCAACGACGTTTTTCGACACGAATCAATCTTAGGTTTTAGTGCTTCAACGCACCCAAACTCGAAGGCAGGAAGGGGGTGTTGTTTTTTCCCTGTGGGAGATATAAAAGGACAGCCCCGAAAAAAACAAGCAAGCTCGAACTATGTTCAAACCTCACACAGGGAAAAAATCAACATCCCCTGCATGACAACAACCAATCCTCTAATAACCTAATGTCGCCCGAAAAGCCTCAACATCAAAATCACCTGTCACAACAGAGTGGCCAATGCCTTTTTGTAAAACCAAGCGCAATTGACCTGCTTGCACTTTTTTATCCCGAGCCATCAACGACTCAAATTGTTCTGGCGTCATTTCTTCTGGTGGTTTAATGGGCAGTTTCGCTTTTTCCATAATGGCCACAACCCGGTCTTGCTCAGCGGTTGTCATCCAACCCATTCGCGTTGAAAGCTCAGCTGCCATACACATACCGACTGCAACAGCTTCACCATGCAACCAATTGCCATAACCCGACGCTGTCTCAATCGCATGGCCAAAAGTGTGGCCTAAATTCAACAATGCCCGCTGCCCAGACTCAAGCTCATCGGCCGCAACCACTTCCGCTTTATTCTCACAAGAACGCTTAATCGCATAAGTTAAAGCAGCCACATCTCTTGCTAACAATGCATCCATATTTTGCTCAAGCCACTCAAAGAAAGTCAAGTCACGTATCAAACCATATTTAATGACTTCAGCGATGCCAGAGCTGAGTTGCTTATCATCGAGCGTGTTCAAGCTGTCTGTTGCCACAACAACGCATTGAGGCTGGTGAAATGCCCCAATCATATTTTTACCTAAAGGATGGTTTACCCCGGTTTTCCCTCCCACAGATGAGTCCACCTGAGATAACAGCGTCGTTGGTACCTGTATAAATTGCACCCCTCTTTGATAGGTTGCCGCTGCAAAACCACACATATCACCGACAACACCACCCCCTAATGCAACCAACGTCACTTGGCGATCACAACGTGCTTGCAGCAACCCTGCATATATCTGATCCATCACCTCAAGTGACTTAAATTGCTCACCATCAGGTAAAATCACCTCAAAGACATCAAAACCAACTAAAGCGCGCTTAACCGCCTCAAGATATAATGGTGCCACCGTGGTATTAGTCACAATCAACACTTGCTGACTTTTTACATAAGGCTTAAATAAATCGGGGTTATCAAGCAAGCTTGCGCCAATGTAAATAGGGTAACTTCTATCCCCTAATGCAACCTGTAGTGTTTCCATTTATTGATGCTCTTTAATCATTTTGATCACCATATTAACCACTTGTTTTACACTGTACTTCCCAGTATCAATAATAAAATCTGCTGTCATTTCATATAAAGGTGCTCTGACCTCAATTAACGATAGCAATTTTTCTCTGGGGTTTTCAGTTTGTAGTAAAGGTCGATTTTTATCATGCAATGTCCGCTCTAGTTGTCTTTCAACAGAACAGCGCAAGTAGATAACACAGCCAAATTTACGAAGATTCTTACGATTGTTTTCGTGCAGAATGACACCACCACCCGTTGCCAGCACAATGTTTTGCTGTGCGCTTAAGGTTGCGATCATTTGTTGCTCACGTGCTCTGAAACCTGATTCCCCTTCCATCTCAAAGATAACGGGAATTTTAACCCCTGTTTTCGCTTCGATTTCGTGGTCACTATCAAAAAAGGATTTTTTCAGTGCGGTGGCGAGTTGACGACCAATGGTAGATTTACCTGAACCCATCGGACCGATTAAAAAAATATTACCCGGCATTCTCATGCCGGGTACATATAGCAAACACACATGCCTGTTGGCAAGAAAATTATGTGTTTATTGGTTTCTGAACGCTGCTTTTAAGATGCGAGGCGTAATGAAGATTAACAACTCTTTATGCTTATCAGTCGTAGACGTATTTCTGAATAAACGTCCAACATAAGGTAAGTCTTTAAAGAAAGGTACACCGTCAATCAATACTTGTTGATCAATCTCAAGGATACCACCTAAAACGATGGTCTCACCATTATCAACCAAAACCGTAGTTTCGATTTCTTTCGTGGTTAAAGCACCCAATGCTTGAGAAGCAGCATCAATGTTGTTATCAGTCACTTCAATATCCATGATGATGCGGTCATCAGGGGTAATGCTTGGGGTAACAGTCAAAGACAGCTCTGCTTTTCTGAATGACGTTGTGGTTGCACCACTTGCAGACGCTTCCTGGAAAGCAACTTCAAAACCTTGAGCGATTCGAGCTTCATGCTTATCTAAGGTAACCACTTTAGGAGAAGCAATATCATCAACGTTTGTTGTTAAAGAAGCAGCTGATAATTCAAGGCTTAAAATTTCAGAAGCAGCCTTACCAAAGATCAAGGCTAAGTTACCTGCATTAGCACCTGTAACAGCGGCTACAGAACTAAAGATGTTTCCTGCTGATGTTGCATCACCCACTAACTCAGCACCTGTGTTATTAATGTTGGTTGCAGCACCGCCAACAACACCTCTTCCATCACCACCATCAATACCCACTTTACGTGCGCCACCAATTCGTGCACCAAGCGCTTTAAGGAAGTCACGTTGAGCTGTAATCAAGCGAGATTCAATCATCACCTGACGAACTTCGATATCTAACTTGTCCACCAAACGGTGAATGTCGTTAATACGCTCTTGGATGTCTTGTACGATTAAAGTGTTAGTACGCTCATCTACCGCAACACTACCACGATCAGATAAAACACTGTTTTCTTGTGATTTAATCAATTCCGCTAAATCAGCCGCTTTTGCATAGCTAACAGGAATGAATTCTGATGCTAATGGCGCTAACTCATCAATTTGATTTTTAGCTTCTAACTCAAGCTTCTCACGAGCGGCGATCTCTTCAGTAGGTGCGACTAAGATCACGTTACCGGTTTGACGCATCGCCAAGCCTTTCGCTTTTAAGATAATGTCTAATGCCTGATCCCAAGGAACATTGGTTAAACGTAACGTTAAGTTACCACCAACAGAGTCACTGGTGACCATGTTTAAGTCAGTGAAGTCAGCTAATAACTGTAATACTGCACGAACTTCGATGTCTTGGAAGTTTAAAGAAAGACGTTCGCCGGTGTAAGTAAAACGCTTCTTACGTTGAGCTTCTTTCTCTTCTTTACTAATAGGCTTGAATTCAACCACAAACTTGTCTTCAGCTTGATAAGCCAAGTGCTCATATTCACCGACTGGGCTGATAACAATTTTAACACCATCGCCATTTGGCAATGTGTCGATCATTTTGACAGGTGTTGCAAAGTCAGTCACATCTAAACGACGCTGAAGACGCTCAGGTAATGTTGCTTCAACGAAGTTTAAAACAACGTTAGAACCCTCAGTGCTAATATCAACGACAGCGGATGGATCTGTTAGTGAGATAATCACTCGACCTTCACCTGCATCACCACGTCTAAAATCAACGTTAGTTAATGATAAGCCATCAGCAGAACCGCCAGCAGCATTTGGGCGACTAGATTGTGCAATCTCGCTACCAGAATCCAAAGTTAAGATCACTTTATTGCCATCTAATTTGGTTTGGAAAGGTGCCGCATTCGTTAAGCTAATAACAACACGAGTCCGACCACCGGCTTCAATGGCTGTCACGCTTCGCGCTTTACCAATGCCAATCGCTTTCGTCTTTTTAGCAAGACCACTGGCCGTATCACTAAAGTCTAGTGAGATTCTGGCAGGCTTGTCCGTTGCAAAGCTTTTTGGTGCAGTTGCAGGACCTGACATTTCAAGTGTTACCTGAACTTTATTGCCTGGTAAAGTTGCAAACTGGATGTCTTTTAAGGTGTTTGATGCAGCCTGTACCGACGACGTCCAAAGCAACGAAAACAACACTGATAGTGTCAACAAGAACATCGCAGATCGAGACACTTGTTTTGTGCCCCATCTAGCAGTTAGAGATTGCGAATGCATATACTAAGTACTCCTCGGTATTTTAATTAGTTATTGCAAGATTGGCTTTACGATCTACCCAACCCTCAAGACCATCTTTTACAAATTCAACAAGTTCGATTGTGACATTATTAATTGTCGTAATCTTACCGTAGTTTTGCCCCATATAATTTCCCGCGCGAACACGGTGAACAGTACCATCTGAGTCTTTAACTAGCGCCCAAACAACATCGTCCTTATTCAACGTACCTACCATCCTTAGCGAATCAAGCGGATACCGCTCAAGTTCCTCTTTACTTCTCGTTAAATCTGGGTGAATTCCGTTATCCACCACAACCCGACCTTCATCGGGTTGATCTGTGGGAACGAAAGGATCTCTCAGATCTATCGAATCGTATTCATAGCTTTCGTATTCTTGTGGTTGCGGTAAAGGTTTCACATGCCCTGCAGGCTTCGCCCTTTCTGCTTCCACAAATGCAATCAAATCACTCTTGTCACTTGAAGCGCACCCCGATAGCTGTAATAGGATGGCTAACGATAAGGAGATTTTACCACTCTTATAACAAAACCGCATAGCAGCAGCCTTACGATTAGAACTCATCGCCACCCTCCTAAAAATAACGTAACACATTGTTTATACATACTTATTTACAACTCTTTTCAAACCAGGCATCACCTAAGAGGCCTCTGACTGGCATTTTTAGCATTATGAGTGGTCAGTTTCATTGGCAATAACTGACACCTCTTGCAGATTAAATTACTCGTCTTCTTCAACGTAACGATACGTTTTAGCGACTGCTTCCATGGTTAAATTCCCCCCCGTCTCAGCCACTTTATCAAATCCTCTAATATGGATTCCATGAATCGTTACGATTCTAGGCAGTACAGCAAGACCACTGACGAAGTTACCAAACTCATGATATTTACCGACCACTTTAATTTTAACCGGCACTTCCACGTAGAATTCTTTTCTCACTTCACCTTGAGGGTCAAACAAGTCTGATTCCAAACCACTGGCGAGACCTGTTTGAGAAGTATCAACAATTAAGTCATCCATCTTAGTGGTTTTAGGTAGCTGCCGAAGAAGGTCATGTAAAATTTCTTCCATTTCCGCTAACTGACGTCTGAGTGCCTCTAAGTTTGCCGCTTTTCGCTGCTTACCGGCAAACTCATTTTTTAAATCTCGCTCACTTTTATGTAGCTTTTCTAAGTCCACAATTTGATGCTGAGTATCAAAATAGTAAACACCACCGCACACAAGGGCTGCAATTAACACCAAGGTGGCAATTTTGGCAGCAATTGGCCAATTACCAGCATTATTAAAATCTAAGTCATTAAGATCTGATAATTCCATGAATTAAGCCCCCCCATTCTGTTTGGCTTTTTTGGCATCAGCACTGCTTTTATCAAATGACTCAAAGGTGACGGTAAAGCTAGACAACTTTTCTTCTGCTTTGCCTCTATCAATCACACCCAAATCTGGTTTGACAAGCCACTCAGAGGCTTTAATGTTTCTAATCAAAGAAGAAACCCGAGCACTGGATTCGGCTTTGCCCGTTAACACAAATTTATCGCCCTTCTGACTAATGTCATAAAGGTAAATGCCCTCAGGAACAACTTTGGCAATTTCATCAAATACATGAACAATTTTAGGCCGACTGCTTTGTAAGGTCTGAATCACATCCATTCTTGAGATCAAGCTCTGCTTTTTCTTCTCAATCAATGAAATTTCTTTAATTTGACTATCAACAGCCGCAATCTGCTCTTTCAAATATTTGTTTCGCGCTTCTTGAGAAGATTTTTCTGTTTCAATTTGAGCATGAACCCCAAACATCACCAATCCCATAAAAAGTGCGGTACCGGCAATCATTGCCACAAATTCATTTTGGCGTTTTAATCGAAGCTCTTCACGCCAAGGTAGTAGGTTAATACGTGCCATGATTAATCAAAACTCCTTAAAGCTAAGCCACACGCAATCATCAAGGCAGGTGCATCACTACTCAAGCTTTGCGGATTTACCTTTGATGATAACGACATATTAGCAAATGGGTTAGCCAACGAGGTTGAAACGCCAAGCCGATCACTGATCAGCTCATCAACACCTTGAGTCGACGCACTCCCTCCAGCCAAAATAATATGGTCTACAGGGGTTGTCGGGCTATTGGAATTAAAGAAAGTCAGTGATCGGTTCACTTGTTGTACCATTGCATCTTTAAAAGGCTCTAACACCTCAGTGATGTAACTGTCTGGCAAACCACCTTGTTTCTTCGCCATACCCGCTTCATTGTAGGAAAGGCCATACTTACGCTGAATCTCTTCTGTCAGCTGACGCCCACCAAAAGCTTGCTCTCGGGTATAGACAATTTTTTTATTACGCAGCACATTCAACGTTGTTGTGGTCGCGCCAATATCAACAACCGCGATGGTTTTATCAACCGCATTATCTTCCATTTGCGCTGCAATCAGCGAAAATGCATTTTCCAGTGCGTAGGCCTCAACATCAACCACCTTAGCGCCAAGCCCTGCTAAATCAAGTGCGGCTACCCGGTCTTCAATATTTTCACTACGAGAGGCTGCTAATAACACATCAACCATGCCAGGCTTTTTCTCTGACGGCCCCTGCACCTCAAAATCTAAATTCACTTCTTCCAGTGGGTAGGGAATGTATTGATCGGCTTCTAATTCAATTTGCCCTTCCATCTCCTCATCACTTAATGACGATGGCATCGTAATCATTTTTGTAATAACGGAAGAACCAGAAACGGCAACTGCCGCCCCTTTCAATTTGCTGTTAGAGCGTTTCACCGCTTTTGCGATTGCCGTACCGACGGCATCTAACTCTTGTAATTTGTTTTCCACAACTGAATTAGGTGGTAAAGGTTCAGCAGCATAACTCTCTACCCGGTAGTTAGCACCAGAGCGGCTTAACTCAATCAGCTTAATCGCTGTAGAGCTAATATCGAGACCCAGCATAATGTTGCTTTTAGATGTAAATAACATTGATTTTCCTTTCGCCCGCCTTGTGTTTACACAAAACTCATTACCGTAACTCTATTGTAGACGTTGATTTTACAGACAGCCGCGATTTAGATTTATTCTTTTTCTCAACAAGCACGGTCTTTTGTTAGTATAGTTAGTTTCATCGGTTTCGCTATTTGGATTCGAACTTTTTAATTCAAATAACAACTAAGAATATTCTAAATTCATCATTAAAAGTCGATTATGAAAGTATTGTTATTCCTATTCAAGTTTTTCGTTAAGCTATTTATCCTAGGCGCAGCCTGTACTGTCATCGGTTTTACCGGTGCGTACCTATATTTAACCCCCAAATTAGATGCCGTTGATGAGTTAAAAAGTGTTCAGTATCAAGTCCCTCTTCGCATTTATACCAGTGACCACAAACTCATTGCCCAATATGGTGAAAAGAAACGTATCCCTTTGGAATACCACGCCTTTCCACCCACACTTGTCCAAGCTTTCATCTCAGCAGAGGATGACCGTTTCTTTCACCACCCAGGTGTAGACTACAAAGGTTTATTACGTGCAGTGATCACCCTCGCAAGAACAGGTGAACGACGCCAAGGTGGTAGTACCATCACTATGCAGGTTGCCAGAAATTTTTTCCTCAGCCGCAAAAAAACATACTTAAGAAAGCTCAATGAAATCTTTCTTTCTTTAAAAATTGAGAGAGAACTCAGCAAACAAGATATTTTAGCGCTGTATTTAAATAAAATTTTCTTAGGTTACCGGTCTTATGGTGTTGCCGCAGCCTCTCAAGTGTATTACGGCAAACCATTAAGTGAGCTCACTTTAGCCCAACATGCCATGATTGGAGGCTTACCCAAAGCCCCATCCGCTTATAACCCCATCGCAAACCCCAAACGAGCTAAAACCAGACGGAACTATGTACTGAAACGCATGTTAGAGCTTGGCTATATTACCCAGGAAGAACATGACACTAGCGCTGCGGAGCCTGTCACAGCCAAAATTCATGGACAAAAAATTGAAGCCTACGCGCCATATATATCAGAGATGGTACGTGCTTTCATGGTTGAAAAATATGGTGACGACGCCATGGTCGGCGGCTTTCAAGTGTACACGACTGTTAAAACAGATCTGCAATATGCTGCTCGTGCCGCCCTTCGCAAAGCACTCATTGACTATGAAATGCGCCACGGCTATCGAGGTATCGAAAAACACTTTGATGTAGAGCTCGAGATCGAAAATACCGATCTCTTAGACAAACATTTATCCAATATCCCAACCGTTGGCAATTTAAAGCCTGGCATTGTCACCGCTGTTGAAGACAAACAAGCCCATGTTTATCTAAAAGGCGGCGAAAACGTGATTTTAACTTGGGCAGGTATGTCTTGGGCCAAAAAATCTCGCTACGCAAATAAACCCAAAACGGACAGCCAATTAATGGTTGTTGGCGATTTAATCCGGCTAAGAGACATACCCAATCCACAGCTTAAGAAAAGTAAGAAAAAGAACAAAAAAACACCTGAAGAACTCGCACTACTGCCAAAGACCATCTGGGCGTTAACCCAAGTTCCTGCCGTTGGTGGCGCGATTGTTTCACTCGACCCTCTAAATGGTGCAGTACAATCATTGGTAGGTGGGTTTGATTTTTACCACAGTAAATTTAACCGTGTGATGCAAGCGAAAAGACAACCAGGCTCAGGCTTCAAACCTTTTGTTTACACCGCTGCATTAGACAGTGGATATACGGCAGCCACATTAATTAACGATGCGCCAATCACCCATAAAAGCGGTGAAGAAGTTTGGCGCCCTGAAAACTACGGCCATAAAACCTACGGCCCAACCCGCCTGCGCGTTGGCTTAAGAAAATCTCGCAACCTCATTTCAATCCGCCTGCTAAGGGACATTGGCATCGACTATGCTCGCAACTTTGTCACTCGGTTTGGCTTTCCGTTAGAGCGAATCCCAAAAAATCTCTCATTAGTGCTTGGCACGGGGACATTCACCCCCATGGAAATGGCAACCGCTTACATGAGCATGGCGAATGGTGGCTATAAGCTCGACCATTACTTAATAGAGCAAATCACAGACGGTAGAGGTAAGCGCATTTTCCACCATCAACCATTGGTTGTTTGCCCTAAGGAAGGCTGTGAACCTGTCCCAATCACAAAAACCATCCAAGCGAACCTCAATGAAGCAAGTGATATTACTCCTGGAGAAACCAAGATTGCTGCTGAAACTGTTCAGCCTAATGCTGCCCCCCGCATCATTTCAAGACAAGTACACTATGTCATCCAATCTATCCTGCAAGATGTCATACAGAGTGGCACAGGCATTAGGGCAAAAAGAGAACTAAAACGTAGAGATATTGCCGGTAAAACAGGCACGACAAATGACCAAAAGGATGCTTGGTTCTATGGCTACAACCGAAAATATGTCACCGTTGCCTGGGTCGGCTATGATAACGTTACCCCATTAGGTTCTGGTGAGACTGGCGGGAAAGCAGCCCTCCCTATGTGGATAGAATACATGAAAGTGGCTCTCAAAAATGTCCCTCAGAAACAATTCCCTCAACCGAGTGGCATTGTCAGTGTCAGAATTGACTCAAACACAGGGCAATTAACTAACGCGAAAAACCCCAATTCATTATTTGAGATTTTTCGTGCAGATTTAGCACCGAAAAAAATGACCGAGCCTGATATACAACCCGATGGCAGCCACATTCCGGAAATATTTTAATGACCAAATTATTTTTTCTAGCGGGAATATTGTCTGTATTTAGCGTCTTTTTCAGCCAACTCCCCCCCGTTCAAGTCACCGACTTCATTCCTCACATCAGTAGTAATGCACTCAATCAGACCTCACATTATCAGTCTCAAATGGTGACCCAAGGAAAAACAGCCTCTGTCCACTCTGCTGCAATGAGTGAGCTTTCTAACCTAGATATCCGTGCATTTTGGTATGGCGGCACCAGGGAAGGCGCAAAAGATGTGGCCATCTATAGTACGATTTTTGATAATGACACCAAACAATGGGAAAAAGCTGAGGCAATTATCGATCGCCATGATGTTGCTGCTAGTACCCATCGCTATATCAGAAAACTAGGCAACCCTGTTGTGGTTAAAAAGTTGGACGGTAGTCTGTGGCTGTTTTACGTCAGCGTCTCAGTGGGTGGCTGGTCTACCAGCCAATTAAACGTGAGCATTTCATTTGACGAAGGGCTACATTGGACACCACCAAAACACCTCATCACTTCCCCCTTTTTCAATTTAAGCTATTTGGTTAAATCTCCCCCCATTTTATTGGCAAACGGCAACATCGGCTTACCTGTTTACCATGAATTAGCGGGTAAATTTAGTGAGTGGATTGAAATTAATTCAGACCAGCAAGTCATCATGAAGCACCGCATCAGTGCTAAACGCTATGCCATCCAACCCACGTTAACACCCGTGACAAATAACCAAGCCATTAGCTTTATGCGAGACAGTGACGAAGTTGAAAAACGCGTCTTCATGTCCACCTCGCAAGATCAAGGGCAACACTGGAGCCCACCTGAAGCAACCACGTTAAAGAACCCAAACTCTGCCGTCGCTACCCTCCCTATTTCAGAGCATGAACTGCTCATGGTGCTGAATAACAGTGAACATGAGCGTGACAATCTATCATTGGCCTACTCTAGTGATCTTGGCAAAAGTTGGCGCATTTTAGCCATCCTTGATCAACCAAGCGAAACAGATAAACTACGAGAAAAGATCGAGTACTCATATCCTTATCTCATAAAAACTAAAACAGGATCGTTTCATTTACTATACACTTGGCATAAAACCCACATCAAACACATCGAATTTAATCAAACATGGCTACAGCAGAAAATTTCTACACCATTAACGCCCTCTTCTATCTAAGTGCTTGCTCACTTTTACTAGTATGGGTCATGACAACGACGCTCGGGCGCCTGTGTAAACCCACTTGGCTTAAAATTATGGTTGTAGTATTAACCTTTTTATCAAGCTTTATTCCAGTACAAGGGCTGCTCATCAATGAGTACATATACGGATTCCTGGGTAATTTAAGCATACCGACGGTCATGCTATTCGTTGTCCACAGCGCCTCTATCATTCATGGTAAACACTTATCTCTTGCCGAAAAGGGCACGGCCTTTCAACTCATTTTTTGGACGGGCTGTTTCCTTTTCCCATTTACGCTAGGCATCGATATTTATGACCCATACGCTTTAGGCTATAACCCCCTAGGGCTTGGTATTGCGCTTTTAATTGCAGTTATGTTCAGCTGGCTACTAGAAAATTACGTGATTATGGCAGCCATTTTACTCAGCATTACTTTTTACACATTAAATATCAGCGAGTCTCGAAATCTATGGGACTACATTATTGACCCTTTAATTTTCATCTTTGCCATCTTTTGGCTACTCTATCGGGTATTATTTATAAGGGTTGAAAAACAATCATGAACCGTATTGAAAAATCCATTTACGCACTCATCTCACTGCTAACCCTAACCGGCATCCTGATTGCCTTTTTTTCACCCGATTCATTCAAGCATCAATTTGTTGTCGAAGATGGCTTCATAGAATGGCTTACCGTCATCACGCTACTCATCGCATTTGTTGTCTGTGTCTATAGAGTCATTACTTTATGGTCTAAAAAGCGCTGGTTGTTTTTAACCATGACCGCCCTATTAGCCTTGGTGTTATTGTTTGTTGCTGGCGAAGAAATTTCTTGGGGACAGCGCATTTTAAATATTGATTCTTCTGAATTTTTCTTAGAAAACAATGCACAAAGAGAAACAAATTTACACAACATGCGAGTGAATGGCGTCAAAATCAACAAAATCATCTTCACCTATGGGCTAGGCGTCATCTTATTAACGTATTGGCTGCTACTGACGCCCCTTTACCATAAAAATGACATTGCCAAACGTTGGCTAGATAACCTTGCTGCCCCCATTCCCCATAAACACCAAATCATTGCTTACTTTATACTGGTTTTTGCGATTCAAGCTTTAGTATTGTCTTCTAAACGAGGAGAATTATTGGAGTGTTGCGGGGTCTTGCTGTTTTTAGTGAATATTCTCTACCCTTATAATCAAGAGAATTTTAAATAGCCACACTGCAAAATATTAACCAGAAAGTCGAGTACCGGATGCGAGCTGGATGTTTTTTTCGGCCGATGAATATAAACGGACACAGGCACAACATTAGAACAGCACACCTCATTTTTTTAAAGCAGCGGCCGAAAAAAAATCATGCACTCCTTCTGCCAGCTACGCAAAAGAAAAACATGATTTTTAAAACCAAACAAACCTGAAATTTAAAAAATTAACGCTGATCAATACTCACGTAATCACGAGTAGCTGCGCCATCATATAATTGACGAGGGCGACTAATTCGCTGGCGAGGATCTGAGATCATTTCCATCCAGTGAGCTACCCAGCCAGAGGTTCTGGCAATCGCAAACATCACGGTAAACATATTGGTCGGAATCCCCAGTGCTTTATAGATGATCCCTGAGTAGAAATCGACATTCGGATACAGTTTTCGTTCTTGGAAATACGGATCTTGTAAGGCAATTTCTTCCAACTGCAAAGCCATTTCAAACAAGGGGTTTGATTGATCCCCTAACTTTTCTAGTACCTCATGACAAGTTTTACGAATAATCGTCGCACGAGGATCAAAGTTCTTATACACCCTATGACCAAACCCCATTAAGCGGAATGGATCATTTTTATCTTTGGCTTTCGCAATGTATTTTGGAATGCTGGCAACATCACCAATTTCATGCAGCATATCGAGCACCGCTTCATTTGCACCACCGTGAGCTGGCCCCCACAAAGACGCAATACCGGCAGAAATACACGCAAATGGATTTGCACCAGAGCTACCCGCCAAACGCACCGTTGAGGTACTGGCATTTTGCTCATGATCAGCATGTAAAATAAACAGTAAGTTCAATGCCTTTTCAGCAATCGGGTCAGGAACATACTCTTCCGTTGGTACAGAGAACATCATGTGCAATAAATTGCCACAATAAGACAGGTTATTACGAGGGTATTGGAAAGGCTCACCTAACGAGTGCTTATAACAAGCCGCTGCAATGGTGGGCATTTTTGCAATTAACCGATGCGCTGAAATTTCTCGGCAAACGGGGTCTTGAATGTTAGTTGAGTCATGATAAAAAGCTGACAGTGAGCCAACAACCCCCACCATGATTGCCATAGGGTGTGCATCATAATGGAAGCCATTAAAAAATGTCTTCAGTGACTCATGCAACATGGTGTGATGCACAATCATTGATGAGTAATTTTCGAGCTGATTTGGAGAAGGAAGCGCGCCATAGGTCATTAAGTAACAGATTTCGAGGTAGTTACTTTTTTCGGCTAATTGTTCAATCGGATAACCCCGGTACAACAAAATACCTTCATCACCATCAATAAAGGTAATCTGGCTATGGCAACTCGCTGTAGACATAAAACCCGGGTCAAACGTAAAGTACCCCAAATCTTTATAAAGGCCAGAAACATCGACAGTCGGAGGCCCATGTGTGCCTGTCTTTACTTCCAAATCAACCGATTTCCCGGACTTATTATCAGTAATCGTAATATGGCGCTCAGACATATCGTTTTCCATCCTTATCTTTTTTGTCTACTTCTAATCATAGGGAGGATTTTTTAATCAGCCAATATTTTTCGGTATTTTTCAGGCAATTCAGCATCAGCAGCACCAGAATCCACAGCTGCTTTTGCCACTGCAGCCGACACCACGTCAACCAAACGAGGGTCTAGCGGCTTAGGTAAAATATATTCAGAGCCAAATGACATATCGTTAGAACCATACGCATCTAAAACCGACTGTGGTACATCTTCCCGCGCTAAATCCCTTAATGCGTACACGGCGGCTAACTGCATAGACAAATTAAACATATGCGCCCGTACGTCTAATGCTCCTCTAAAAATAAAAGGGAAACACAGCACATTATTGACTTGATTTGGGTAGTCACTACGACCCGTTGCCATGATTAAATCATCACGAACAGCTTTTGCGACCTCAGGTCTTATTTCAGGTTCTGGGTTAGAGAGCGCAAAAACAACCGGCTTATCAGCCATTGACGCTAAGATTTCTTTTGAGACTAAGTTTGGCTTAGCGACACCAATAAAGACATCAGCATCCACCATTGCATCGGCTAAAGTTCGGGCATCTGTATCTATCGCGAACTCGCGCTTATAAATATTCAGATTATCACGGCCAGTATGCACAACACCTTGGCTATCCAGCATTGTGATATGGCTTTTTCTTGCCCCTAGGGAGGTCAAAAGGCACATAGAAGGTGTTGCTGCAGCACCCGCACCTAAGCAAACAATTTTCACGTCATCGATGGTTTTGCCTTGGAGATGCAACGCATTCAGCAAGCCTGCGGCAATAATAATGGCCGTACCGTGTTGATCGTCATGAAAAACCGGAATATCCAGCTGATCAATTAACGCTCGCTCAATATCAAAGCAGGCAGGCGCTGCAATATCTTCAAGGTTAATACCACCAAAAGTCGGTGCAATCGCGACCACCGTTTCAATAAACGCTTGAGAAGAGGACACATCCACCTCGATATCAAATACATCAATATCTGCAAATTTTTTAAATAAGACGCCTTTACCTTCCATCACAGGCTTACCAGCTAGCGCACCTACATTACCTAGACCTAAAACAGCACTGCCATCAGTAATCACAGCAACCAAATTACCTTTAGCCGTATATTTGTATGCGTTCTCAGGGTTATCTGCAATTTCCAATACGGGAGATGCAACACCTGGGGTATATGCCAATGCCAAATCTTCATCAGAGTCGACAGATTTGGTGACTTCAATACCAATTTTACCTGGCTTAGGAAACTCATGGTAATCAAGTGCTGCCTGTCTGCGAGACATATCCTGTGGTTGCTTGCTGGTCATGCTAGAAATACTCCAATATTTGATGACTCATTATGCCCGAGCGCTTGGTCAAACGGAAATTTAATCAAGTGACAATGCGTAATCATGGTGAACCCGCATCACATAGCCTTTTTTGCTACGATGCATATCGCCTCTGACAGACAGAGTGTCACCTTTTTGTAAACGCTGAAACCTAGAGGATAATGACGACCAATCTAATCGCTTGATTTTTATTAACAAACGATGATCTAAAGTAATTTTTGTTTGATTATTATAAATTTTTAGTCGTGTCACGATACCCCGTACACGATTAAAATGATGGTTTTTAATTTGCTTGACGGTTTTTAAAGCATACTCAGCACGAGACCATACCCCTAATGTCGCTAGGCGTGCTTCATACTCGGTTTGAATATAACATTGACTAAAGCGCTCATTC
>JABHGC010000133.1 GCA_018672285.1 Methylococcales bacterium
TATTGACCAATATTTGCGCAAACACACACACTTATTAAGGTAACGCTTATTTGCTGCTGATATAGGCATCCTTCAGACTCATTCCACTATTGGAAAATACTGCCTCTCTCATGGTTCTTCCTGAGTAAATTGTTCTAAAACCGGGGGAGGTAGGATTTTTTCTATCATCTCAAAGGCGGTATTGGCTGATGCTTCGCTGTCTAAAATAAGCCAATATGTACATGAATCGTTGAGTAAGGTAACTGAGACAGTTGATACGACCGCTGCCTGTGCTTCATCTGACATTGCCTGTATTTCAGTTTTGTTGGCCCCCCAAAACGTATGCTTTTCATTGTGTAGTAAAATGGCATTGAGCATGTATTGTTCTTTTTTGACCTCTTTGAGCCATTCAACTCGAATGTTACGTATTTTGGTTAAATTATTAACAACACAGGAAATGCTGAGATTGGTAATGTCTAAAATACTGCCATCCCATAGATGGAAAATATGTCCTTCCATGTTATTGGCTTTTTCGTAAGCTTTAATGGCATCGATGACATTTTTTTCAGTTGGGGTGATTTTTAAAATAAGGGCATCACGTTGCATTGTGACTTGGTTGATCTTCCTTAAACCGGCTTGGCCGATCATGGATGAGTACACTTGGTAGATAAAGCCAAGAGCAGCCAGAGGGGCAGCTGTAAATAATGTGACTAAAATTACTTTTTTGCCAATCAATAATATGGCGATGAAAACGGCTACAGCGATCCCGAAAAGGAAGCGAGCTTGTACCTCGCTGGCTTTGACCTGGCGTTTTTGTTGTTCCAATAAGCGTTTAAGTGCATTGCGAAACTCAGACTCGATGGCGTGTCTTTTTTCTTTATACCATTTTGCGTCTTCTTTTTTCCCCGTAGGGGATAGGATGAGCTTAATGTCTTTCGGTAAGCCGTTCATTCAGGTATCTCGGTGAGTTCAACTTCATCTAGGCCAACCAATTGCTCGACAGAATTGATCACGTTTTGTAGTAGCGGGTGTAGTGTTTCAGTGTAGAGTAATTTTCGGTCAATACCTTCAGTCCAGCCATAAATAGCGTGTTGTAGTGCTTCTATGTGGCGAATGTGTCTTTGTAGGTCAGTTAAAATTTTTTGATATTCACTCTGTGTCGGCGTGAGCTTTAAAGCATTAAAAACAATGGCTAAATTGGCCATAATATCAATCGCCTCATCACCTAAGCCAAAATCTTGCGGTTGATAGTCAACAGCACGTTTTGAGGCTTTATTGACCCACACTTTAAAACTGATTTTTTGTAATGAATGATAGAGCGGTTTTTCGGAAATAAGGAATACTAAGAGATTTTTTCGGCTGGCCACAAAAGCGGCGTCACCCATTTTCCATTGTGCCGTTTTCATGAATTGGTATAAACGGATATGGTCTTTAAAGTCGGCAGCTTGGAGTTGGTCTATGATGAGAATGGTGTTTTCACCCTCGCTGAATGCACAGGCTTCACTGACGGTTCGTTCTAAAGGGGAAATCACGCTGTCATCATCTTGGCCTTTAGCACGATCAGGGCTTTCTGCCTGTACGGGTGGTGGTGGCTCTGTTTCTGTGAAGTCGTAATAGAGAATATGTGGGTAATTAAGTGCGTAGGCAAGAGCATTGGCAAAGGCTGTCATGCGTCTGTCGGAATCGCCTTCTACATTCATGCAGCGGATAGAGTTATTGTCGCTTTTGAGCAAACAGCGCACATGGTAATCATAATGGTCGTTGGATTCGAATCCGAACTCAGCCATTTTTTGTTGTAGAGGGGTCATCACTTAATTCTTAAAACACTAGTTGCCTCTAAGTATAGTCGATGCCAGGGCTCATCACGCATAATGTCACCATATTCAGAATATTAAGAGGTGTGTCTGAGCTTAATGAATGTTACGTGATGATTTCAGGAGGTTGAAGTCTAGGGGATTGTTTTGGCACGTTGAGTTGCTCGGCTAAATCGTTATCGGCTTTAGTGCTTAACTCTGAGTTGTCTTTGACCTGCGATACAAAGTGATGAGCAACGCTAGATTCTGACGTGTTTGCATGCTGACTGGTGACCCAGTCATCGAATGCTTGGTCTTCTTTTTCGGTCGCCTGTTTGTTTAGCGTCTCTTTTAATTGATTTAAAGCTAGCGGTTTATTCGCTTGATATTTCATTAACCCTTGAATCACATCACCCTTGATGCCAGTGGCGTCAGCGATGGCTTTGAGTGTGTCTGCACGACCGAAATCAGCATATAGCTGGCTTAATTCAGAGTTGTCTAGCTGACCTTCAAATGCTTTTATGATCACTTGGTATTCTTCAAGTGCGGTTACCATGTTAATGATACTGTGGCCGCCTGTGAATGAAGCATTTTTGCCTAACTCTATATCGAGTACCTGGCCTGTATGACTCGCACCTGTTGCTCCGCTAACGAGGTTGGATAAAGGGTCACCATCAATGATCCCGTCATCTGTTGAGCTCAGTGTGAGTAGATGGGCGTCGGTAAAATCTTGATTGACCGTTTTTAGCCCTAAAAAATGGGTGATTTTTTGACCAAGCCCAAATAAATTGGGCAGATGGATCTTGGAGTTCAGTGCATCCATACCAAGCGCATTAATGGCGATTCCAGGAATTTTCAGATGAGCACTAATTTGCTGCACATTCATGCCGCCTAGAGAATGTCCGGCTAGGCTGTGTTTGCTGCCAGCAGGAAGGCTGTTTTGGTTGGTTAGTGTGAATTGTGAGAGTGGGGCGTATTGGCTGTTAATGTTTATAGCGCCAATCCTGGCATCTATTCTAACATCAGTCAGGCTTTCGGTGCCTCTAAACGCGGTAATGTAATCTCCTGATGTGTTGTCTTTGACGAAAAAGGCTTGTGCATCGGTTTTATCATCATGGGTAAAATTGAGGAGTGTCACCTGACCTAGGGTTTTGATAATACGATTTTGCTGTTCAGGGAGAATACCTGAGACATCTGAATGACTATTTTGAATGAATTCAATCACAGAATTTGGATTGGTGAAATCGCCTTTAAAGTTCTCAAGCTTAAGGTAGGCAAGCTCCGACATAATAGCCGCACGATACATATCTTGATCATCATGAGAGGTTTGGCCTGCCATGGTTAGCTCCGTTTTTCCATTGCAAAAAAGGGTTCGCGGAGTGTACTTTGAATGCGGGTTATTTTCAAACTATAGTAATTAGTAATTAAAGAAATATAGTTAAATATATTGGCTGTGTTAAAAATGGTTGATCTGATTCAATTGTTGTCACTGATGGAAAAATCTTGTTGATACATAAGGTTGCGTGGTCTGAAAATATTCATTGTTGATTCAGTTTGTCGCAGTTAAACTTCAGCCTGTTTTTTATTACCTTTCAAAATATAAAAGGACTCTCGATGTTAGATGAACTCAATATTGGCGCACTGTTTAATCAATATGTTTTGCCTTGGGGTATCAATATTGCCATGGCACTAGTGATTTTTATTGTGGGTAAATTTTTTACCAATGTGGTGATCAGTTTGTCTAAAAAAATTATGGTCAAAGCCAAAACGGATGGCATATTAATCAACTTTATTTCTTCGATTGTGAAGTCGGTGATGATGTTGTTTGTCATAATTGCTTCTCTTGATCAATTAGGGGTTGATACCACATCACTGGTGGCGTTAATTGGTGCTGCAGGCTTGGCCATTGGTTTATCGTTACAGAGTTCGCTGCAAAATTTAGCCGCCGGTGTCATGTTGATTGTCTTTAGACCTTTTCGCTCTGGTGACTTTGTGGAAGCAGGCGGTGCAGCTGGTACGATTGAAGAAATTGGCATTTTCACCACGATGATGCGCTCAGGAGATAACCGTGAAATCGTGATTCCAAATGCGGCAATTTTTAGTGGCACCATTACTAACTACTCTAAAAGAGCGACTCGTCGAATTGATTTGGTATTTGGTATTGGCTATGACGATGACCTGCTCAAAGCCAAAGAGGTCATTACTAAAATCATTGAATCAGAAGAGCGAATTTTAGCAGAGCCTGAAGCCTTAGTTGCGGTTGGAGAGTTGGCTGATAGTAGCGTTAATTTTAATGTTCGACCTTGGGTGAAAACAGAGGATTATTGGTCTGTTTACTACGCACTTAACGAGAAAATCAAATTAGAATTTGATGCTAATGGCATTTCAATTCCTTACCCTCAAATGGAAGTACATAGTCGAGCCTGAAAAAGACATTGCGTAAAATACGTTATAGGCGATTCAATATAAAACATCAATTTTCAATTTATCCA
>JABHGC010000288.1 GCA_018672285.1 Methylococcales bacterium
ATAACTAATGAGGCCAGGCATTCTCTTTTTTTTTTCGTTATTTATCAATAAAGACGCTTACTTTCAGACTTTTGCATCTACCTCTATAAAAATAGACATAAACAAAGCAAGACCTATCCATCCATCCCTTAGTTATTGCACAACTGGTTTTTTTCAACTGGGTAATACGTAAATTTTAATATTCTTTTGGGGAATTATGATGAATAGATTCACTATCCTGTCTATGGCTGTACTGTGTGCTTTACCTTTTGTGGTCAATGCAGAAACCCTTTCTTCTAATGGTGGTATCCAATCAAGTGTTACTCAAGGCAGCTGGAATCACTACTCAATTGATGTTTCAAGCAACACGACCCAAGTTGAGTTTATATTAGATCAACTCTCAAATGATGCTGACTTATACGTTCGTAAGGGGCAGGCTCCAACCACAAATATGTATGATTGTCGTCCCTATAAAGGTAATCAGACAGCAGAAACATGCCTTTTAGATAATACTGGTTCAGGCACTTGGTATGTTTCGGTCAATGGGTATCGAGCAGCACAATATCGCTTGTCTAACAGTGTTACTGAGGTGAGTAGTCAGCCACCGGCTACAAATCAATTGGTGCCTGGGCAGGCGAAAACGGATTTTGTTGCTAAAGGGCAATGGCAATACTACGAAGTTGCAACGACCGCTGCGGATCAACAGTTAACTGTCGCCTTGAGTCAGCTGACGGCAGATGTTGATTTGTACGTCAGAAAAAACCAAAAACCCACCTCGAGTCAATATGACTGCCGCCCCTATAAAGGTAATCTCAATACTGAGTCATGTGATTTTGAGTTAACAGGTGAGGCGACTTGGTTTGTGGGTGTTAATGGTTACCAAGCGGGTTCATACGAGTTGTTAGCCAGTGTTGTTGGTGCCGGAACACCAACACCAACACCAACGGAGCCATCATTGCCAACAGGCGTTATTGAAATATCGTCAGACAGTTTGATTAACGGTTCAGTAAGCCAAGGTGAGCAAAAACACTATGCCATTAGAGCGCAATCAGGTGACCGTCATTTAATGGTTTCTCTTGCAGGATTAAGTGGTGATTTAGATCTCTATGTTCGCGCCAATCAACAGCCAAGTCAGAATACATATGATTGCCGTCCTTATAAAGGCGGCGTTGTAGCGGAAACATGCTCACTCGATAATGACGGTGAGACTATTTGGTTTATAACGGTCGATGGGTATAAAGCCGGTAATTTTCAATTGACAGCATCGTTAGAATCGAGTTACCCAACGGTGTTATTACCTTTAAGTGACGCTGAAATACAAGCTAAAAAAGCACATGTTGCTGAATTGCTTGAAACGTCAAACTTATGTATTGCATTAGATGATTTTGGTTTGGTGTTTGATTATTGCTTTGATGGTGAGATTGTTAGAACCCCATTAGATGACACGCCTGTCAACGTCGTTATTGAGCAAGCGAGCCAAGCATTGCTGACTTATGGGCAGTATACCGGAGTTCAGTCCTTGGATGACTTGGTGGTAAAAAGCGCCACGAAAAGCTCAGGTATGACGCATTCTGGCGAGCAAGGGGATATAAAATACCAAATTCGGTATGAAGAGCAGGTATATCAAGGTATTCCTGTTTTAAATGGTGATCAATTACGTGTTAGCTGGGATGTTGAAGGTGGTGTTAATCAAGTTTGGGGCGGCCATTGGTTTGAGCAAATTGCGATTCCAGAGGTGGACCAAGTATCTGCAGCTGACGCTAAGGCACTCACTATTGGAGAGACTGTCTCTTTTAATAATTCATTCCCACCCTATGCTGCCAATGATATTGAGGTGACCGAGGAATATGTTGAAGCCAATGATGCTAGAAAAGTGATCTATATAGAAAGGGTGAAAGATGATGATGGTAAAACCATTAAAATTATTTTACATGTCGCTTGGGAAGTAAAAGTATCTGTTGGCAGTGATGGTGCTGCGCTAGAGTGGAGCATACTTATTGATACCACGACAGGTGAAAAACTGGATACAATCACATTATTCATTAGTGGTTAGCGTGGGGGCAAATAAAACGGTAACGCGATAATGATATTATGGCTCTGTATTATTTCAGGAACCTGCTTTAATACAGTTAATTTTGCTACTTTGAAGTGAAAGTCAGACATGAAAAAAATCTATTTGTTGTCTATTTTAGTTGTTGCAGGTCTTAGTATTTATTATGGCGTTTTTAATACGGCTCCAAATAAGCGACCGCTGCTTAATAATGCGGAAAAAGTGTTAGATGAAAACCAGCAACCAAGCTTAGTTGATGTTGCATCGCCAGTATTGGCCGAGCATAATGAACGCATTATCAATATACAGGATAAAAAATATCAATCAGCCATTAGCGTATTGAGTTCTGTTGTATTGGCTGATCTGCAGGAGCAATATCATCACACGGAATGGGTTGATGTTATGGTTCATCTGCTACGATCCAGTCAGCATGATCAAAAAATCCATGTGCTATACAACTTGTTGGTGTCTTCAGATACGCCATTGTTAGAAAAAAAGGCCATTCTTTTGTTGTTAAGATTGGTCGCATCACCATTAGCCTTAGAGCGTGTTGTTGACGCGGCTCTAGAGCAGTCAGGTGCGCCATTAATGAATGACTTTTTATTTGTTATTGCAACAATGCCTCAGCAAAACACGACACATCAACCTAAATTAGCCAGCCCTTTGGTTGCAGTATGGGAAGAGAGTGGCTCTTTCCCTAAATTGAGGGAAACCGTTGCTGTTGCATTGGCAAGAGTCGGGTCGTCAGAAGCCGCCGAAACCCTCCTGTCTGAATATGATCTTACTGAGGCTGTGTATCTAGAAAATGCTTTACTAGAGTTAACAAACCCTGGTTCGATAAATGTATTAACAGAGCATTTACGAACAGAGGCTTCGGCATTTCAAATCAGTGGTCAGATTCTTGCAAATATGAATAATATTAAAGCGACAGAAGCGTTATTTGTATGGTCGATGTCTGCAAGTGAAGACAATATGAGTGACGTATCTAAATGGTTTTCCTCGCATCTTGCAATACAGGCTGGTTCTAGGGATTGGTTAAGTAAGCAAGTACCCAGTCGAAAGTTTCAATCCGCTGCAGTTAAAAATGCGTTGACTAAGTTGTTAGCAGACTGAAGATAAAAATAATAAATGCATTCCAATGCTCCATTATAATACGATTGCTCACGTATTTTACGTCCAACAAAGAATATTTTTCAGACAGTGTGTTTTGTAATGAATTCGCGAATGTTGTGTTTCAAGGTAGGGAGGCAATGAGGAATGCCGTTAAGCATCATTTCAGCATGAGGGGTTACCTTTAATGTCGTTTTAAAGTTGAACCTTTAAATATGTATTTTTTCATACAATCATTATCGGATGTATTGAAGTAGAACGTAGAGTCTGCCTGTAATGATGGGCCGGTATTTGATGTATTATTTTTTCTTTCTTTCTGGTGCATGAATACACTCAATGAGTCGTTTTACTTGTCGAGTGCAGCAGCCATTTCCATCAGTGGCATAGGTTTGCTTTTTTACATCGGCGATAGTTGTGGCACCATTTGCAATGGCATTGATAATATCCATTTTCTGAACCTCATTACAGACACACAAATTCCGATTTAAATTTTTCTTGAGAATAGGGGGCAGTTTATCTAAAGGATTTTTGACAGGTTCCATTTTTAAGTCATTTTTTGAAGTATTTCAGTGAGCTATTTTAGCAGTTGTTTCATTTGGGTAAAACAGTGAGATGGTGAGCTAATCTTGAGGTTTGTTTTTTTGGGGGGGCGAGTGGTGTCGCAAAGCCTTGTGCTATCTCTCGGAAGGCTCGAGAGGGTGTTTTGTTTGTGTCCTGCCATACAAGGCGGATGAGTGGGCAAGGCAAAAGCTGTGCGTAGAAAAAAGAAGCTACACAGACGGTCATAAAATATGACGGTAGTAGATGATCTCTTTAACGCTCAAAAACTATGCAGTACCAAAGAAGCAAGTATCCGCATCGACTTTCATAAAGTTGACAGAAAACTCATCACTGTGTGCCTTGCTAATCATGTCTGTAATGGCTTGAGTCATTGAGTATTGCTCTCCGCGACTGGCGAGCTTTTTCTTCAGCTCGGTGTACATTTCAATGGTTTTACTATCTAAATGTACAGTGACTGGGCGTTTTGCAGTGTTGCTTTGTCCAATTTTTGTGTTGTGCATCATTTGTTTTTCCCTGTTATTAACTGTAGTGGAATTATAATAACATAATATTAAATAAAATAAAGAAAGTTATTTAAATAACTTTATTTTAAATGATGTAAATTTACATGTTCAAAGTGACAGTGTCACTCGGCGAGGTGGTTCGCAATAAGTCTGGTGTGTTTTGCAGGGGTTAAAAAATGGCCTTTTTAGGAGGTGTTTTTTTTGCGTATTAATCTGGTAAGATATTGAAAATAAAAATAATAAGTCAGTTTCAAACTCAGTTAATACAATGACAGGCATGCGGTAGTGGTCACAGGCTTGATAGATGTTTTTCGAAAGCGGGATTGCTCGATGAACAGTTTCCTAGTTTCTACAGCGTTGGTGGCATAGGGTGGGTTAGGTTGCGCTCATTTGTGTGGGTCTATGCGTACTATCATAAGATTATTTAATGTGTATTATAGGGTGTGATTATTGATAAAGATCAAATGGATTGTGTCTTTAAACCCAGTAACTGTCGATTGATGGTTGAGAACAAGTGTCATCTTGTTGTAATGGTTCAACACGGCTATTTGAAAAGTACGGTAAACTGGTTTGAGCAATAAAAGGTTAAAGGATATTTGGGTTAACCTTATTATGAATCAAAAGGGAGTTGAGATAATGGCGATATATTTTTATACAACAAAAGGACAATATGGCGAGTTTTCAAACTTCTCAAATTTTGGTATTAAAGTGGGTGGCTTGTGGTGGCCAACCACAGAGCATTATTTTCAGGCACAAAAATTTGAAAATGAGCAGTATCAAGAGGCCATTCGTTTGGCTAGAACACCTAAAAGGGCGGCGGAATTAGGCCGGAGCCGAAAATTACCGATGAGGGATGATTGGTCTGAATTTAGGGATGATGTCATGAAGCTTGCTGTGCTCAAAAAATTCAAAACGCATAAAAAGCTTGGTGATTTACTGCAAGGTACTGAAGGTGAGCGCTTGGTTGAAAATGCACCTGGAGATTATTATTGGGGCTGTGGTGCAGATGGATCTGGTGAAAATAAATTAGGCCAAATTTTAGAAGAGGTGAGGTCTGAGCTTAAAGATAAAACGTAACATTGCACCTTGAGAGCTGATATATGTGGTTTAAAAAACTGACAGGGTTTAATGAGGACAAAGCTGATTTAGTGCGTCAACAGCTGTCAGTCAATGATGGGATGTTAACGTCTTTGGCGAATGGTAAAACATTTCAATGTGGCCGGTTAGAGGTGCCTTCATTGGATGATTTACGGCAACAAGTGTTTGCGTTGAACGTGACTGGTAACAAAACCACCGTTCGTGAAGTGGTTGCAGATACTCAAGCGCTACACTTGGATCAAGGCAATGAACATGCTTTATTTCAGGTCGCTTCCCAATTTAACCTTCTCGAGATGATGTCCCCTTCAGTGACGCCTGAGGCAGGTATTGATGATTATGAATATGATTTAACCCAGGGGCCTGCATGTGCCATTGCTGCAGGAGCAGGGACAATTTATCGGCAATATTTTGTGCCGGTTGATGGTGGTGTCGGGCAATCCGCTCAGCATCAAATTGATTGTTTGTCTGGCATTTCTCGAGCGCTTAATAACGAGGGTAATGTACTGTGGACGATGCAAAATGGTTATGCTTTAGCCTCTGAGGAGGGGCTACATGCAATAAACCAAAAGCTTCAAGTCATGTCGGTTCAACAACGGGGTGAGCTAGAAGGTTTACTTAAAATAGGCATACAGTGGCAAACAGAGGTCACGTTGTCAGCAACACAGCATTTAGTGAGTCAAGCATATTGCTCAGCGTTGCCGGTGTCATATTCAAAACATTCAGCGGAATTATGGGCAGACTTTGCACAGCTGGTGTTAGATGCCACTTATGAAGCAACATTTTGTGCGGCAATTCTTAATCAACAGGCAACAGGTAATAATACGCTGTTTCTTACATTGATTGGTGGTGGGGCTTTTGGTAATAAACAGAAATGGATTATCAATGCAATCCGTCGGGCGCTCAAAAAATATGCTCAGTATGGTCTTGATGTCGCGATGGTGAGCTATAAACATGCTAAGCCTGATTTAATGGATGCCATTTTGAGGGTTAGAGCTTAACTTATGTTACCTCTACAGAGTACGTACTCTTTCTAATAGCCCTGAGGCAGCATGATAGTCACTCTGTTGAAGACATTTCTGTTGAAGAGAAACGGTTGAATAACATCTTGAGTCCATTGTCAAAAGTCCAAATAATTTACTGTTGACCTATAGACCAAAATAGAAAACGGTTTAAGTTGAGTAACGTGCTGATAAAATTGTGCTTTTGAAAGGGCGAGTCGGTTGATTTTATCGGTGGTTATAAAAGTTTGATTTGATGGGAGCGTCTTATGGTTTCTTGGCCTGCAATTATTCATTATGAAGGGGATGATGAGCTGTCTTATGTCGAAAATGAGCATGACTGGCTCAATAATGAGGTGTTTCATCGTGGCCTTTATAACCAGGGTGATCAATTAGTCGATAGTGAAGGTCAGGTATATTCGATTGACTATAATACAGCCACTGAAAAATTGGATGTCCTGAATTCGTATGATAAGTGCATGACCTCTGGTCGTAGCTAAATAAAAACACCTATAGAGTAAAGTAAGACTCAGGTGTAAAGTAATAAGCTACCAAACACATTACAGAGGCCA
>JABHGC010000290.1 GCA_018672285.1 Methylococcales bacterium
CAATGACTATAGGTCGCCTATAGACTACGAAGAAATGAGGTTTGTTGCGTAATTGAGTGTCCGGTAAAGTGTTGACAGGTCACAATACTGTTTTTGGTACTAACAGACACATGGATTCACATATTTTTAATGTTGGTGTAGATAAAGTAGGCCCCGGCAAATTAACAGGCTACGCCTACCTATTAGATTTTGATCCTGGTGACGGACTAGACAGTCAAACCTATGGCATTCGATATAAAGGTGAAATTGAATCCAGTGAAAATTTAACATGGCTATATACCGCTGAATATGCTCACCAATCTGACTATTCAGAAAGCGGTGACTTTGACGCCGATTATGGCTTGGTCGAAGCTGGCGTGAAAATAAACAAAACAACCTTTAAAATTGGCTACGAACACCTAGGCAGTGACAATGGTAATGCTGCATTTCAAACACCGCTTGCGACCTTACACGCATTCAATGGCTGGGCAGATAAATTCTTAAATACACCAGACACAGGTCTAGAAGATGTTTATATACAAGCTTCAACCTGGGTTGCAGGCGTAAAATTAATCGCCACATACCATGACTTTACGGAAGACCAGGGTAGCAGCCATTTTGGGAATGAAATTGATCTCGTCGCCGTTAAAAAATTCGGCAAATACTACAAGGTAGGCGCTAAATACGCATACTACGACGCCGATGACTTTGCCACTGACACACAAAAAGTATGGGTATTTGGCAGCGTAAGCTTCTAAACACACTAAAGAAAAGAGTAAGTTTTGCGCCCCATTAATCCGATTCTGGGGCGCTTTTTTGTGTCATATGACACACATAACCGCGTGATATCACTCAAACCTAAATCCCGAGAGCTCGTATCCATCTGTTTTTTATACCCTATTTTAATGGCACTAATATTGCTCTATAACTGACCTTACTAACAGGGAGTTGAAATGAGCATCAAGTTAATTTTATGTGCCAGCATATTGGCATTACTCAGTAACGTCACACATGCATCTAACCACGCACACCACACCAATAGTGAACATCAAGTCAGTAATAACTGGATGTTTGGCTACAAATACCAAAGCATGGATATGGAGGGTAATCGTGACGGTACAGATAACATTGATGACAGAGAAGTCGCTAACTTTGGCTTTAGAGTCGCTCCAACCAGCATGTGGATGGAAATGCACATGTTCAGCGCCATGTACCACGCAAGTAACCAATGGTCTTTTATGGTAATGGTACCTTATGTAAAGAAGAGCATGGAGCATTTAATCATTGCTAATGGCCGTACATTTACCGCAAGAACAGAAGGCATTGGCGACATAAAGTTTTTTACGGCTAAAGAAATCACTGAAAACAAAAACAACAGCATCAAACTCAAATTAGGCGTGAGCTTGCCAACAGGTTCAGTGGACAAACAAGATGAAATCCCAGGTGGCAGACAACAACTCCCTTACCCTATGCAACTCGGCTCTGGTACGTATGATTTAATCCCAGGCATTGAATACACCGCGTGGAAAGGTAACATAGCCTGGGGAAGTGAATTTTTGTGGACATACCGGACGGACAATAATAAACGGGACTATGACCTAGGTAATCGGTATGAGTGGAAAAACTGGGTCAGTAAACGCGCTAATCAATGGACATTCAAACTCTCTTTAAACGCCCACCTATGGGAAAATATTAACGGAGATGATGATGAGCTGAATGCCACCTTAGTCCCAACGGCTGATGCAGGCAGACGAGCAGGTGAACGCCTTGATGCGCTTGTTGGCATTGAGTATGACTTTGGTAAACTAGGTGCATTCTCAGTTGAGGCTGGCAACCCCATCTATGAACGTTTAGACGGCCCTCAGCTTTCAACTGACTTTATCGCCAATGCTGCTTGGCGGTTTAGCTTTTAAAATATTTTAAAATATACCTTGCATGTTCTCCTTCTGTTTTCTATTATTTTAAGAACGAAAGGAGAACTACACATGGTCAACTCACTGACTCGAAAACAACAAGCTGTATTGGATTTTTTGCGAGACAATCAATCTCAGTTCCCTGCTCCACCTACTTTAGATGAGCTATGTATTGCCTTAAACCTCAAATCAAGAGGCTCATTGCACAAACATATTCATGCCCTCACTGAGGCAGGCTACATTGAACCAGCTAATGGCACACGCCGTGGCATTCGTTTAGCAAAAAGTGATCACCAAGCCAGTAACGACTACGAACTGCCCCTGCAAGGTAAAATTGCCGCAGGCCAACCAATAGAAGCGCTCCCACAACCCGAATTTATAGAAGTCCCACGCTACCTCAGTACTGGCTCTGACAACTATGTGCTACAAGTTGACGGCGAATCCATGATTGAGGATGGCATACTCGACGGTGACTTAGTTGTGATAGAACCCTGCAGCCAAGCCCGTAACGGTGAAATTATTGTGGCCCTCATCGAACACTCTGACGTCACCTTAAAAAGAATTCAACAACAACCTGGCAAAACCATCTTACACCCTGCTAACTCCTCTTTAAAACCCATGGAGTTTCACCCTGAACAAGTGACGATCCAAGGCAAATTGGTTGGATTAATCAGACAATACTAAATAATAAAGGCGTTTTTCGCCTTTTTTTTCTAAAAAATAATAACGTTTTGCAATGCAAAAAAGGATACCACCATGACACACAACAGAATCCACATGAAAGACCAAGTTCACAATAATGTGAAAGACATAATGGCTCACCAGCGCCTGCACCACAGTAGCAAAATCGATGTTTCAACCTGGGTAGGCATCCTCACGGTAGCCTTGTTAATCTTGAGTCACTAAATCACAATAATGGCGTGTACCTTCACGCCATGATCGTTCCCTTGTAGTAAGCGCAAAAAAAGGTATAAAATGACAGGCTTACTTTAACAAAGGGTCATTCATGCCGGCTAAAAAAAAATCTACTCCGAACAAGCGTAAAGACCTCGCCCTCAATGGGGACATACTGCCTAGCACGCTCGTCATATTGCCGGTGTTTGAACGCCCTTTTCTTCCCGCTCAAAATTTGCCTATTTTTGTTGATGAGCAACCTTGGTTTGAAACCTTAAACCTCATTGGTGATAACCCACAACATATTGCCGGCTTGGTACTTATCAACACTGAAGCTGAAGAAGAAATTGAAAAAGACACAGAACTGACCACCAAACATTTTCATGAAATTGGCACCGTCATCAGGGTGATTAGCCCAACTCACAGTGATGGCAAAATTCAATTTATCGCAGAAGGCCTGCAACGTTTTAGGATAACCGAATGGGTTTCCGAAACCATGCCTTATACCGTTAAAGTAGAATACCTTGACGACACTGATGACAGCAACCAAACAGCCCTTAAGGCCTACGCGATGGCCATCATCAAAATCATCAAAGAACTCATCCCCTTAAGTCCACTGTTCAGTGAGGAACTTAAACTTGGAATGGACCGGTTTACACCAAACCACCCTTCATATTTAGCGGATTTTGCAGCAGGTTTGACCACGGCCACAAAACAAGAATTACAAAAAATACTAGAAACCTTGTCCGTTCTCAAAAGAATGAAGCACGTTCTACAGCTCATTCGAAAAGAACTAGAAGTCACCAAACTCCAATATAAAATTAGTGAGAAAGTTGAAGATACCATTGACGACCAACAACGTCAGTTTTTCTTAAGAGAGCAACTTAAAGCCATTCAACAAGAACTCGGTATTTCTAAAGACGATAGAGTGGCAGATTCAGATGAATTTAAAGAAAAAATCAAAAACCTGACCTTAACAGAGCAAGCCCAAAATCGGATTGATGAAGAACTGAAAAAGCTGACCTTCTTAGAATCGGGTTCACCTGAATATAATGTCACAAGATCCTACCTAGACTGGATCACAGCACTGCCTTGGGGCATCCTTTCTAAAGATCGATTTAATTTAAAACAAGCTAAAGAAGTGCTCGACCAAGACCATGATGGCCTTGATGATGTCAAAAAACGCATCATTGAATTTATCGCACTCGGTAAATTACGTAATAATATTGGCGGATCCATCATATTGTTAGTCGGCCCTCCAGGTGTTGGTAAAACATCCATTGGTAAATCAATTGCCACCGCACTTAACCGTGAATTTTTCCGTTTTAGCATTGGTGGCATGCGTGATGAAGCCGAAATTAAAGGTCATAGACGTACGTATATCGGTTCAATGCCTGGCAAGATCATTCAAGCATTAAAAGAAGTTAACGTCTCCAACCCGGTTGTGATGCTTGATGAAATAGACAAAATGGGCAGTTCCTACCAGGGTGACCCCGCATCGGCATTGCTTGAAGTGTTAGACCCTGAGCAAAATGTCGATTTTCTTGATCACTACTTAGACGTTCGTTTTGACTTGTCTAACGTGTTATTTATTTGTACTGCCAATCAACTGGACAGCATCCCTAAACCTCTGTTAGACCGAATGGAAGTCATTCGTTTATCTGGCTATATTACCGAAGAAAAACTCACCATTGCCAAACACCATTTGTGGCCGAAGCAACTTAAAAATGCAAACATTGAAAACAAACAGCTAAAAATAACCGATGCCGCCTTGCGCCAAGTTGCCGAAGATTATGCACGAGAAGCAGGTGTCCGAAACTTAGAAAAACAACTGGCGAAAATAATTAGAAAAGTTGCCGTGAATATTGTCAGCGGAAAGAAAAAACCAGTTTCCGTCACTAAAGCAAACATCACTGATTACTTAGGCCAACCCTTCTTTGTTAACGAAAAACCCATGACAGGCATTGGCATTGCAACAGGCCTTGCCTGGACCTCTATGGGTGGTGCAACCCTCACCATCGAAGTCACCACCGTTCATACCAGTAGTAGAGGATTCCACTTAACAGGACAGTTAGGCGATGTCATGAAAGAATCTGCCAACATTGCGTTTAGTTATGTGAGTGCTCACTTAAAAGAGTTTAAAAGTGACACGGATTTCTTCGACAAAAAGACCATACACTTGCATGTGCCAGACGGGGCAACCCCTAAAGATGGCCCAAGCGCAGGCATTACCATCGCAACGACTTTATTATCACTCGCCACACATAAAAGTGTTCGCAGTGGCGTCGCGATGACGGGTGAATTAACCCTTACCGGTCATGTGTTTCCCGTCGGAGGGATTCGAGAAAAGGTGATCGCTGCCAGACGAGTTGGCATCAAAGAGATCATCGTTCCATTCGAAAATAAAAACGATGTTGAAGAGTTACCAGACTTCATCAAGCAAGGCATTCAATTTTATTTTGCCAAGCACTACCGTGAAGTCTATGACATTTTATGGCCGGTTTAGCGCCCAGTTATAGTCATCTTTAACTGCGCCTTTATAACCTTCTAACTGTTGTTTAAGATCGGCATCAGCATACTTCAACAAATGCTGAATGACCGATTGATCGGTCCCACCAAAGTCGACTTTATACCAGTTATAAATACTCGAAACAATCAACTCACCCTCTTTAAAACTAGCACCTCGGGCATGGTTAACATACGAACTTGCAGCCTGGTTTAACATATTATCAGTCAACGAAGCGGTATACGCATATTTTGATAAATTAGGACAGCCAATACTGGCACAGTTAACCGCATAGTGAATCCGGTTGTCTTTCCAGATAGGCCTCAATATATGATGCTCAATGTCATTCAACGTCAAATCATGATTGACGATGCTCGCCACCTCATCATCCCATGGCCCAAAACTAAAAAACCCGCCAAGCTTTGTAATGGATTTGATTGGGTAATGATCGAGAATCACTTTAACAGTGAGCGCGTTATACAAGTTAATCCAATACGCTTTTTGCTCTGCTCGATTCAACGTTCTTGGATCCAAACCTTGCAGGTGATTTAAATAACTTGTCAGCAATGTTTTATCTGCCGTGGTTACTTTTGCATAATCAAAGCGATTAACACCGGATGCATGTTGGCTATTCAAGTAACGGTCCAACAATGTTTGCCACCTGGCATGATCAACAACCTGAGCACTGGATTCGTCAGAACTCTGCCAAAAAGCATCCAGCTCTGCAGTAGGCGCTGAAAATACGCTTAAAGAAAACCCCGACAGCAGTAAAAAAAACCAAACTCTAACAACATCGAAAACGTTCATTGTTACTCACTCTACCCATTAAATTGATAATTCATCGTTAACTCATAACGACAACATTTTTTGTCGCACACGCTCTAACGCTTTTGTGGCATCGCCATAACCTTTTTCTGCCGATTTTTTAAACCATTTTTCAGATTCAAGCAAATCAACCTTGATGCCATCGCCATTTTCATACATCAACCCCAAATTGAACATAGAGTTTTTATTGCCTTGAGCTGCCGCTTTTAAATACCATTGACGCGCCGTCTTGAAGCTGCGCCCGACACCCATGCCTTCATCATAAAAGAAACCCACTTTATGTTGTGCCCATGCATCATTTTTAAGTGCCGCTTTTGAGTACCAAGACAATGCCTTAGCTAAATCAACCGGCATACCAAGCCCTTTATGATGCATCCAACCCATATTTGCCATTGCATTAAGATCGTCAAGTGCAGCTGATTTTTTTAACCAGTACTTAGCTTGCTCATAGTCTTGCTCAATGCCTTCTCCATTTAGATACATATAGCCAAGCTGCTGTTGAGACCACGCATCATTTTGTTTGGCTGCTTTCAAATACCATTTAACGGCCAGCTCATCGCTTTGCTTTATCCCCAAACCTTTACTGTAAAGTGAGCCTAATCTTTTTTGCGCGCCATAGAAGCCTTGAATTGCAGATTTTGAATACCATTTCCAAGCCTGAGCATAATCTTTTTTGACGCCCTGACCTGTTTCATACATAACACCTAAGTTATCTTGCCCTTTAGCATGACCCTTCAACGCCGCTTTCTGATAAAAGGTAAATGCTTTATCAAAGTTAACGGGTACACCCTTACCAAACTCATACAGCAAACCTAGATTATTGAGCGCATCTGAATTCCCTTGGTCAGCGGCTTTTTCATACCAATAGGCTGCCTTGGAATCATCTGAGGGGACACTTTTGCCAGTATCATAAAAGTAACCCACTTTAAATTGAGACCAATGATCCCCTTTTTCAGCCGCTTTCATATACCATTGTAAAGCAACGGCATAATCCTTAGGAACGCCCTTACCATACTCAGCCATCTCCCCCATATCGGTGAGCGCATCGACATTATCTTTCGCCGCTGATTGCTCGGTCCACTTGAGCGCTTCCTGATAATTTGCGGTGACGCCCAAACCTTCCCTGTGCATATAACCGAGTTTTTGCTGAGCCCAAGCATTGTTTCTATTGGCAGATTCACGGTACCAATGAAGTGCTTTGCCATAATTTTGCTGGGTTCCATAGCCTTTCATGTATAACCAAGCGATGTGGTTCTGAGCATCCAGCTCACCCCGATTGACGAGGTATAAAAAGATTGGAAAGGCTTTTTCATACAACTCAGCATCATAGTGTGAATATGCGTCTTGCAGACTACCCACCACCTCTTTGTCTTGATTTTGCTTTTGCAGTGAGATCAACTTACTCACCGCTTTATCTTTAATGTCAATCCAAAGCGTTTGGGTTTTATAACCAAAGCGAGTGACACTAATTTGATAACGACCTGCAGACAACGCCATTGAGTCTTTATAAGGCTCTTTAATGTTGAGTATTTTTACCATGGCATTGGTCGGCAAAACATCAATGGTTAATGGATAGGTTACCCCTGACAATACAGATTCTGTTGCTGAGTTATCGTTAGTACTGAGTAATTGCTCTTTTTTAATCCGAGCAAGCTCTGCATAAGTACCTTTGGGAAAGCGTTTTAAATACGCATCCAGCATCGCTACGGTATTAGAATTTTTAACATCATTCCAAAAAGTCAGCTCTAGAGACGGGTCAATATTTCGACTCGGGCGATCCTCAGTCGGCTCTGAATTATTGTTAATAGTAATTTGGATGTTGAATTTAAACTCACCCTTTAGAGAGGATGATTCCCATGGAATTTGCTTGCCTGCTGTTTCATCTTCCACTTCACTTCGAACAAACTTAAACACTTGCTCAACTGTCAGGTTAGGGATTTTTAATGCCTCTAGGAAATGCTTGGTATACACACCATTACGCTGTTTACCATCTGCCGCCACTGAACCTGGCGCTGTTGCATAGGCGATAATTGAACCAACCGGCCCATCCATGCGTGCTAACCCTCGGGAGGTTGATCTATAACTCCGGCTAACAAAAGGATTATTTCGACAGGCATCTAATATCACGATGTTCATTCGGTTTTTCGCGTTTTTCATCTTTCGCATCACCGCGTTAACGTCAATGCTCTCGTCTTGCACCTCATCCTCGGCTTCAACATCCGCATCAATCGGTACAAGATAGTTTCGACCATCCACTTGAATGCCGTGACCGGCAAAGTAGAACAATCCAACATCTTCTTTTTCTAGCCGCTCGCTAAACGTCCGCAAAGCCTTACGCAACCCTTTCCGAGTCACATTGGTACGCTTGATCACCTCAAAACCAAGCCCTTCAAGCGCTGCAGCGACATCTTGAGCATCATTTACCGGATTCTTTAAAGGCATGTTGGCATAATCACTATTACCAATCACTAGCGCGACCCTTTTAGAGGATGCCGTAGCCGTTGAATAGATCATAATACTAAAAAAGAAGACAAATAATAAATTCAGTATTTTCATAGTGTTACTCGTAAAACCAGCCCAAAACATGCGACATAAAAGGAACAAACGTTCGGCAAATCAGAGTGTAACAAGATACTACAATCAGGGTGTCGATGTCAGTTCCTTTGACTCAGAAAACAATTCTTGTTTTACTGACGATCCAAGTTTTCAGCCACGTTCGAAGAGATATCTTATATGATTAAGCCATTCCTCTTGCTCGCCGTTCTTGTTACATTTTCAACCCCTGCCTTCAGCAGCACCCTCATACCAGGTCAATCAATTGACATTCATCAAAACGAAGACATCATCTTCGAAATACAACAGCCTGGCCGATACAGCATTCAAAGCAAAAGTAAGACAGGTATTGCCTTCCAACTCATTGATCACCTAACCGGCCCAAGAGAGCTTGCTGGAACCGCCAATAAAGAGGACGGTCGCATTGATGTGTTTTTATCACCGGGTGAATATAAAATTCACCCTTTAAATCCAGAAAAAACGCTACAAGGGCAGTTTTCTCTACACCACTTCTCTGAAGCACCAGCGGCTACAATCACACCACTGAAGTTGATCAGTACTACGCTAAAAGACCTTCAAGCCCGTCAGTACAGATTTAGCCTAAGCGAACGCCAGCAAGTCATTATTGAAGCGGCCGGCCAACACTTAACGGATTTGCGTTTGTGGCAACAAGACCATTGGATTCTAGGCTATTCGGCCACCTTTTCACGTATTGAACCCATCAAAGGGCAACCACTCAATGTCGCTTACTTTTCAGCTGATTTACCCGCAGGCAATTACCAGCTAAAGCTTTATGGTGGAACCGGCACAACCTGGACAGAATCATCAAGCCAACCGTTATACCTGAGGATGGGTATTCCAACATTGAACGAAAGCCAAATTTTGTCTTCAACCACAAGCCCATTTGGTATTGACCGGTGGAAGGTGATTGGCAACCCAACTTATTTTAATTTATCGCTACCTAAACCAAGTAATGCAACGTTAAAATTGCACAAGTTCAATCAGAGCAGACCTTTTACAAAAAATGGCCGCACCTTTAACATCACCAAAAAATCTAAAAAAATCTCAGTGGATGCTTTTTACAGCAACCATAGCAAAGCCACATTGATGAGCGTATCTCAGACGCCAGGGCAACCCTTTAAAGTACAAAATTTTAACAGTCAATCTAATTTCTATGTAAAACATAACAGTGAGCGATATTGGTTAAATGTTTTACAAGCTCAGATAAGCGAAGCCGAGCCACCAATTACTTCTATGCTGATTGAAAGGCGCGGCAAACAGTCTTTCATAAAAGCCAAAAACTTAATCAACTTGACGAAAAACCAGGGTTATAAAACACGATTCAATATAGACCAAAACCCCATTGAGCTAATTTTACACGTCAATATCAGTGGCAAATATTTAGCCATTGGTAGCGGACCTAAAGCCACGTTTGCATTAACCCCCTTTTTCAATGCTAAAAAAACACCCCCACTAACAGGCTCCGTATGGGATATTCAAAAGGGTTATTACCGTTTAACCATCACACCAAAACAAGCCGGATTTTTAAAGCTAACCCTACAACCTAGTGCGCCGAAACACTTTGTTACGACCATTCCAAGCCATTATAATAATGTTTATTTAAGTAAAGAACATAGCTATACCCTATACACCAATCAAACAGGTGCCCCACAGGGTTTGGTACAACGACAACAAAACAAACTATTAGAGACGCCACTACTGCTGCAAAACCCTGCAGAAACAGTCGACTTAAAAACCAACATCTCGACAACAAGCCAACTCACGGTTGTCGCAGACGGTAAAGCACTACCGGTTGTTATAAATCAAAAAAATACGTCGACACTGTCACCGGGTGAACAGACAATACAGCTAAAATTCCCTAAAAACACACAATCAGCACTCATCTCTAGAACAACCGTCTCACAACCGGCGCTGATCCCGACCACCATCAACCCTCCTATTCAATTAGCAACACCTGAATACTTGGATCTTGATAAAAATAGCCGAAAAACCTTCACCCTTAATTTAAAACAACCCGGCGTTTACCGAGTTGAATCAACTGGCTTACTTAAAACTAAGGGCACCATTCGAACACTGTTAAACCCTAAGTTATTCTCTAAATCTCAAAATGGTGTTGGTCAGAATTTTTTAGCTCAACCCTATTTGTTGGCAGGTGAGTACCAGTTGACGGTTGAAACAGAAGGGTTAAGCCGTGGCCACCTCTCTCTGTCCGTTGCTGAAAATCCACTTATTTCTGTGCCACTGAACTTACGGCAAACACATTTTGCGACCTTACCTGCAGGAACAGGTATTGCGTACCGAGTGACCATTGAGCAAGCAGGTGACTATCATATTGCAGTCACAGGTCTAAACAGACAGTACCAAACAAGGCTTGAAGATCATGACGGTTGGCCACTGATGACAACCAAAAAGAAAAACGTTACGCTGGCGCTCAAGCCCGGTCAGTACACATTATTCGTCAACCCAAAATCTGTTCAAAATCGCATTCAGGCAAGCATTTACCCTGCCCAAAAAACACCAGATACGAAAGGTCATGGCCCTCACCCACTGACACTAGACCTTAATCACCAACACACATGGTTAGAACCCGATGCAGGTCAAAGCAGAACACCAGACCAATGGACGTTCACATTAACCGCTAAGTCCGATACTGAAATCAGATTATCTGAAGAGATGGTTGGTACACTCTCAGCGGAAACTTTGCAAAAGCCCATCACTATCTACCCTTTAAAAACATGGAAAGGCGCACTAGGGGCAGACGATTACACTTTGAGCGTAACATCACAGCGCCCTAACCATCAGTTTGACTACCAAGTTGCTGTCAATGTTGACAACTTACTGCCAGGACAAAGCAAATCACTGAGTGGCTCGAAATCAAACACCACCCTTTCGATAGATGAACAAGGGACTTACCAAGTGTACTCTTCTGGTCCAAATGATTTGAAAGCGGCATTATCGCTCGACAACAACAACAACAACAACAACAACATATCAGAACTTGCAGCGGAACGCGGAAATAAACGTGCAGAACTCGCATTAAACATGTTCTGTGCACGCGTCTCGGAGGGAATTGCACAAATGTTACCCTCTTTGGGAAAGTCCTTGGATGCTCTAGTATTCACGGGAGGTATTGGGGAACATAGTGAAAGTGTTCGTTCACGTGTACTCGGTGGTTTGAGTTTTTTGGAAAAAGTGGGATTTCATCACGTTGTGATACCCGCAAACGAATCGATTCAAATGGCAACAGAAGCAAGAACGTTATTACGACGAGTACGAACAGAAGGATAATTAATTATTCTATTATTAAGAAAAACATTAAAACTTATATTATTACACAAGTGTTCCAACACATGCTGCATCTTGACAATCCTCAAAAGGAAACGTGTTAGGAACAATGGACACTTCAGAAGTAAATTCGAAATCTCCTTTTGGAAGAAACGGCCACTCCAACTTACGTCGCATTCCGATATCACTTTGATTGTTATCAGGTTTGTATTGCACGTCAACAAAAAATGCAGTCCAACGACCATCACTAGGTGGGTCTCGATGTGCCTTGTACATACCTGTACCGGGTGATGTCTCCTCAAGTTTCTCCTTGGTCCAGAATACACGTAGATTTGTGCACAGACCCTTGACCTCGATACCACAAGGTAAACACTCAAACGTACCGTTTCGACCTCCCCAACCTTTTGTTAGAATTCGAAAATCGCGACGTTCTGAGTTGCATGTTGTGGCATGCCACATATCGACTTGATCGAGAATCAATCCTTTGGGAGCTGGAGGAACGTACACATCGATATCACCTGTATTCTCACGATCTATAGTCCAATTAAAAGACGGAATCTCCCGTTTCTGAAACACGGCACTCACAAATGTCGCAAAGTCAGGAACCAATTCAAGAATACCCGTAGCTTGGGAGTGTTCCGTGTTGGGTTCCATTAAAAATCTTTTGGGACCGGGCATTTTGTTCCACCAATACGAAGTATCGTCTGGAAGAAAGAATTCGTCCATACCACTGTTCACCACAAGCTTTGGCATGGTCAATCGATCAGCATAGTTTAAAGGATCTACAATATCCATCAAGAGTTGTGTGTTTGGATGATCCAGGCAAGCAGTAAAGTTTCTGTCAAAGTAGTCCTTGAGAGCCCACGACCATCCTCCGTATGCACGATAGTGATGATGAATGTTCTTAACAAAATTCAACTCATCCATCACTATAGGCACAATCGCAATAACACGCTCGTTATCTACTGCACCA
>JABHGC010000292.1 GCA_018672285.1 Methylococcales bacterium
GAGTCAGTTTTTTCGAACATTTGAGGCGAATAGTTGCGCTCTTTAACGAAAATGTTCGGGAAAAATGGCCAAAAGGGATTTTTCCGTAGTAGGGTCTCTATTCTTGGACAGCCTCCTAGCTAATATCTTTAAACAAAAACGACCCCAATAGAACCGACCAGGATACCCCAATGAAAATAGCAATTGATCTGCAATCTTGTCAATCCAACTCACGACATCACGGTATTGGGCGTTACTCGATGGCGATAGTGCGTGAAATAATAAAGCTATCAGCAGCGAAGCATGAAATATGGGTTCTATTAAATGCTCAGTTAAATCCAGAAACGATCCCTGAGATCAGCTCCCGCTTGGCCGACTTATTGCCAACAACACAGATTATCAGCTATCAAGTGCCTACGCCCAATAATGCACAGAGCATTCACCAAGCAAAACAAAGTGCCGCAGAATACATTCGAGAATATTTTATAGCGTCCTTACAGCCCGATATTTTATATATCACGAGTTTATTTGAAGGGATCCATGACCATGCAACAACCAGCATAGGCGAGCTTTCTGAAAACATGACCGTTGCGGTGACTCAATATGATCTGATACCTTATATACAGCCAGATATTTATCTAGACAATAGCGAGATAAAACATAATTATTCAAAAATAATCAGCTTTTTAAAAAAAGCCGACCTAATCCTTAGCATTTCCAACTATTCAAAGCAGGAAACAACAGAGCAATTACAAATTCCTGAGCAAAAAATCATCAATGTCAGCAGTGCTGTAACAGCCAATTTTACAATAAGCCAAGCAGATGATAAGCATCATAAGAAAAGCCTGTTGGCTAAGCACACGCTACAACCAGACTACATACTTTATGCGCCTAGTGGTTTTGATAGCCGTAAAAATGTCATTGGATTAATTCATGCCTATGCTTTACTGCCTAAAGCGAGCCAAGAAAAACATCCGCTAGTCTTGGTAGGCAAGGTCAATGATTTAATCAAGCAAGGCTTATTAAGCTTAATAAGCCAACTTAAACTCACCAACCGAGTCACTTTAACAGGCTACGTCAGCGACGAGGACTTAGTCGGGTTATATCAATATGCCCATTTATTTGTTTTTCCTTCATTTCACGAAGGGTTTGGCTTGCCAGCTCTAGAAGCAATGAGTTTAGGTATTCCCACAATAGGTGCAAAGCGGACCAGTCTAATAGAAGTCATCGGCTTAGAAGAGGCGTTATTTGATCCCGAAAACAACGTACAGATGGCTGAATTAATTGACAAATCATTGACTGACCTTGAATTTCGTCAGCGCTTAATTGCACATGCCGGCAAACAAAGCAAAAAATTCAGTTGGCAAAAATCTGCAAAAGTCGCACTCACCGCAATGGAGCAATGCGTTACAAAAAGCAACAAGCAGCCACAAGCATGGCAAGGCCTAGAGCAGAACCAGCAAAGCTACCAAAAACTTATCTCAGCACTACAGCAGCTCTCATTAGATGACCAAGATACAATACAAATAGCCAATAATCTAGCGGCTAACGAACACACCCTAAGGCAAGTGTTAAGGCAAAATAGACCGCTTAAATCCTCACCCGTATGGCAAATTGCAGGGCCCTTTGATTCCAGCTACAGTCTGGCACTACTCAATCGAGAAACCGCCAAAGCACTAGCAGCAGCAGAACAAAAGGTGAGTTTGTACGCGACAGAAGGCCCGGGCGATTATCAAGCGGATGCCCAATACCTTAAGCAGCACCAAGACATTAATGCATTGCACCAAAAGGTAGGGCAGCAAGGCGAGGTTGATATATTAAGTCGTAATTTATATCCACCCCGAGTACATGATATGAATGCACCCATTAATTTGCTGCACCACTACGCATGGGAGGAATCCGGCTTTCCCATAGACTGGGTAGATGATTTTAATTTTTACCTACAAGGTATGAGTTGCTTATCCACGCATGTAGAAAAAATAATGCGGGATAATGGTGTCAATATACCTATGATCACCTCAGGCTGTGGTGTAGACCATTGGGCTGCAATAAAGGCAGATCCCAGCTATAAAATACAGGCTAAACCCTTTCGTTTTTTACATGTCTCCTCGTGTTTTCCGCGTAAAGGGGTCGACGTCCTATTAAAAGCCTATGCGGCAGCATTTACTAATAAAGACCCTGTATCCTTGGTCATCAAAACCTTTAGTAATCCACATAACACCGTTCAACAGCAACTAAAAGAGCAACAACAGACAAACGCCCACTATCCTGATGTTATCATCATAGAGCAAGACCTCAGTGAAGCTGAATTAAAATCCTTGTATCAACAATGCCAGATAATGGTGGCACCTAGTAGAGCAGAAGGCTTTGGCCTACCAATGGCAGAAGCCATGCTAAGCAATATTCCTGTCATCACAACAAACTGGGGTGGACAATTAGATTTCTGTAATCAGCAAACGGCGTGGTTGATAGACTATGATTTTGTACCTGCAAGCAGTCATCTTCCAGTGTTTGACTCCATTTGGGCAGAGCCAAAACTGAGCCATTTAACAGAACTATTGCAAACAGCGTATCAAAGTACAGAGCAAGAAAAACAAAGCAAAGTCAGCGCGGCACAAGCATTACTCAAAAGTAACTTTCAATGGCAACAAGTAGTTCAGCGACATAAAAACTTTGCCTACAATCTTCCGACACACAAAAAAGAGCCCACTATTGCATGGGTGAGCACCTGGAATGTTAAATGTGGCATTGCCGTGTACTCCCAAACACTTGTCGCCTGCCTACCAAAGCAACCAACACTTATCTGTGCCAATGTAACAGAAGAGAAACTCAGCGTAGACGCAGATAATGTACACAGAAATTGGACCGAAAACGATCTCAGTACCATCGCAGCCGAAGTAGAAGCACAATCGATAGATGTCATCGTGATCCAATTTAACTACTTTTTTTATAACTACCAGAAATTAAGCGCGTTAATAGATGAGCTCACGGCACAAGGCAAAAAGGTCATTATTGAACTACATTCTACCCAAGACCCCGACTTTGC
>JABHGC010000293.1 GCA_018672285.1 Methylococcales bacterium
AAGTCAGCCAGCAAAGTGCTGCCTGAACTTGGAGAATTTCCGAGTAAAACTAACATAAATTGACTGAATTCACTTAACAATCCTTGATATTAACGAAACGTGAGTACACAAATCAACCAAACCAATCAACTTCGTACTTACCTTTTCACACTCACCCCAATCATCGGCGCAGTACTATCCACCGCAACTCAGCTCCGCTTAGGTGCTCTGCCACTTGGTATTGGCGAGCTAATACTCTTGATTTGGGCGTGCATTTTCACTGTTCACATCGTCCGAACTCGGCAAAAAATAACCCCAGTAGAAGCGCTGTTTACGACCCTGATCTGCTTTTATTTCACCTGCCTGTTACTTGGCTGGATCACCGCACTGACCCTGAACCATTGGCATGGCGTAGACGGTGAATTTCATATCTTGTCAGCCGCAATATTTACCTCTAGCATTGCTGTTTTATCTTTAATTTCTAGCACAAGGTTCTCTGCCACTCAATACCTGAAACGGGTGACTTTAATCACCTGTATCCCCGTCACACTATTGATTCTCATCCTGCTCCTGAAGATTAAAATACCAGGTTTAGAATTATTCTATGCTCAAGTACGTTATTTCGGTTGGTCAACAAACCCCAACCAGTTTGCATTACTGGTTGCACCACTGCCTTTTTTCTTAATCGGCTTAATTCACCAGTCCCCTTCCATTCAACATAAAGTTATTTATGCCTTGCTACTATTACCCGTACTCTATTCTGGCCTCATCATTCAAGGTGAGGCACTTTATATTGCTTGGCTTTGCGGGATGATCATACTATTGACCCCTCGAAAAATCACACCTATTGCACTCACCGCGATCGCCTTTGCCATCTTATTTATCATCATGACCACAGTGATAAACATCGACCTCATCCTTGAAAAACTGTATTACATGTTCATTTTCGGCGATCAGGGGAACGTCCGGCTTACCTTATGGGCAAATGGGATAGAAGCGAATATCCAATCCCCTCTTTTTGGTTTAGGGCCAGGTGCTTACTCAGGTATATCAGCACCATTTCAAGGTTCAGAAGCGCATAATAATTTTATAGATCTGAGCACGAACGCAGGCATTCCAACCGCGCTTACTTTTATCTCTGGCTTGTTACTAATTTTATATAAAGCAATGAAAGAAAAAATATATTGGGCTGCTGCTGCAACCGTTGTACTCTCAATTTTTATATTTTTTCACATCATGACTAGGCAACCGATTTTTTGGTGCTACCTAATTGTTTTAATTCGCATCACGTTTTGGCCTGCTGCAGGGAAGCCTGCTGGCGAAACCAACTAACTGCTAAAAACAATAAAAAACCTGCCAATACAAAAAAGATTGAAATCACACCTAAGAACACAACAAAAACAACAGGGGATATTGAGTTTAAAATGGATGTTGATCTTGCCGGTTTTACAATTCTCGTTCTAATCACCCCTCGCCCATTAAGCACATCCGTTGTCCTCCCTAAAACATTAATATTTTTACTGTGCTGCTCTGACATTTCTGCAACTTTTAATACATCTACAGGATTTTGCTGCTTCATTAATGCCAATGCCGCCTCAGTTGATTGAATGGTCATTTTTAAAGCCGCTACCTGCTTTCGAGCAAGCACCATGCTATTTTCAATTAACACATCATGCCTTGCAATGATATCTGTTGCCACCTCCTCACACTTATGGGTTGCTTTAAGCAACGTATCGGCACGACAAAAAAGAGAAACCACATCCTCCACAGGGGACGTGCGCATCACATTTGGGTTTTCAGCTAAATCACGATAAAACACCGCCAGCTCTTCTACCCAGTAAACCTCATTAGCATGAAAATTCAATTTAGAACCAATACCAACCTGCATCAATACTTCATAGACAGGTGTTCGAGTAAACCATAAAAATGACAATATAACGGTCAATATGGTGCTGATTAATAATAGTCGACCTTTTTTATGCCAAAGGCATAAAAACAAGTCAAAATAGGTCTTAATAGGTGCCATTACTCTTTCACCGCCTCAGCCAAAGCGCTAACGACCTTACACTGATCCTCTTGCATTAAATAAGGGTGCATCGGCAAACTCATCACAGATTTTGTCGCCTCTTCAGCAACTGGAAAATCGACTTTCTCACATTTTAATGCAGGTTGGTCTGGCAATAAAATGGGGTAATGTACTGCTGTTGGAATACCTTGATCAGACATTTGAGCCTGAACTGAATCACGGTGCTTAATTCGCACGGTATATTGTGCATAAACGGAACGAGCGTCAACGTGAATACTCGGTGACATTATTGGCTGGCCGGCTATGTCTCCAAGTAACTGCTCATACCGGCTAGCCACTTCCATACGAAGCTTTACCTCATCTTCAAAAATCGCTAATTTAGACTGCAAAATAGTAGCCTGTAAGGTATCGATACGCCCATTAATGCCCACTCTGGCATGATGATATCGCCGATCTTGGCCATGTACAGAAATTTGCCGCATAACAGTTGCCAGCTCATCATCATTAGTAAAGCATGCACCACCATCACCATACCCACCAAGCGGCTTAGAAGGAAAAAAACTGGTACAGCCAATATCTGTCAAACCACAGGATTTTTTACCGTTCCACGTAGCGCCAAAACTTTGCGCAGCATCCTCTATCACGGGAATATTGTGACGCTTTGCGATAGGTAAAATTCGGTCATAATCTGCACATTGACCATATAAATTGACCGGCATAATGGCCTTTGTTTGCGGCGTAATGGCCGCCTCAATCAAATCAGGGTTAATATTATAACTATCAGCCTCTATATCAACAAAAACAGGCACCGCACCTAATAGTGCAATAACTTCTGCAGTTGCGATAAAGCTAAACGGTGTCGTGATCACCTCATCACCTGCTCTTACACCGTACGCCATTAAAGCAATGAGCAACGCATCTGTTCCGGATGAAACGGCAATACAGTGCTTCACGCCAACATAGTCTGCTAAGGATACCTCTAATGCCTTTACTTCTGGCCCCAATATATATTGGCCATGATCTAATACCGCCAGCATACGGGATTCAATATCTTTTCTGATACGTTGTTGCTGAGTTTGTAAATCAATAAACTTCATAGCGAAACACTCAATTGGCAATTAAAAATTAGTTAACGAATATAGGCTCTATCATCACTTGGTCAATATTTTGATAATTTTTATGCAGCGGCCATTTATACGGTGTTTGGTCATCATAGAGCCGCAGTGGGTCAGCAGGCGTTACCCACCAAGAAGCTCTGTTACCCGATATCTCTGGTAAAGGACTTGTTTTCAAAATTGACTCTTGAACATCCCCAACCATGATAAATGTAATCTTAACCGCATTCTTTGAGCGGAGCATTCGTTGCCATGAACGGTCATACCGACTACCAATATAATGAAAATGAGGACTAATCCCTAACGCCTCTCCCGCACCAATCACATCAGCGGGTGCCCCATCAACAGCACCCAGCGTGATGGTTTGGTCAATTTTATCCAATGTAAAATTAATCACCAATCCCTGCCCTTGAAAGCCTGAAACAGATTCTGCCGTTATTGTCTGATAAAAAGAAAAATCAGGCTTAGATCCAACAGCATAAAACAAACGCCCTGGTTCAACCCCCGACAATATCAACCGTTGAACCTCTTTAAACGATAAAAACTGACCTTGATAGTAGCCAATCAGGCCATACAAAGGGTCAATATAAATTGACTCATTCTGAGGGGACACCAGCGTCATTCCTGTGTGCGCTCGAGTATTAGTGATTATATTTGTCTGATAGACTGAATAACCGATTGTTTCAGCCATGAAGCCTAAACTCGCCGCTACTGATTCACACTGCCCTTCACCAAAAACAGTTTCTAATGCACCCGGTGGAAATCTCAAAAATTTTGGAATGTGCCTATTGGTGATATAAGGCGATATTGGATAAATCCAAGGACGCTCACCTGTTTGATTTTGAAATTGCACAAAGCTCGTTTCGGTTAATACTTTAATTCGAGAAAATTCACTTTCAGAGCCGTGTGCCCTAAGTAACTCATTCACCTGCTGCCCACCCAGAAGCAAAGCAACCTGTCGAAAAACAAGTAAAGAAAGAATGATCACAAAGAAAAAAATAATAAAGAAATAGCTGAGTTTTTTAAACAGCACGTTTTTCAATTTGACCACCAGACAGCACATACTCCTGTTGGCTGTGCGAACAGACAGTGCAACCACTCCCTTCTAATGGCAAATCTAATTGCTCACCAAACTCACTCATCCAACCAATTTGCTTTGCAGGAACCCCCACCATCAGCGCATAATTAGGCACATTTTTATTCACAACAGCCCCTGCACCAACAAAGGCATAAGCACCAATAGTCACACCACACACAATGGTACAATTTGCACCTAAGGTTGCGCCCCTTTTGACTAAGGTCACTCTATATTCATCTTTTCGAGTAACAAACGAACGAGGATTATAGACATTTGTGAACACCATACTCGGGCCACAAAAAACGCCATCTTCTAGCGTTACTTTGTCATAGACAGACACATTGTTCTGTATCTTGACATCGCTACCTATCGTCACATCATTGCCAACAAATACATTCTGACCAAATGAGCAGTTATCACCAACAACAGCGCCAGAACAGATATGCGCCCAATGCCAAACACGGCACCCTGCACCGATGCTGGCACCTTCATCGACAATGGCAGTATCATGAACCTGATAATCCAACATAATTAGTACTCTAGTGGCAATGAAATGGTTCGACCATCCCGTGCAGATAGATAGGCTGCAATCAGAACCTCTAATGATTTAAGACCTTCTCGCCCATCTGTATCTGGCTCCTCTTCACCACGCATAACACTAATAACATTGTGATAATAATGCGGGTGACCGAAACCATACACCGAGGTTGTTTGATAACTGGCACTCTCAACCTCATCATCGTAATCCTGACGATCAGCAAATGACCAATGCTCAATTTCATTCACAGCAACACCACCAATTTTTACACTGCCAGTATCCCCTAGAATGGTAATAGAGCCTTCTAAGTTTTGGGGGTGAGTTAGCATTGTCACGCACATCGAACCTAGTGCGCCATTACGCCATCGGATATTAACAACGCCAGTATCCTCTACCTCAATAATACGCCCTAATGTACCTGTCATTGCTTGAATGCTAGCGACCGGCCCTATCAACCAGTCCACCAAATCAACATAGTGACTGGCTTGATTCATAAAAGCACCACCATCTAACTCCCAGGTGCCTCGCCATTTCGCCGAATCATAATATTCTTGTGGTCGAGTCCAAAACACATTAATGCTCACCATATTGATTCGCCCAAATCGCTTTTCATCAATAGCGCGTTTCAATAGTTGAATGGTTGTATTGCACCGGTTTTGTTTTACAATAAAAAGCCGTACCTGGGCGTCATCACAGACTTTCACCATGCGAACACCATCTTGCCAGCGTGTTGCCATCGGTTTTTCAGAAACCACATTAACGCCACTTAATGCAATTTTAACCGTTTGATCTGAGTGCATACCACTTGGGGTACAGATCGCAATAAAATCGAGACTCTCTTTCGCCAACATTTCATCAAGTGATAAATACCCCTTAGCACCTTGTGCTTTTACCGCAGCGTCTAAACGGTCTGGGTTATCATCACACACAGCAACAAGTTCAATATTGTCTTTATGAACATCAAAAGATTTAAAGTGGTTGTTTGAGATACGTCCACAACCCAGAACAGCAGCACGAATTTTACGGTCTTTTATTATTTTATACATAGCACAATTCTATTTATCATTATCAAGTGATCCTCTCGGCAATACACCTATTTGTCAAGCTCAGTTTCGGTTAAGATAACTCAGCATAAACATCGACTGACACTGAATTTACAGCAAGCGACCCAGATGAACTCCATACTAAACTACCCCCTTGATAACGCAAAAATTTTGAGGAAAAAAAAATCCATTAGAAAAGCACTTATCGCTAATGGTCACTTCACTCAAAAAAACATTGCGATTTTAGGTGGCTCAACAACCGCCGAAATCAAAAATATCATGGATTTATTCCTCCTAAAAAATGGCATCGAAGCCCACTTTTATGAGTCAGAGTATAATCAGTTCTATGAAGATGCCGTTTTCAATACAGAGAGCCTCACGACCTTTAATCCAGACATTATTTATATCCATACAACCAACGTCAACATCATGCAATTCCCACAAGCTTGCGATAGTAAGGAGCAGGTTAATGCATTACACGATGCAGAATTCAAAAAATTTCAGTCCATTTGGCAGGCACTCTCACTACTTAACTGCCCCATTATTCAAAATAATTTTGACCTACCTCAAAACCGCACCCTCGGCAATTTAGATGGCTATGACTATAGAGGTAAAACGCATTTCATCAACAACCTCAACAATGCGTTCGCTGAAGCTGCCAGCCAAATTGAACACCTACACTTAAACGACATCCACTACTTATCATCGCTCATCGGTTTAAACACTTGGTTTGATCGTGCGCTATGGTATCAAGCAAAATACGCCATTGGCTTTAGTGCCATCCCTGAGTTGGCCTTTAGCCTGAGCAACATCATTAATGCGATCTTTGGAAAAACAAAAAAATGCCTAGTACTTGACTTAGACAATACCTGTTGGGGTGGCGTCATCGGAGATGATGGAACAAGTGGCATACACATCGGCACTGAAACAGCTGTCGCAGAGTCCTTTACCAGCTTTCAGAAGTACGCTAAATCACTCCAAGAAAGAGGTATTATCCTTGCTGTTTGCTCTAAGAATGATTTAAACAATGCCGAGCTGGGACTCGCTCACCCAGACAGCATTTTACAACGAGATGACTTCACCGCTTTCAAAGCCAACTGGGAGCACAAGCACAACAATATCATTGATATTGCAACAGAGATTAACATTGGTCTCGATAGCCTCGTGTTCATTGATGACAACCCCGCAGAAAGAGACATTGTGCAACTCAATACGCAAGAAGTCAGCGTACCTAATGTTGGAAGTGACGTCATTCAATTCATCGACTATATTGACCATAATGGTTACTTTGAAGCCATCACCTTATCGACAGATGATTTAAATAGACATACCTACTACGAGCAAAACAAACAACGTAACGACGCACAGAGTACCACCACCTCTTATGCTGATTTTTTAAAATCACTCAATATGAATGCGAAAATCAATGCGTTTACACCACTCTACCTCGACAGAATCACCCAGCTCACCAATAAAACAAATCAATTCAACCTCACGACCAAACGCTATACCATGAGTGATATTGAAGCCATAGCATCAGATCAACAATACATCACACTGTACGGCCGATTGAGCGATAAATATGGCGACAATGGTTTAGTTGCTGTCAGCATTGGAAAAATAGTCGATGACACCTGCCACATAGACTGCTGGCTAATGAGCTGCCGAGTATTAAAAAGAGATATGGAGATGGCAATGTTTGATGCCTTGGCACAGCAGTGTCTACAGCGAGGCATTTATAAAATCGTGGGATACTACATAAAAAGTAAAAAAAATAGTATGGTGGCCAAGCTATATAAAAATCTGGGCTTTACACAAGTCGATTGCAGCGGTGATAATACCCAGTGGGAAATAGCGCTCACTCAAGATTACAATAATAAGAATCAACATATAATGGTGACTCATGACTAAAGACGAGATATTTTCAGGCGTACAAGAGATCTTTCGAGACATATTTGACGAAGATGATCTTGTTATTCAAGACAGCACCAGCTCAGAAGACATTGAAGACTGGGATTCGCTCAACCATATCAACCTCGTTAGCGCCATCGAAAAAGAATTTAAAATCAAATTTGCACTCGGCGAACTGGTCTCCCTTCAAGATGTAGGCGAGATGATTACACTCATGATCGAGAAGATGAAATAAGTGAACAACTACCTGTTTAAAGATATCTACGTGGGATTAGAGCATGCTTTTGATGCCACCATTGATGCTTCTATGCAGGAAAAATTCATTGCAATATCTAACGACACCAACCCTCTTCATACAGATGTCTCATACGCAAAATCCAAAGGTTTTGACGGAACACTGGTGCACGGTCTACTCACCTCGTCCTTTTACTCTACGCTAGTCGGTGTCTATTTACCGGGTAAATTTTGTATTTTACAAGGCATTGACATCAGCTTTTCAAAACCGGTCTACCTGAATGATCACTTACACATTTCTGGTAAAGTAAAATACATCAATGAGGCTTACCAACAAATAGAAATCAAAGCCATTATCAGCAATCAAGACAATGTAAAAATATCTAAAGCCACCATTAAAGTAGGAATCATGGATGAGTAATTACACTCTAATTATCGGTGCATCGTCCGATATTGGACTTGATCTTATCAACAATATGATTGATGACAGTATCATTCTTGCTCACTACAACTCATCCGGTAAAACATTAAAAGCACTTGCTGAGAAACACCCCAATACCATTATCCCAATTCAGGCAAATTTAGCATCTGAAGAAGAAATCAGCAGCTTAATAAAGGCCATTGAGACCCAATATGGTACACCTAAAACCATTGTTCATTTAGCAGCACCCAGATTTGAAAACATTCGCTTTAAAGACATTGACTGGCCCCACTTCCAGAAAGAAATCGACATTAGCTTAAAATCTATTATTCTCATTTTGAGCCACTTTCTACCATTACTCGCCAAACAGAAGCAAGGCAAAGTTGTCATCATGTTGTCCAGTGTTGTCATGAACATTCCCCCTAAAGCACTCACGCAATACACCACGGTAAAGTATGCCCTGCTCGGCTTGGTAAAATCATTGGCCTCAGAATATGCAACAAAAAACATCCAAATTAATGCCTTATCACCATCTATGGTTGATACAAAATTTTTAGATGACATTAATGAGAAAATTGTAGAATTGAGCGCTTACAATCACCCTCTAAAAAGAAATGCACAAGTCAACGATATCACGCCAGTCATTAAAATGCTGATGTCTAAAGAATCTGATTTCATGAATGGCATTAATATCCCTATTACAGGTGGAAGTATTTTTTAAATGTTATTTAGTAGCTATGAATTTATTTTTTTATTCTTACCCATCTCATTTCTCGTTTATTTTTATTTAAACAAAAAAAAATTAACTACCGCGTCAAAGAGCTGGCTTATTACCTCAAGCTTGTTTTTCTACAGCTGGTGGAATATCAGCTATTTACCGCTCATACTCGGCTCTATCATCGTCAATTATTTGCTAACAGCAAGAATGATTCGCCTTACTGGTGACCAACCATTTTTCTCTAAAAAAATCACCTTCATCAGCGGGTTAATCTTTAATATTGCTCTACTGTCTTATTTTAAGTACATGGATTTTTTTATTGAAAACACCAACATAGTACTTGGGACAGATACTCCAGCACTTCATCTTGCACTCCCGCTCGCCATCAGCTTTTTCACTTTACAACAAATTGCATTTCTAATTGACAGTTATGAAGGGTTGGTTAAAGAAAAAAATATCCTAGACTACACAATTTTTGTGACATTTTTTCCACAATTGATTGCAGGCCCCATTGTTCATCACAAAGAAATGATGCCGCAATTTAAGCGCATCAGAAATAAAGTCAAACACCGATGCAACATATCCTTAGGTCTCTTTATCTTTTCAATCGGCCTGTTCAAGAAGGTCGTCATTGCAGACACATTTGCCATCTGGGCCAATGCGGGTTTTGACAGTAGTGCCACGCTCAACTTTATTGATGCCTGGTCTGCCAGCCTATCTTATACTTTTCAGCTGTATTTTGATTTCAGTGGTTATACCGATATGGCCATTGGAGCCGCTCTGTTATTTAATATTCACTTGCCACAAAATTTCAATAGCCCTTACAAAGCAACCGGCATGATTGATTTTTGGAAACGTTGGCACATTACATTAACCAACTTTATTACCACGTATATTTACACCCCCATCATTCGATCATTTAGCCCATTAACATTTCACAAAGCGATGCTTGGCACACTCATCACATTTTTAATCGCAGGGTTATGGCATGGGGCATCATGGATGTTTATCATCTTTGGTGGGTTACATGGGCTTGGTATTGTGATCAACCAATATTGGAAAAAAAGAAAAATAAAATTACATAAGGTTGTTGCATGGTTAATTACATTTAATTTTATCAATGTTACTTTTGTCTTTTTTCGAGCAGAGAATTGGGAAGGTGCGATGCACGTGTTAAATGGGATGATCAGTATTCATTCGATTCAAACACCAGACAATATACAAGTATTCATATATCCAATCATTGCCTTTGCCTTACTATTACTGACAAAAAATACACATCAGCTGATGGGGCAATTTAAAGCCAGTAAAAAAATAGGCTACTTAACGTTCGCGTGCTTTGCATTATCCTTACTACAACTGAATAACTTAATGATCTCATCCAATCACTCAGAATTTCTTTACTTTAATTTTTAACGATGATTTTATGTAACCACTTTGCAATTAGATCATGTGTACTGGCATTCCAATGACCATCACATTCAAACCCTCTTTCAAGCGCAGGTATGTTTTCTATTAATGGGTTCAATGGGTAAAAATTAATTTTCTGCTGAGTTAAATACGCTGTCAACTTATTCAATTTAGTTGAATTTTTTTCAGTCTCATAATCATTTGAATAAATAATAACACTATATTTTGCATCATTCTTTTGTGCCGCCTGGTTCGCTTGATAAATCGCACCAAATAAATTCAGCCACAACCGATCAGAGCCAGGAATAACGCTAGAAACAGTTTCAGCTGGCACTCTCTCAACAGGCTTAGCCTGAGCTGACGTGAGTAAATCACGATAATGATAAACGGTTTTTTTCAAATAAACATACAACTCTAACTGCCCCAAAAAATCTCTCACCCGCTCAATTCCATCATACGATCTAGGCTTCACAATGTTATAATGATCTGCATCTGAAAAATTAACAAAAACTTTTGGCCGGTTGATACGATCAAAATTACCTGAATCACCATCATTCAAATCATTCTCAATAAACACGAAGTGAATGACATGCTCCAATTTTTTCAAATCTATTTTTGATTTTAGTATAATCAGTTGCTGACCTGGACCAGTGCCTGAAAGCCCGTAATTAAGGACATTATATTGGCCATTTAAGTACTCTGATAAACGATTATGAACAATTGATTCATTACTGACCATCAATGCCTCTACTTGCGAATCACCAAGCAAAACAATATTAGATTTGGCATCATTCATGACCAAAGACTTCACACGACCCATTGCATCAAATTCATAACTCTGGTGGTAACAAGACTTACTAATCACCCCCTTAAAATTACGCTTATGCCACATCCCGATCTCCGCATCATACTCCATCGGCGTTATGCCTTGAGCAAAGGGGGAATAGCGTAAAAACAGCTCGTAGAGAACCACGACTAACAACAAAACAACCATCGTTTTTATTATTCGCATAACCGCTATCTCATCATCATTTGTTTTAGTTTGGCTGAAAAGTATTGAGAATAGAGAGAGCGCCCTTGTACATTGAGGTGACCACTATCCGCCCACATGTCTACAGATAATT
>JABHGC010000176.1 GCA_018672285.1 Methylococcales bacterium
AAATAGCCGGCCAAGAAAATGCTTAGGCTACAAAACACCTTATGAGGCTTTTGAAGAGCTCACTGGCATTAAACAAGAAAATTTAACCGGTCATGCACTTATGACTTGAATTCAGGAGTTACATTAAATTAAATCCCAGAAAACACCACCTGTGTTACTCTACACTTCAATTCCTTATAAATAGATAAGCCCTATGCCCACCCCCTCCACAATGGCCATTTTTGTTGACGTTCAGAATATTTATTACACAACGCGTCAAGCCTATGGGCGTCAATTCAATTACCGACTTTTATGGCAACAATTAACCGCACAAGGCAACATCATGAGCGCTACGGCGTATGCCATTAAACGTGATGATGACAAACAACAAAAATTTCAAGATGCGCTTCGGCACATAGGGTTTACGTTAAAATTCAAACCTTATATTCAGCGTAGTGATGGCTCAGCAAAAGGTGACTGGGATGTGGGTATTGCAATAGATGTGATGGAAGCGGCTCAGTCTGGCCAATTTGAGCGCATCATATTACTTTCTGGGGATGGTGATTTTGACATGCTGATGAATAAAGTCCGGAGTTATGGCATTGTTGCTGAAAGTTATGGTGTCCCCTCCCTCACCGCAAACAGCTTAATAGAATCTTGCGATGTCTATCACCCTATTGAGGACGCTTTACTTCTTTAGCCGTGTAAAAGTAAGCGAAACCAATCCACAGTAAAATCACTAACTGTAATGGTAAACGAACCATCAAACCGACCGCAGAAAATTGAGGAAACAGTTCTGGCTCCATTGCCATATAGATATTGGCAGGAAATACAGCCACAGTTAGCAGCAATAAACCCAGGGCAGCCATTTTTCTCATTGAAGGCAATAAAATGCCTACCCCACCCAGCACCTCAAACACGCCACTCACATAAACCAAAATCAAATGATGAGATAAATACGGCGGCATCATACTCAAATAAAAGTCGGTATTAATAAAATGATTAGTGCCTGCGCCAATAAAGGCCAGCCCTAAAACCACCACTAAGCTGAATTGAATAATGTTAATCACCATTAAAGCGCCAAAGTCTGTCTATAGGAAAAGTCGCACTGCGACACAGGAATTCAGACTTACCTAGTGGGCTAAGGTTCACAGATTTCTAATAACTGCTGATGTAAATCAATACAATTTGTGTAAGCGTCCACCGCCCTGCAGTGGCGTGTTAGCCAATTGACCTGCTCTAAAAAGCCGAGTTCAGGCACATTTTGACAGTCTTTAGTCACATGCACGCTTTGACCCACACACTGTTTAAACTGTTTTTCAGCCTTACTTTCACACACTTTGTTCAGCGTAAAACATAATGAATCTAAAGCGTGATCAAAACAGCCGAGTAATGAGTCAGGGGATACAGGTCCAGCACTCTCACGCCACTGTGTTAACCAATCTTGTTCAGCAACAGGTCCCCGCTTAGCTTTGCCAGCAAAAGCCGGCTGAACCAACAAACAGACCATTAAGAACACCAATCGCGGCCGTTTTTTAAACCAAAAAATAAGCACTTTTGCCATCCACTCAATCAAGGGGTAAAGTGTTCACCTTACGTTGCAACTTAACCTCAGCAAAGGGTTTTTATGGATTTTCAACGCAAGCTCATCCTCCACTGGGCGTGCCAAGGCGCCATCAAACAAAGTGATACCCAAGAGGCACTCAACATCTCCGGCGCACTACCTCAAGCACACCAATGGCCGCTGTTTCTCGCAACACTGTTACTTTGGTTAGGCGCATTGGCCGTCACCATTTCGATTCTGTTTTTCTTTGCCTTTAACTGGAATGACATGAGTCGCTTTACTAAATTCGGCTTATTAGAAGCCGGCGTATTTGGCTGTGCAGCCCTTTATTGGTTTATCGGCTCCGAGCATTTTTTATCTAAGCTTGCCTTAACAATCGGCTCAATCTTGGTGGGTGTACTACTGGCTTTTTACGGCCAGACTTACCAAACAGGCGCAGACCCTTGGCAGTTGTTTGCTTACTGGGGTTTACTCATTATCCCCTGGGCGTTGCTTGCTCGTTTTGCCACACTATGGTTTCTGATTATTGTGTTAATCAACACCGCCTTACAACTCTATTTTGAAGCCTACGGACAATTATTAGGGCTTGGTGACAGGCCTGATGAAGATGTCTTTTGGATCGCTCTGCTCTTTAACGGCACCTGTTGGTTAGCTTGGGAAGCCGCATCCACTAAGTTCACTTGGTTAAATGAACGTTGGGCACCCCGCCTACTTGCCATTGCGACAGCCGCACCGCTCACCGCTATGTTTATCATGGTCATCATTGAAAGTATTGGCTTCCCTGTATTAACCGTCATTCTTTACCTGGCCATGATCACTCTGGGTTTTACCGTTTACCAAAAGCGCATTCCAGATTTATTCATGCTGGCAGGGTTTTGCCTCTCGGTCATTAGCACCATTGCGAGTGTTGTCATCGCAGAGGTACTAGAGCATGTCGATGAGATTATTGGCTTCTTAGGCATGACGATATTTCTCATTAGCATGGCAGCCTTTGCTGCAAATTGGCTGAAAAAAATGCATCAGGAGCAAAGCTCATGAGCTTACAACAAGCCATGCTATGGCAAAAACTCCACGACAAAAATTTAACCTCTGGTGACATGCCCATCAACAAAGCATTGGACACCCCTTGGTATGTACAACTGATGGTAGGCCTCGTTGCTTGGTGGTCAGCCTTTTTTTTCTTAGGACTCATTGCCTCTGCCTTGCATTTCATCCTGGATAACAATGCTTTCGCCATACTGTTTGGCATCATGCTCATTGCAATTGCTTACCGTCTATTTCTGCAAAATCAGGTATCAACGTTTCGCTATCAATTTGCCTTAGCACTCAGTTTGGCAGGACAAGGCCTTTTTATTTTTGGCCTGTTTGACTTTGCTTTTTCTCATGGGCATCGAGGGGACAACCAGTTAATCACTGTACTTTGGGTCTTATTCGTTTTTGAGAGCATGCTAGCCTGGATTATGCCCAGTATGATTCACCGTTTTGGCTCGGCCTTAGCAGCAGGCCTTACTTTAAGTTTTACCCTGGCTTACGCACAACTGTATTTTATGCATGCGGCGATTTTATTCACCGTCATTGCCACAATATGGCTTAATGAGTTCAACTGGGTTAAACATAGGGAAAGACTGATTCCAATAGGCTATGGATTAACCATTGCGCTCATTTACCAAGAAGTGATGGCGTCTTTCTATCATACCTTCATCCACATAATGAAAAACTGGCTTAAGATGGAACAGAGTTGGCTGCCCTATTGGGTCGCGGAGCTTCTGATCGGTGGCATCATGCTGTGGGTTGTATGGCAACTACTGCAGCGAAATAACGTTTCAACGCGCAGCCAAACAGGCATTCTTGCCTTGTTTGCCAGTACTGTTGTCATCGTATTATCCACTCAGGCACCCGGCCTTGCCGTTGGCCTCAGCCTGATCATACTCGGTTATGCCAATGGCGCTAGAATGTTACTGTCTCTTGGTATCGTATCCTTACTGTTTTATATCTCGTCATACTATTACTCACTGGATATGAGCTTGCTGGAAAAAGCACAAATATTAGCCGTATTCGGCAGCATTCTACTACTCATTAGCTGGGTTATGAGCAAAAAGTTTCAGCCCAAACAGGAGAATACACATGCGGCGTAATATAGCGATTGTCTCTTGTGTGATTATACTGGCACTGATCAACCTTTCTATTTATCACAAAGAGCAACAACTGGCACAAGGGCAAATTGTCTTCTTAGAGCTCGCACCTAAAGACCCTCGCTCAATTATGCAAGGTGACTACATGACCCTGCGCTTTAGCATTACAAGAGAGATAGAAAAGGCACTAAAAAACACCGAGGTACCCAAGAGAGACAACATTGACGGTTTAGCCGTTGTGTCTTTAAACAAACAGAACGTGGGTCATTTTCAGCGCATACATCAGCCTGGTGAAACACTGGCCGAGTCTGAGCAACTCATCCAATTTAAACGCCGTAAACGCAACATAAAGCTCTCTACAGACGCTTACTTTTTTCAAGAAGGCGATGCAAAAATTTACGACAAGGCCAAGTATGGACAATTTAGAGCCAAACCAAATGGCGTCATTTTGTTAGCCCATGTCGCAGATAAAAATCTTGTGTTGCTTTCACCCTCTATGACAAAACCGGCTCATATTGAATAACCAACACCACAATACACACTGAATATGCCTTTTAATCACCACCTAAGCCGAAGAGCACCTCATGACATTTAAACTAGCCTCCCTACTTCTTGTGATTCTTTTCAACCCGCTCAGCACCACCTGGGCAAGCAACATTCAACCCATTTCAATTAAAACTTATCAAAGCCAGTTAGGCCTAACGACAGTCGCCATCACTCTGCCTGTAAAACCTTTCATCAGTGACCGGAATAGCCTCATTTATCAGTGGAAAATTGAAAGTTTGAACAAAGGACTGCGTGCACTCTACCTAAACCCAACACCTTACTTAAATCATCTTCGAGACAAAAACAAAGACAAAACAGCCATCACTGAAATCACACTCTATGGTCTAATAGATCAAGGTGGATCAGACACACTCTATTTCCATGCCCCAGGCGTTCTTAATGTCAAATCCTCTGAAGATTTTCAGCTTCAAGTTGACCTTAGTAAAGCCAAACCTGGCACGAAAGAGATCCAGGATGAATGGGTTAAAGCCAGAGGGTTACAATGGTTTCTACACACCGGTAGAAATCGAGGCAACATTTTCAGCCATCTCATTGAGTTGATAAAACCTGTATATGGCATTCAGCCATCAAAAAAACCACGAGGTAACCGAAACAATGCAGGTTTTGTCTCTGCACTCTCTTTATTTTCTGGCGAAACCGCCATAAGAGAATCTTTGTACGAACAAACACTGCTTGGTCACAAAAGCACGACTGGTAAGCCTGTTAGCATTTCATTGCTCACACCCCCTAAAATTCAGTCACACCCATACGAGAGTATACTTAAACAAGCGAAAACGTTGCCTGATTTTAACAGCACAGTACCAACCATTACTCAACTTGTTGCATCTGATCACTTCATGCTGATGATCAACGATGCTAAAAAAGCACTACCTTGGCTAGAAAATGCCGCTGATACCGGCTTTAACTTTGCGAGCTTAATCTCAGGCGGCCACCTTGAACGAGGCTTAGTCAACCGGTATTTAAACAAGCTCAATATTACTCGCCCCTTGGCTGAGCAAGTACTGGATAAAGCCAGTATCACTCAGATGGCCATTACCAGCCCTGATTTATATTTTACTGAAGGGACGGATGTTACCGTAATATTAGAGTCACAGAGTAATGCACTCATACAAGAGGCCATTAAGCTTGTGCTCGGCGTTACCGCTGAAACAGAATCTTCTGGGATATTTTACTATACCGGATCAAACAGCAACCAAAACCCTGCTTACATTGCATTTCACGAGCAATGGTTAATCCTTTCGAGCAGTAAAAAGGCGGTTTTAACCGCTTTGAACCTCGCTAAAAATAACGGTCAAGGAAGCTTAGGGGCCAGCGCCGAATTTCAGTACATGAACCATGTTTTGCCCACGCAACAAGATACCTCTGGTTTTTATGCCTATTTATCAGACCCTTTCATCCGAAAAATGATCAGCCCTACCACCAAAATACTGCAACTCAGAAGAAGCCTAGCGCGTTCTAAACTAGAAAAAATTATTGCAGCAAAATTACTTTATAAAATGGATCACCAACAAGAAGCGGATCAAGCCACCTTAATTAAGCAAGGCTACCTAACGACAGCACACTTTAACGACGGGGATATCAGCCTGCATCAAGATGGTACGGTATCATCAAAAAAATATGGCCGCTTAAAAGAGATGACCCCCATCGAAAACTTCGCTATTGATGAAGTCGAAGCATGGGAAGCAAAAGCCTACAAAACCTACAGCACAGATTACAGCGATCAATGGAGTCAATTTTTCGACCCGATAGGAATCCGCTTTACAGCAGGATCACCCTGGGAAATACAAACGGTTATTTTGCCTTTAGTCGAGAATACGCTCTACAATACGGTCAGACAAACGCTGGGTAGCAACCCTAAACCCATGCCACTACCTCAGGTAACACCAACCCCCATTTCTCAACTGTCTTTCCAATTAAATGATACCAGCCGAAATACCATTGCTAATAGCTACTTACTAGATGAAATATTTGGCCATAGAGCAGAAGACACTGCACCTTGGCTAGAATGGTTAGGGCATAACATCCACTTTGCCCTTTATGACAATGACCCCGTGATTGCATTTGGTTCTGGCGAGGCAATTAGTATGCTGACATTACCCACCAGCACAGGCCGTGGCCGACAACAAATGAGCGCCCAAAATATTGCCTTTGGTATTGCCGCAGCCATGCTCACTCAGCCCTTTGCTATTTTCATTGAGGTTAATGATGAAGCGGCATTCAAATCTGCTTTCAATAAAATCATCTATGGCGCCCGTCGTAACTTCCCAAGTAATGAGCTTAAAATCCTACATCACTTATTGGGAGATAATGGCGATCGAGGCTGGGTGATCACCTTCGACGTTTTGCAAATGCTGAATTTTCAGCTCTACACACAAGTCATTGATGGCTATTTAGTCATCTCAAACCGTGAATTTGACTATCAGATTGATGCCGCTACCACACCAAATATGCAGCCGTCGAATGCTGGCATCCATTTTGATTTTGAGCAAATAAACTTAATGGCACCCAGACTTTTTACAGGGATCGCTCGAACCCAGCAAAAAGCGGTCAAACAAAACATCCGCAGGTTATTACCCTTTATGTTAGCGGGTGCCGCATCAATTGATGCGGCAATAGCCGAATACCAAAAACAGTTTGGTATATCCCTATCACACCCTGAAGGCGGTCATTGGCAGTGGAATGCTCACACTCAAACTTTGTCCAGCAACCAATATGGTGCAACGATCGGCAGACAGCTACCGAGCTACTTTGACCTTGATCAAAGCGACAAAGACTATGGTTTATTTAAAGGCTTAAGCCAATTCGATTTAAGGTTTTCCTTTTATGATGATGGCGCACACATCACATTAAAAGGTAAAGACAATAGCAAACAATGAACAGCTGACATTAAAATGCAAAGTCAGCTCTGAAAAAACAACATTACTGACCTTGACCCTTTATCCATTTGGCCATCGTAATAAACATAACATCAGGGTTGATTGGTTTGGCAATATGATCGTTCATGCCAACGGCAATGACTTTTTCCTTATCACCTTTCATTGCGTTGGCAGTCATGGCAATCACCGGTAAATGTTTAAACCGTTCCTCTGCGCGTATTTGTCGTGTCGCTTCATAGCCATCCATAACAGGCATCTGACAATCCATTAATACCCCATCAAAAGTTTTATGGTTCAACAATTCAAGTGCTTCTTTACCATCACAGGCTGTCTCGACAGTAATCCCATTCATGGACAGAATTTCAAGTACGAGTTCCAGATTAATGTCATTATCCTCGACCAGAAGCACCTTAGCACCACGTAAATTTTTGATGGCCTCTAAGGCATTTTCTTGATCACTGTGTTTAAGCTCTGAGTCATCCAGTGTGGTGCCCTGTTGTTTTTTCAGGCGAGCGGTAAAATGAAAGGTGCTGCCGATATTTTCTTCACTATCGACCCAAATTTCGCCCCCCATTAGTTGAGTAATTTTTTGAGATATCGCCAGACCAAGCCCTGTTCCACCATATTGTCGAGTGGTTGAACTATCAGCCTGAGTGAATGATTGAAATAACATTTGTTGTTGTTCTTGCGATAAGCCAATGCCCGAATCAATGACTGAAAAATGTAGGACAGCATCATTTTCACTGTCCTCTTTTAACGCAATTTTTAATGCTATTGTACCTCCATTTTGGCTAAACTTGATCGCGTTGTTTGATAGATTAATGAGTATTTGGCTCAACCTATGAGGATCACCCTTAAGATGCCTGGGAACATCTTTGTCGATTTTAATGGTAATCTGAATACTGTTTTCTTCAGCTTTTAACTTGTTCAGATTGACCATATTATTAATAACATCTTTTATATGGAAATCGATGTCTTCCAGTTCCAGTTTACCGGCTTCAATTTTTGAAAAATCCAGAATATCATTGATGATACCCAGCAAACCTTTCGCAGATTGATGTGCTTTACTCACATAATTTTTCTGCTTGTCAGTCAGCGCTGTCTCCAATGCCAGATGCGTCATACCAATAATGCCATTCATCGGAGTACGTATTTCATGAGACATATTGGCAAGAAACAAACTTTTAGCCTGATTGGCCCCTTCCGCTTCCTTCTTAGCCGCTTTAAATTCCTGGGTGCGTTTTGCAACGAGTTCTTCTAGCTTTTGTCTGTGCTGATTAAGCTCATTTTCCGAATGCACACGCTCCATAATGATACCGGCAAGCCTTGCCGCTGATTTAAGATCGTTTGATTCATCCTCATTAGGTAATGCAGTGTGATTGTAATACATGCCAAACGCGCCCAATACCTTGCCTGAAGAGTCTTTTATGGGTTCAGACCAGCAACAGCGCATACCATGTGGAAGAGCGACATGTTTGATTTTATCCCATTTAGGGTCCGTTTCGATATTTTCAACAAGAACACGCTTTCCAGAATAGGTGGACGTGCCACATGAGCCAACACTAGGGCCATTTTCCAGACCATTCACATCATCACAATACTGCTTTGGCATACTGGGTGCCCCGCCATGCATGAGTTTATTCCCATGCAATTCAAGCATTGAGCACCGTAACCCTGGGTGACGTTCTTCATACATTATTGCAATCGCATCATAGATTATTGATGCAGGCTCACCTTTTGCCATCATCTCTAGAATATCGGCATTTCTTTTCTCAAAAGAGTGTATTTTTTTACGCTCGGTTATATCGACATGAGTGCCTACTAGACGCAGAGGTTTATGATCGGAATCTCGACTCAGCAGAAAAGCGCGAGCCAGGACAACGATTTCTTGGCCATTTTTATGAAACATGCGAGCTTCAATTTCAAAAGTTTCAGAGCGACCCTCTATGTAATCCTGAACCTTTTTAAGCACCCTATCTTTATCATCAGGGTGAACCAGTGTTGCCCAAGTATCAATATGATGCTTAAGCTCACTTTCCTCGTAACCTAACATGCTTTTCCAGCGAGGAGAGTAATAGACTTCATCAGTTTCCAGATCCCAGTCCCACAACCCATCATTAGCACCGCGCATCGCCAGTGAAAATCGCTCTTCACTTCTATAAAGCTCATTAGTGCGCTTTTCAGTCTGTGCTTCCATGCTATCTAGGGCAAGCTTCAGTGCATCTTCAGTCTGTTTTTGCTCAGTGATGTTCATTGAAACAATCATGATGTAATCAAGTTGGCCTTGCTTATTACAAACAGGGGTTAGTGTCGACTTATACCATAATTTATTGCCCACAGAATCAGTCACAAAAGCTTTCTGTGTCACTGCTTCTCCTGTTTCTTTCACCTTTATTAGGTTCTTAGTCATAGGGACTTTGAACGAATCCGGATAAAAAGAAATGGGGTATGGTTTTCCATAGTAATGTGAAATATCATCAATTAAGAGGTCTTTCACACCCGAGTCACTCATATATTGCAGATTAAAATCCAGGTCCACTATTTTTGTGCAAACGGGTGAACTGTTAATCCAGGCACGAAATTTTTTGTCAGATTTTTCAGCTAATTTTTCACGCAACTGGTGAATTTCTTCGAGAAGCTGGGTTTTGGTTTTATCGCTCATGAATATCTTCTACATTATCAACAATATAAAAACTTGGGTAAATTCAAGAAACAGACTGATACAATGCCAACAGCTGTCGCTTTCAAGAGTGCATTACACTCTGCGTAACCGATGCATTATATGGACTTGACTCTGTCCATCACATTTAATTATAAACCAATTTAAAACAGGCATTCAATTTCTCAAAGACAACGTCCTTTTTATGCGGCCACTAAAACTACCGCTTTATCGAATTGATAATGATCAGTGTATTTTATACCCCTTTTTATTCAACAAGATACCTTGCTTACTTACCCACTCACGCAAGGTCTCCAAAAATAGGTTTTTAGTGTATATTGATCGCCATAATAAATTTTAATCTTCAGAAAACGAGTGGTGACCGCCTGTCCACATTCGCCTAATTTTTTCGTTATAAATGCAAGGTCAAAAATGATTAGATTACTTCTGTTAAGCGCTTCAGCTACGATCATAATGGCAGGTTTTGTCACCCTTTTTACCGTTAAAGGTGCTGGAGGTTATCTGCTATCAGCATTGTTAATATTGCTAGGGAGTGTTGCTTTGTGGTTAATCGAAGTTAAGACCATAAAAAGTTTAGATAAAGGCGGTTTGTTAAATAAGATTTTTAATACCAATGAAGGTCCAGACTAATCGTAAATATTACCACGTTATTCACGTATAATAATCCATTTTAGTTGCACCCATAACGCTGCATCTTTATGGTCATTTCACTGCATTTCATACTACAATAAAGCGGTTACACTTCGAAAATCATTGAATTTATCATTAGCTGTATAAAAACCATGTCTGAATACGAAACAATCAATCAATTACTCAATAAAGGTCAAAGAGTAGTCGATCAAATAGCAAGAGAAATTGTGGCATTAAAATACGCGCCAGATGACGCTAATTTGCACAAAACGGTAGAAGCTTTAAGTTTGTTAAATGACGTGCAAAAAAGCATATGGGAAGCGGAGCCTGATTTAATCGCCATACCAAAATCTAGAGGTGAATTACATCAAGAATCTAAATATATGCAGGAATATCGATCATACATTCTTAAATCAAGCCATCATGAAGAGAATAACGACATACCAAATGCGATTAAAGAGCTGCAAAACGCGCTCAATATGGAACCACCTCACATTATGTACGAGGTGGTTGAAAAGGACATTGAGCGCCTTAAGAACATCCGCTAAACGGCAAGTCAAATACGATGCGAAAAAACATCTCGCGCCAGTATCAAATCGTAATAATAGTGCCTGCTTCTGAAAAAAAATGAACGCAATAAGCCAGTAACTATGAGGTTCCCCCCATCCTTAGGACAGCTATTGGCTAAAAATAAGTTAAGTATTGGCCATAAATTATTCTACTAAATTGCATGCATGAAATTTAGCCGGGACTTCACCGTCTAACGAGCTGTGAGGCCGTTCGTTATTAT
>JABHGC010000271.1 GCA_018672285.1 Methylococcales bacterium
CACCTTATTATTCAAGCCTCTAGTCAACTGTGCGACAACAATGCAAAGTCAGACTGTAAGGACTGGTTTGGTGATAGCAACCCAATCAAGCTTGGCTTTAAAGTTTCAGGCGCGATGATTTCATTTCACTTTCACCCCAAAGGCAACCGTAAAAAAGGCAAGACACTGCATTGTGAGCTCTCGGCATGCTCATCCAATTTAAAAAACTTTGCCGACAGTGACCGCGCCTTGATTGAGAAGTATCTCAATAAGTGGCAGCTACAAGGTGAGGCTGCTTAATATGCCCGAGAAACTACTAAGGCAGTTATGTGAGAACAAGGACCCGTCCATTGCTCAGCAAATCGTGGACATATCTGGCACGAAGGCTATCACAGATCGCCTGATCCAAATGAAGGCCTTACAGCCTAGTGAACCACTTGATATTGTTCTATGCCCTGATTGTTTTGAGTCTCATGATTTGTCGGTTGAGTCTGATGGTAATGAAAAATATAGCGGCTACTGCCAAGAGGCCGGCTATGTTGATGTTCCGGCAGAATCGCTTGCATGCCACACATTAAGCTTTGACTGGCTATTGCAGCAAATTAACATGGCCATTGGCTTATCACTGGCCGAACTGCCTGAACCTATAGAGTGCATTGAACAAAACTTGTGGTTTTTAGGTAAGCAGAGAATAGGACAGCGGCCATTTAATGTGTATTTCACGCGCAGATTACGTGACAGCAGCGTGATAAAGCCGGTTCAAGACTATCTATTCCGAAATCAATCTGACTTACCCACCTTTGTAATTACAACAAGCTCTGTTGATTCAGTCATAGCGGCATTACCCAAACGGGTCGTTTTACTGAATCTGTTTGAAACGATGACGTTTCGTAACGGGCGGCTTATTTTAGATGAGAGTATCTTCACTCTGAAATTAAAAGGCGAGTCGTACGATGTGATTACAGATGGCATTGGACAACACTTTTCATCTGATTTTCGATCGGCAATGGTTGATGGTGCTCGGTATACCTTTAGCAAAAACCAAGCGGCTGTAATGGAAAAGCTGATTGAGTCTGATGGTCATGCACACAAAGATACTTTAAGCGCTGCTGCCAACTCCAATCAGTCACTCAAAGGGTTGTTTAGATACAAAGGTCAATATCACCCCGCTTGGGATGTTCTGATTAAGCCAAGAGGTGATGGGTTTTATTTCTGCCCTCTATACCTTTAGTTTAGTGGAGCCGTTTACTACCACGGTAACCTGATCCAATAAGATACAACACAGTCAAGCCATTAATTTGATCGTAATAGTTGTATATAAATCAGCTTAGTATTTTATCTGCTAACTGAGATAAATTACTGACCTGATATTCCGCAAGCTCACTTACATTCCTTCTAAGCCAATAGGCATCAATACCAAGATTGCGCGGCCCAGTGAAATCAGCTTTTTTTGTATCACCAACCATTACAGTTTGACCTGCGGTAGTTTGTAATTTCTCGAGTGCAACTTCATATATTCTGGCATCAGGTTTCGCACAATCAACTTCATAAGAAAAGACAAAGTGATCAACATAGTTGCCGAATAACTTCTTGATAGGCTCGCCAAAAGGGTAAGCTAAATTTGAAACAACGGAAATTTTCATACCTGCGTCTTTGATTTGACTTAGTACCTGCAACGTTTCATCGTATAGTGAAATTGAGCTCACTTGCGCTAAGAGCGATGCACAATAATACTCTTTATCTCTGGCGTTAAATTTTATACCAAAATATTGTTCAAGGTCATTAATGGGCTTTGTTAATAACGATTTTCGAACAAACAGCCTGTCAGATGTGTATTTTGATAAATTTTTATAAGGATTATCAAGCCCTGGCTTGATATAGGCAATGGTGCCAAAAGCATCGAACATAATTGATTCGTAACGCATGAAAAATTCCTTTTTATGTAATGAATATCAACTTTACGCCTTTAAATTCTTCAATCTTTTTGCCCCAATAAAGTACTGGTATTTTTTTATTTCGTTCATGCTGTCATGGCTCTGAATAACTGGATATTCGTTTTCCACTGACAAGTGAACAACCTGCCCATTTCCTAAGTACAAACCTACATGAGCACCCCAAGAGCTAAGTTTATTATGGTATAACAAGACGTCTAATGGCTGCAGACTATCAACTCTCTCTGTAAATTTCTCATCTTCCCACAAATTACTTGATCTAAATGGCGGTACTTCAAAGCCAAAATGGGATAAAAGTGAATATGCAAATAATTGGCAATTTGAGCCAGATTGATAAATAGACAAATCTGATCCAGGTATTTGTTTGCCATTATATTTGACGTTAAAGAACTCTGCCGGGATTTGATCACTAGTGATTGGCTGCATAATATAATTCCCTCTAAAATAGCCGACTCTTCCAATTAATTTTTTCACAAAAAATTTCACGTGCATTTAAAGACTAATATGAACCAAAATATCCTTATTATTTTGGTAAGCATTTTTTAATTTTATTATCGCTCCATTTTTCAATGGAACGGGAAGCTTTACCTCAAATTTTTTACTATCAGGTGTTTTAATAATCACTTTTCCATCCCTGATATCGACTTTACTTAAAGTGACTCTAATGTGTAAATCACTCTCATCGCTAGTTTTTTGACTGACGATAAAATTTGAGTTAATCAGGTTTTTTACTAAGCCAGCGGGGAATTGTTTTTTAAATTTCTTAACCCGCTTAAACATAGTCAAATAGCTTTTAAAGCAGTAAAGAATATATGCTGACGGGAAAAATCCAAGTATGTAAACCCATTTTGGCAACCCTGCTAAATAATTTTCTAATGGATAGTAAAAAATAGCCTGATGGATATGTGACCAGTTTCCCGAGGCTGCTGGAGTAAATGCGATGACTAAGTATAAAGCAATCAACGAAAAGGCAAAAATCAACCCGTTAAAATATTGATAATGAAAATGTTTTTGAGTAAATATGTAGCTTAGTGAGTTGAGGGTGTGGTTATAGTAGGCAACGTAAGATCCACGTTCTTTACTTTTTTTTACCATCCAGATTAAGCTTATTTTGTGACCTACACGAATGGCCATATTTTCGCCGGAAATAGACCAAGATTTTTCTGAGCCATCAGCATTTTTAATAAATATCTGATCATGTACTGTTGTAGAAGATGAAACTGACTGGCTGCTCCCAGAAACACGTGTTGTTGCCCACTTATTATGATCGATAACTTCCCCTGTAAATTCAAAGAGAGAAATATCAAATGTTTTTGGTAGTTTCATTTCCGCTAGTTTCATTTTTATTTTCTCCGGCTCATTATTTTTGGTCGTAGTTTTTATTTAATACTGACTTCAGCCACTCAAATCCTTGATCTAATATTTTCTGAGAACAATATCTCATTACTCATTTACAAGACATCTACCCACATGTGCCTCCACATAAATTCCAGGCGATGCTTTAATTAACAAATTACATTATACACTTAAACCCTGAACGATATATTAATACTAACTGATGTGCATTAATTAGCTGATGAGCGGTGCAAGTGACCATACAACTCATATCTCAAAATCACACACCCTACGTTACAAACACACCACCCCGTATCCCTTGGTATTACTTGTCTTTGAAAATCTACATTAACATTTGGCAATTCGATTTTTTGAAAATCACACCGAAAATCACACCCCCCATATTCAAAATCACACATCTCTTTAAAAAATCACACACGATCTAAATCTGTTGGTATTGCTTGCATGCAGGACCACCCCTGAACGATCGCCGGTTCAATTTTTTAAAAATCACACCGGTATTCACACATGTCACATCTCAAAATCACACCCCTGTGTGACAAAATCACACACCCCAAGAAAAAACACACCACTCTGAACCTGTTGGTACTACTTACCCAACGAATATACATTAGCACCCTATAATTCGATTTCTTGAAAATCACACCGGTTTTCACACCCCTGTCACACCCAAAATCACACCCCCTGTTTGGCACAATGGCCTCACTTACTTAAGCAACTCAGGAGGACAGCAAATGATCGGGCCATTACTTACCGAAGAAGAGGTCTCCATTAGATACAAAGTCACCGCCAGAACGATTGCCAGGTGGCGAGTGATTGGCTGGGGACCACCTTTTTTGAGAATCGGTGTGAAGATTTTTTACCGAGAAGAAGATGTCCTTTGTTACGAAATGGACAACTTGATAGCCAGCAACAATTGAGACGAATTTGATTAATTTAACACAACAAGGAAACACCATGATTGCACAACATATTGCGGACACTTTAATTGATGAAGTGGTTCAATCAAGTCTTGAGGCGAACGCACTTCTTAATGAACGAAAGCTTTTTACGGCATCCATAAAACTAGCCATCAAGGACGCAGAGCACCTTTACAGCCTAGGGAAACGTAATCCTTTGGTTCTTAGACACCGTGACTTTAAAGAGGAAACACAAGATTTGGTGGATTATTTCGAGCAGCAATCAATGCAACCAGGCGGCCTTGGTTTTATTTGCTCTCACCTAGAGATGGATGCCAACCGTTTCAGTGAATTTGCTCTACAGAAATTCTTAAACCCATTACAAGCATTAATCGAACGCACCCAACGTATCTGTCACTAAAAAGGAACTAAAAAATGAACTTACAACAAGCTAATAAAATGAGCACACAAGAGATTTCAGGGTTTTCCGCCAAGGTACTTATGGCATTACAAGCGAGTGCCACTGAGTCTTTACAGCAGGCCAAACGAATCAATGAGCGTATTCATGATGCGTTGGAGCTGAAATACAAAGACCTCGCGTCTGTCAGTCGGATTCATGCAGGCAAAGATACCGGCTCTGTTCATTTTGAGGATGGGCAGATTCAAGTAACTGCCGACTTACCAAAACGTGTTACCTGGGATCAAAAACAGTTGGCAGAACTTGCCAAGCGAATTCAGGGCACTGGCGAAGATCCTCTGCAGTACATGGACATCGCTTACAAAGTCCCTGAGCGCAAATTTACTGCATGGCCTGACAGCATTAAATCTGCTTTTAAAGATGCACGAACGCTAAAAATGGGTCGTCAGTCTTTCAAATTAACACAAGGAGATGAGCAATGAGTTTACCGATTATTAGTGCCGATCAACGGTTACAAGAAAAACGCGGTATCAAAGGTGTGTTACTCGGCGGATTTGGTGTCGGAAAAACTTCTCTACTGTATAGCTTGCCAGTAAACAGCACATTATTTTTTGACTTAGAAGCCGGTGACCTTGCCGTTCAAGAATGGGGTGGTGACACCATTCGGCCAAAAACGTGGGCTGAGTGCCGTGACTTTGCAGTCTTTATCGGTGGACCTAATCCTGCGTTGGCTGATGAACAAGCCTACAGCCAAGCACATTACGATGCTGTTTGTGAAAAATTCGGTGATCCGAGTGCTTTGGACAAGTACGAAACCATTTTCATTGATTCAATCACCGTCGCAGGTCGACTGTGCTTTCAATGGAGTAAACAACAACCTCAGTCATTCTCTGACAAGACCGGTAAACCTGATACTCGCGGCACATACGGCTTACATGGACAAGAGATGATTGCCTTTTTAACGCATCTTCAACACACCCGAAACAAGAACATCTGGTTCGTGGGTATTTTGGATGAAAAAGTGGATGACTTTAATCGCCGCTACTTTCAAGCACAAATTGAAGGTGCCAAAACCGGCAATGAATTACCTGGCATCGTTGATCAAGTGATTACGATGGCTGAAATAACACCTGAAGAAGGAGAAGCCTATAGAGCATTTATTACCCACACTTCAAACCCTTGGCAATATCCGGCAAAGGACCGCAGTGGAAAACTCGACATGATCGAACCACCGGATCTTGGCTTGTTAATGCAGAAAATCAACAACCCAGCAATAAATGCACAGCGGCCCCAGTTTGGCGACCAGACCGCTGTACAACCTCAAAACCCTATTACTAATAAAGCTTAAGGAATAATTATTATGACTAACAACTGGAATGACTTCAACTCAGCAGACGATCAACAATCTTTTGAAATAATCCCTAAGGGCACATTGGTCAAAGTACGCATGACCATCAAACCAGGTGGATTTGATGATGCATCACAAGGGTGGACCGGTGGTTTTGCCACTCGCAGCATGAACACTGGCGCTGTTTATCTACAAGCTGAGTTTGTCGTGCTCGATGGTCAGTACGCTCGGCGTAAAATCTGGAGCAATATTGGTCTTTATAGTGAAAAAGGCCCTACATGGGGAAATATGGGGCGTACCTTTATTAAGGGCGCGCTCAACTCAGCCTTTGGATTGAACCCCAAAGACAACTCACCTCAGGCACAACAAAAGCGCCAAATCCAAGGCTTAGAGTCTTTGATCGGCTTGGAGTTTGTAGGGCGTGTTGATTTTGAAAAGGATCAATATGGTGAGGACCGTAATGTCATTAAAAATGTCATTACACCGGAGCACAAAGAGTACACCAAGGTGATGGGGAAAATTGCTGCACCTCAAGCAATACCACCAGCACAACCAGCGTTTTCTCCACCCGTTCCTCCTCAGGCACCACCTGTAGAAACGCCAGCAGGAAATAATGCACCCGCTGATTTAACTCGCCCAAGATGGGCATAGGAGGATTTATGTTATTGCGTAGTCGACAAAAAACCTTTGTTGAGCGCAGTGTGGCGGCATTAAATGATCACGGCAATACTCTTGCCGTGGCCAGCACCGGATTTGGTAAAACCATCGCCTTATCCGCTGTTATCGGCCAACTGCTCAATAAAAGTGATGC
>JABHGC010000294.1 GCA_018672285.1 Methylococcales bacterium
ATTCAGGTGTTTATAGGTCATATTGGCCTCTGTAATGTGTTTGGTAGCTTATTACTTTACACCTGAGTCTTACTTTACTCTATAGGTGTTTTTATTTAGCTACGACCAGAGGTCATGCACTTATCATACGAATTCAGGGAAGACAATAATGAAGAAATCGCTCAAGATGTAGAAGAGAAAAAGAAGCGCCATCTAAAGGTGAAAGATAAGCAGAAGGCAGCTTTAAATCACTATGTGAACACACATTATCAACGATTAAATTATTTGCTGGAAACAGAGTTGAGTACCGAAGAGCTCATCCTTGAAAGGTTTGGTAATGACGTTGTTGTCAGAGTGAATGAATCTGCCTCGTTTGATCCTGGGCGAGATAAATTAAATAAAAAATTCCATAAAGTATTAGACAATATTGCGGTTTCTGCCAGATCAATGTCATCAACCATCATCGTGTCGGGTCATACTGATAATATTCCTATTGCTACAAAGCGTTACCGCTCTAACTGGGAGTTGTCTTCTGCAAGGGCGGTGAGTGTTGTGCATGGTTTACTTCGTACGGGTTTGATCGATAGGCAGAGAGTGACTGTTGTTGGGTTGGCAGATACTCAGCCATTGGTGAGTAATGATACGGTTAAAAATCGATCACTCAATCGTCGGGTGGAAATTAAGTTTAGCTTTGATGAAAGTATATTCGATGACGCATTTGAAAAATTAGAGCCTGAATACTGATGGTTAAAATCACAATTACGCTGAATTACAGGTGATAATGTGAACTATGTCCGTTTTTTAAAAGAGTGTTGTTTTGTTTGTGTTGCTGTAAGTGTTTGAAATTTAATTGTTTAATCATTTGATTTGAAATCCCCGCTATTTTTTATGATGTAGTTCCGCAACTCGCGGAATCATTTCACAGACCCTTTTTGTTGCTTGGTTGATACTGTATCTACAGACAACGACAAGGACAACATTATGAACTACTCAAACTTCAAATGGGCCACAGAATGGACTTTACTTTTATTGGCAATTGCTTGGGGCTTAACTGCAAACGGTGCTGAAATGATGTTCGCACCTGAGTTTTTAATGCAGACCTGCGGTGAATATTTTACTGAATCGATGTCTATGGTGGTCGCGTTAGTTGGCTATGATTTGTATAACCGCTAAAGCAATTAAGGGTCTTTGGCTTGCTGTAACAGGTGAAGTTCAGACTTGATCTCTAGTAATAAAGCGGTTTGCTCCGCTTGCTGCTGGCGTAGAATTAAAATTTCTTCTTCGATGGTGTCGGTATTATCCATCGTCATTTCATCAATAAATATGGCATTCGCTAATGAAAGACCTAAAATACCACCAAATAGAACAGCAAAAATAAAATAACTTTTTACCAAGGTGACGACCATGCCATCAGGGTGTGTCTGAGCTATGGCGTCAGGTATCTCAAACCAGCCCTCAACGGTAAATACTTTGAACATGGCGTACATGGATGAGATTGGGTCACCAAAATATTGTGGTGCGATTTCTGCAAATAAATACGTTGCTCCCATGGCAAATAAAAAGTTGAGTAATAATAACGCAAAGATAACACCAACGGATGCCTTTAATGCGTTTTTCATCCCGTGCCAAATACGTTCGCCATGTGGTATGAAGCGCAATAACTTAAATAGCAGCATTAAGCGGCCAACTCGCAATAACAGGAAGCCTGTTGTGCCTGCAGCTAAAGAAGGTTGGAAAATGAGTGGTAGGCTTGCGAGCACTAAAACAAAGTCAAACTGGTTCCAAACTTTGCTAAAAAATGGGCGCGTACCATCAATGTACATCTTGATGCTCACTTGTATTAAAAAATACAGCATCGAGAGGTAAATGATGATGGCTAATGGTGTGCTATAAACTGCATGTAATGTTGGAAAGGCATCAAAGAACATGGCCAGTGTGGAGATGAAAATCACCCCAAGTAAAACTGACTCATGGATAATGCCATGGCAAGATTGTTTGATAAAACTCATTTAGTCAGCAGGCCAGAAAGGCGTTTCAATCCCCTGGCCAAGGTCTGCTTTAATTAGTCGCTTTCTAACTTCGAGCAATTTTTCAATTAATGCAGGTTCAGCCGCTTCATACGCTTCTGCATCGGGTGCACGTTTTACCACAACACCTAATAATTCGGTAATGGCATTACCAATAGAATTTTGGCTAATGGTCACAATTAAATCACCATCATCGTTGCGATAAATCAGCTGTTTAAAGGCAGGTTGCCAGCGAATAGAGTTGGCGTATTTGGCATCTTTGATACAGTTATCCCTGACCATTTTAGCCGCGCTCATAAAGTCATTATTAAACAATAACTTGCTGTCGATAATGTCTGGGAAATAGGCGTTTTTGGGTCTGGGGGCATTTCGGGTAGAGACTTGGGTGAAGAAGGTTCGATAAAAATCTAAAAAGCCCATCAAAATCTGGTCGTATTCTTTCCAGAACTGAATGTCTTTCAGTGCTTCGACACCCCCTTGAATTTTCCAACTGGGTAAGCCTTGAGGGTAACCTGTGAGCTCTATTTTAGAGGAGCCACGGCTTGTGGGTTTGAGTATGTCAAAGTTCAGTAGCTCAAAAAATTCTCGGTATACATCGCGCATGTAGGCTTGGAATAAGCTGTGCTGGCCGCCATCGGTTAAGTTGGGGTTCTTAATGTCTGCAAATTTGGCATCGCGTAATTGTTGTTTGTCAAAGCAAATAAAATGGTTGTGCAACATTCTGATGCTAGGTACACCGGGGGAGGTAAGTGACCAAGTGGCATCTAAGCTGGCTTCACCTGCTAATAACAGGTGTTTGTCAGGGTCTGGATACTGTTCCACCATGAACTCAATGATAATTTGGTTCATTCGGTTCCAGACTTGCTTGGTAACCTCAGGCACTTGAGTTCTGCGAACAGGTCGGCCTAGAGGGTCTAGGATGCACTCCGAGGTGTTAAAAATAATAGAGGTATCAAATTCATTGCTGTGGCCAAGCGCTTTCCGGTAAAGGAGCAAGTGCTCAGGGTTTTTTAACAGGCCATTATTGTTGGCTAAATCGTTTAGATTTTCGGTGCTGTTAAAAAACTCATTTGGTGCCATGCCTTCTGGTACATCAAGGGGGATGGGACGGAATGGGGTGACAATCTCTCTTGGGCCAAACTGCATACGAAATTCCTTCGGCGAAAATGAATGGTTAAAGTCTAAGCCACCGAGTCAGGGCTGTCTACACGTGGCTCAGATTGTTGTCAGTCGTGTCGGGTGTCGCTGTATTGATTCTGTTCACATGGTGGTTAAAATTTATTCGCTTTTTTCTGGTATTTACGTTTATGCGGGATCACGCTTCTAACGCCACCTTGTGGGTCTTCAACATCACCGCTGTAGCGTGGAATGACGTGGCAGTGAAAATGTGGCACAGACTGACCTGCATCTTTACCGCAGTTCATTCCGATATTGTAACCATCTGGGTTATGTTTTTCTTTGACTAGCGCTTGTGCCTTATCGATGGCAGCGGGTAATGCCAGCTTTTCTTCGTTGGTGAGTTCAAAATACGTTTCTCTAATAATGTTGCTGATAATCAAGCAGTGCCCAGGCGAGGCCGGGTATCCATCAAACACGATAAAAAAATGGTCGTCACGGTAGACAATGCGCTCAGGGGGGAAGTTTAAAAATACACTCATGATATTCAGTCTTGTCAGAAAAATGAATGACAGTATAGCAAAATCAGGAGTTCTTTGTATTCTGATGGTGATGAAGGCAATTTATCGTGTAAGGACTAAGCTTAGAAGAAGTAATGATGTGATTAAATTTAATCTTGAGTGTAAACAATGAAAAATGAAGCATTGTGGGAAGACATTTTAGCGTATTCAATTGGTGGCGACCAACATGAGTTGTTTCTTAAAAAACTACAGCAAGAGACCGGCTGGAGAAAAAAATACGCCTTGCGAGCGGTGCTAGAATATCGTCGCTTTCTTTACCTTGCGGCGATTTCAAAAACACCGGTCACCCCTGCGAATACGATTGATACAGTGTGGCATTTACATTTAACGTTTAGTCGATGCTATTGGGACAATTTTTGTGCAACCGTATTAAACAAACCATTGCACCATGAGCCTTCGCCTAGCAGTGAAAAAAGTAAGATGGTTGATCAGTTTCAAGCGACTCAGGCATTGTATCGGCAAGAATTTGAAACAGCAGTACCCCAAGACATTTGGCTGAATAGCCAGCCGGAAGCGCCTGTGGACAATCATTGGCTGACGGCTGCTGCGACAAGTATTGGTTTAATCGGTATCGTTGGGTTGGCAACGGCAGCAGAAGTGAATAACGGGCAAGCCGCCTCAAATGATGATTGGGTTGGTCTTGTGTATTTGCTTGGCGGAGTCTTCGTTGTGTACATTTTTTTTAAAGTACTATTGTCCGGTAAAAAAAGAAAGGGTAAGCGTAAAAAACGAGGTGGTTCTGGTGGTGGATCTAGCGGCGGGTCTGATTGTAGCTCGGACTGCAGTTCGGATAGTAGCTGTAGCTCAGGTTGTAGTGGTGGGGGTGACTAGACAACCTATAGATATGAGCCAGTAAATGACGCTGAAAAACATTGGTAAATTACTGGTTCAATGTGTTGATGTAGTAGAGATTGAATTCTAATTGGTTAAAGTTAAAGTGCTTAATTGAAATTAAAACTATAAAAAACTAATTTGATGAAATAGTAACTTGAGCGTTGATGCTGCCTGCCTGTTTGGGCACATTGGTGAGGGATGCTCGGCTCAAATGTAAGTGCTATTTCTCGATTGAATCCATCCACTGAAGCCACTGTTTAAAAGGTGCTTTTTCTACGGTGATGGTTATTGTATTTTTTTTACCATGCTCAATGCGGGTGACGTAGGGCTCTAAGTGAAATTTTTTAGCCTGTTTTTCTAATTCACCTAAACTTGGTATACGGCTAGTTTTCCCTTTGTCTTGAGGTACGCTTGTTTTTATTGTATTGGAAGCAGCCAGCATCCATTGATAGTCTGTACGTAGTGAAGGCAGTGTGCTTTCTAAATTCGCAATATTTTTTAATGTGGGTGAGATCCAGTAGCTATAAATAGCTGCTAAGGAGATTACCGCAACGCCAATGGCAATAAAATATTTTTCTCTAGGTTCTATTTCTCGCATGTTTATTCCTCAACCTTTAATTGGGCTTCCACTTTTCCCTGTTTGTTTTTTCGCCCGCCCACAATATTTACGGTGTAATTTTTACGTATTATAGACTTTTTCACCTTATCGAGTTCATCAAAATTTTCAGATAAAATGTCAATTTTTAAGATGTTATTAGAATATCGTATATTTTTTACGATTAAGTGTTCGATTAGATTGGGGCTAATATCGGTTAATAATTCAACGAATTTTTTTGTATGATTTTTTTGAGCTTTACTTGTCTGTTGTAATTTGATTTTTAATTGATAAACAGGGTCTACAATATTGTTACTTTTTGGGTAAAGTGATCTGTATTGTGCGACCATCTGGTTATTTAGGGTATTGTATTCATCCTCTAATTGCCATGAGTACATGGTTAAATGAGTACCATATATTAACCCGGTCAACAACATAATAAGTATTACGCTTGCCCATTTTTTCAAGCTCAGTTTTTCTGTCGACTGGTGTGATACATCTACATTTTTAGTGCATTCTGGCGTTTGTAAAAAATGCTCAGCATTGATTGCAGATACAGGTAGAGGTGAAAGCTGACCTGTCAACACTTTACCGGACACTCAATTACGCAA
>JABHGC010000159.1 GCA_018672285.1 Methylococcales bacterium
AATGGTTTCAAATAGTTCCCCGTCACAATATAAATTGCATATTGAGAATTATTCTCATTTACCCTGGATATGGATGCTGTAATTGAAAGTGTTTAGTGATAATTATGCATACGCTTCACTTGTTTTGCTTTACCATTATTAATAAATTGACCAACTTCAATGCCCCCAAAATTCTGTTCAACTTGAAAGTTCTCTCTCGGCGTTCCTGCTGCTGGCTCTGGCTTTTTACTCACCTGCGCCAGTTGTTTATCAATCTCTTTTGTTAGCTGATCAAAATCCCTAAGCCCATCATCTTTAATTTTTTGCTTTCTCTGATCGAGTTTTTTCTTAAGCCCTTTAATGCCAGCTTTTACACCTGTCGCAGTGACCGCTATGATGACCGTACTATCCACGGCATCTAGCGTTGCTGAAAAACGATCTGCTGCTGCATTGATAATTGCGGCGTCTTGCTTTAATTGCTCAGTCGTCTTCTGAATATCCGCAATTGTGACACCTTTAAAGTCGGCACTTGTACCGAGTGTTGCCGCAATTTTATCAATTTCTTGAACGAGCGTGGCTTCTACGGAGGTATCGATCATATTGATACCGGCCATTTCACCGACAGCACCAATCAAGTCCGATGTAATGGCAGTTGTACCTGCATCTATCGTTGTACCGATGAATTCAGATGCACTGCTAAACTCATTCAGGTTGGTATTAAGTAGTTCGCCCCCCCTATCTACCGCGTCAACAACTCCAAGCACAGCATCAACGGTTAATCCCTTTACAATATTTTGAGAAATATTAAGCAGCGCTTGGCCACGGCCAGCACCTGTTTCATTTGCATCAGAAATACCCTTAGAAATTGAACTACCGACAAAAAGTGGTAAACCTGTAATAGGGTTCAGCTCTAGGCCAATTAGTTTGACCGTTTCTGCCAAACGAATAGCAGGGCGTAATGCGGCAATTTTTTTATCTGCTGCTGCCGCAACAAGCCTCGCCTCTTCTAAGCCTTTACCGTTTTCTTCAAACCCTGGCCCGTCACGAAATAACTGGAAACGTTTTGGTTCTGCTAAATTGACCGCAATATTAATGGGAACAAATAACGCAGGTGCCAGCTCTTCTAGCGGCTTATTTAAGCCAGAAGGAATGGGAATACCGGGAATATCATTCAGTAAGGTTATTCGCTTGTCTGTTTTTTGCTCTTGCTTAAGCTGCTCAAAATCAATTACACCAAATTGTCCGGGTGCCACTGATTGAGCCTCTGCCTCTGGTATTCCTAAACATTTTTCAAAGGCTCTGTCTGCATCAAAAAACATCGCTAATAATTGTTTTTTGGCCTCTAAAATTTCTTTTCGCAGCCCTTCCACTTCACGCGCTGCAACAATAAGACGTTGATTAAAGGCCTGACTATTTTCATCCGTTAAATCGGTGTTATTTCGATAACGTGAGACGGCTAAACGCCACTGCCCATAGAACCGGTCTAGCTTCTCATTTAACGTCCTTGATTCTCTAATAATATCATTATTAAATGATAATGCAGCTCTAGGTACACCAAACAATTTATCTTTGCCAGGCTTACCATCACGAACACGATCGGCGATATTTTGTGGAACGATCAGATTTTTTTCTGCCCCTCGGCTCTTAACTCATCAAACTCAACCAACAATGCTAAAAATGGGGCTAGTGGTTCATCAACTAGTTTTCTTTTTGCCTCTGAATGCCGAAAAATAATCCCCTCTACAGCATTTTTATAATCTGTAATTTTCCTAGGTGATATGGCTTTTAATAATTTAGCAACACCACTGCAATCTGTATTAGCATGAGATTGAATAAGATTAAATTGTGCCTCCAAGCCATCACAAAATGGGTCGTTGGCGTGAACTGGCGAAAGGTGAGTTAACATTAGGATCGCACTAAAAAGCACACCCCATATAGATTGCTTGAAAAACTTCATCATTTGGCTGTACCTTGAGCTCTAATGGCATCCATTTTTTTTAACAACGCGAGTTCTTGCTGTTGTATTTTCTTGAGGTCTGATTTGGTATAGCAATTGTGCAATACCTGATGTGACGTCACGCCAAACCCTGGGTCAAACTCTAGCGATCTATCAACAACCTTCCCTAATCTCGCCTCCCAGTAATCGATTACATTCTTTGTTTTTAAAGAATTGATTTGGCTAATAGTCTCTTTTCCACCTCGAATTTCTGTAACACCTGTCTGAGCTAAACGACTCACTCTACTCTCTCGTTCGGCAACGAACTTAACGGCTTGGGTTGCATGCTGAGTTGGTGTTAAACCCGAGCCAAAGCAAAACCATTTTTTAGTGGTAACAGTCAACATTGGCGCATCTGCAGCTCGACTTCTAATATAACTGGCCTGATTCGCAACAAGTGTGTCTGTAGGGCTATCGGTTGGAGGTTGTTTATCTATCGCATAGCTGTCGAAAGCTATGAGTAGCGCACATGCAATCAGCCAATAAGTTTGCTTCATCACTATTCCACCAAATTATAATTAATTAAATACATTTTTGCTTTTGACTTTAAAGTTTAAACATTCTAACCATAAGCAGCATTGTTGAATACCGTATTTCTACTTATAAAATAATTTTATCCACGGATAATTTTGTTTTTCTCGTTCGAGAAACCATGACTAAATGGAAAAGAAAGGTGAGAACATTGGACACAGAAAATGGCAGAATAAGGCGCAGACCAATAAAGGTCGCCTATTTTTTTATAGCGCAAACACGATCATTTTTTATTTAATCTTTTCGGCTGTATTCATTTTTATCATCCGAATCAACAGGCGTTTCTCGATCTTCACTTAGATTTTGCTGTAGCTGTAGCTGTTGCAATTTACGATTTTTCTTACGAATATACAAGGCCAACAATTTACCAAACCGGTTTAACCGTTTTTGAACGGGGTTATTAATAAACCGATCTAAAAAGGCACCCGTTCGAGAAAATATGGAACCAATAAAGGTGTACACCTTATTAAAAATAGTTTTGAGCACGGGCACTTTTTCGGCCAAAGCCAACAACCAAGAAAAAATCAACACCTCTAAAATAGGCGCAAACCACGTCGTCCATATTTGCACAGTAAAGAACGTAAATACTTTAGCAAAAATTAACCACAACCCCTTAAAGAAGCTAATAATAAGTGTTTTAATGCCCAAGAAATTAAGCAGCTTACCAATACCTGCTAAATATAAACTAATCGCAGCAACCACACTGGCCGGAATAAAAAAGAGCAACTTTTTACGCACATCAAACCCTTGCCACCATTTTTTAATCGGGTTTTTAATATGAGAGAAGAAATGACTTTGTAGGTTTTTAGACACAACATGATCAATAAAATATCGCTTAACACCTAAAATACTGACCTTAACGATGGTCAGACTAAAGATAAATTTTTTCAGTGCAATCAGCAAACCACCTAACAATGCTGGTAGTTTTATTTTAATGAGGATAAATATTTTCAGAAAAAGCGCGATTAAAAACTCATACACACTGGGGTTGGCGTAGACAAACATACTCGCAGCTAATAACAGCAGAGCCGTTGCACTGATGATGAGGATGGTTTTTTTCATGTGCCCCTACTACTCAACCAAACGTGTAAAAGCTTCATGAACCCGCTCTACCGCTTTGCCATCATGATACAACACAATGGGTTCAAACAATTTACGCTGACCCAGTGCCAATTTTGCGACGTTATCCGGACTAATCGTCTCCCGCCCTAAAGCACCCTCTGTCGGCCACTCAATATCCGAGTAAGTCACATACGCCAACTCAGAACACACAATTTTTAAATCACTTTCCACATCAAAATTAAAATCGTATGCTTTACCAAGCTGTTTAAATGCATTTTTCACATACAACAACCGCTTACTTCTGGCCAATTTCCCTTTGTAGCGCAAAATAGCCAAATCATCAATATTCAAGAAGTGTTGTAGCGTATTCAATACCACTCCCTCTCTAAGTGCTTCAATCACCCGTTTACCTTGTCGTATTTGTAATTGATACGGTTTGATTAACGGATCATCCCACAAACCTAACTGTTTCAACTCTTGCTCATTACCAGACCAGATAGCCACATGCCCCCAGTGCCCGGGAATAAATTTGTCTGTCGCTCTAAAAGGGGTTTTTTCTAACAAAATATCTAATGGTTTTAATTGACCAACCAACCCATTTAATTCCCCCTCAGGCATTTGATACAACTTACCTTTACGAGTTTCAATTAAACCAATCGAATTACCAAACACCTTACTCACATCATTGGTCACACTTTCTTTAAAGCTGGCTAGAAAATCGACCAAACTTTTAGTCAATCGCCCTACATTAGCCAAAACCACCTGATGTGTTTTAACATCGGTAATATGTTGATAGGTATAACTTTGATTAATCAACTCTGAAAAGTACTGAACATCTTCAGGCGCACCTATGTGCTGCACCTCTAGCCACTGGGTCAACTGCTCATGAATCACAACCGCCCTAGTCGTTCGTTTCATGTTATCTAAATCTTGAAAATTCTCAGTCAGCTCAGCTAAATATCCTTTATAGTCTTTACTGTCTTGGTTTAGCAAACGCCTTGCTTTACTTAAAGATTCATACTGAGAAATGGCATGCAAATAGTTATCATATAGCAATAATGTGGCCGCTAAGGCCATTTTAAACTGCGCGATATATGACTGACCCAAAGCATCGCTAGGGTTAACGCGTATCGTTTTTTGTTTATCACGACATAATAGACACTCAAAATCAGACCATGCAGTAATGTCGGTTCGCCACTTTTTCTTCTCAAAAATGGCAGTGGGTAAATGCGTAAATTCAATTTTAGTCGAACGGTCTGTTACCCATTTATAATGTTCAACAACATTGAGCAAACGATTACGAATCGCTTTATAACGCGCGCTACCTCTTTCATGAAGCCCTGCTAATACGTCACTAGAGTAGACTTTGTCTTGCTCTAAGCTCTGATAAAATGCAATGGCCCTTGCACGCCATGCTAAAGTTTCCTCTGCCAGCTCTATAAAGTCATTTTTAGCAATTACATCATAATGTGATTGCTGATCATTAAAAGCAAATGCAGCAGGCCAGAACACGCTAAGCACCAGCATGCTCAAGAGTATTTTTTTTAATTCTCTCATGACATTAACGCCTGCATTTTTTCAGTGGTTGGATTATGCACAACCCCCTTTTCTGTCACAATCACATCCACTAGATTGGCTGGCGTCACATCAAATACAGGATTCCAAACTGACCCTAAAGGCTCACCTGCCACGTACTCAGAAACCTCTGATTCAGCCCTGGTTTCAATCGGAATCTGGCTGCCATCAGCAATACTCATATCAATGGTTGAGGTAGGTGCAACCACCATAAATTTAACCCCATGGTGTTTTGCCAGTACTGCTGTGCTGTAGGTGCCGATTTTATTGGCAACGTCACCATTTGCGACAATCCTATCTGAACCTACAATCACCCATTGAACTTTACCTTGCTGCATTAAAGTGGCTGCAGCAACATCGGCAATTAACGTAACAGGAATTTGATCTTGCATTAATTCCCAAGCCGTAAGCCTCGACCCTTGCAACCAAGGCCTGGTTTCATCGGCAAACACACCACTGATTTTGTCGGTAAAGAACCCTGAGCGAATCACCCCTAATGCGGTCCCCCATCCACCTGTTGCTAACGCGCCAGCGTTGCAGTGAGTTAATACAGAGCTACCCACATCAATTAAGTCTGCCCCAAGCATACCCATTTTTTTATTATTGGCATCATCATCTGCATGAATGGTTTTAGCAAGCACCAATAACGGTTCTGCTGGATCACCGTCCAGCACATCAATTTTCGCTTGCATCACATCACAAGCCCACATCAAGTTAATCGCGGTTGGTCTTGCCGCTCTCAACAAGGCAAGATCCGCTTTAATTAACACCTTCCAGTTAATAGCATCTTCTTTGAATCTAGCACTTGCCGCGATCACAACACCATAAGCGGCGGTAATACCGATAGCCGGCGCCCCACGCACCACCATATCGGTGATTGCTTGAGCCACGACTTGAATTGAACCTAATGGCAAATAAGCCACTGTTTCAGGGAGTATTCGCTGATCCAACAAAGCTAAACCTTGCTCATCCCACCGAACAGCATGAACCACCGTACTTTGTTGCATATTACCTCCAAAACTCGTGCGCTTTCGGGCCGATTCCCGTACAATTTTCTCTTTTTAGACACTGTAGTATACCTATATGAGCGCTTCGATTGACACCCTAATCTTCCCCCGCTGGATCATCCCTGTGGAACCTGCCAACGTCTGCTTAGAAAACCACTTTATTGGTATTGATCAAGGCAAAATCGTGGCACTCGGCCCTAAAGCCGATGCGGCTCAATATAGCGCCAAAGAAACCCTTATTTTAGCAGATAGCGCCATTATCCCAGGGCTCATTAACACCCATACCCACGCTGCGATGTCACTCATGCGAGGCATTGCCGACGACCGCGCGTTAATGGACTGGCTGCAAAACCACATCTGGCCTGCTGAAGCCAAATGGGTCAGTGAAGCATTTGTTCGTGATGGTACTGAGCTTGCCATTGCAGAGATGATCCAATCCGGCACCACCTGTTTCTCTGACATGTATTTTTTCCCAGACATTACCGCCGAAACCTGCCAGAAACACCACATGCGCGCCGCTGTGGGCTTGATACTACTCGATTTTCCAACTGTTTGGGCCGACTGCGCCGACACCTATTTAAAAAAAGGCTTAGAGGTCCACCAGCAGTATCAATCCTCCGATTTAATATCAACCATTTTCGCCCCTCATGCACCATACACCGTATCCGACGGCCCGATGCAGCAACTCCTCGAGCAATCCAAAAAACTCGACATTCCCATTCATATTCACCTGCATGAAACCACTGATGAAATCCAGCAATCCTTAACAGAATATAGCAAGAGACCCATTGCGAGACTCAATGATTTAGGGTTACTTTCAGACCAATTAATTGCCGTCCACATGTGCAACTTAGAACCTGATGAAATACAACTCATTGCCGACAAACAAGTCCATGTGGTGCACTGCCCTGAATCAAACCTAAAACTGGCCAGTGGTTTTTGCCCAGTAGATGCACTACAACAAGCCGGCGCCAGCGTGAGCATTGGCACTGATGGCGCCGCCTCTAACAACAATCTAGATATGTTTGGCGAGATGAGAACTGCGGCGTTACTGGCCAAAGGCGTTGCCCAAAACCCAGAAGCGTTACCTGCGTTTAAAGCGTTAGAAATGGCCACCTTATCTGGTGCAAAAGCATTAGGTTTAGAACAAACCATCGGCTCTATTAAGGTAGGCAAAGCAGCTGACTTGGTTTCTATTAATTTGAATGATTTAAGCAGCCAACCCATTTATGACCCTATTTCCCACATTGTCTATGCTTGCGGCCATCACCAAGTCGAGCATGTTTGGATTGCGGGTAAGCCTGTGTTACAACAAGGACAGTTAACCACCTTGAACCGCGATGACATTATCGCCAAAGCCCAAACTTGGGCCAGTAAAATGCAATCCTCTTAGGAGTTAGGTTATGACCGATCAAGCCCAAAATGTTGACCCCCAAGAAATTGCCAAGTTTGAAGCATTGGCCTCTCGTTGGTGGGATCCTACCAGTGAGTTCAAACCCTTACACGACATCAATCCCCTGCGCTTGGGTTTTATTCAAGAGCATGTTGATTTAACCGGAAAAACGGTTGTTGATGTGGGTTGTGGTGGCGGCATTCTGTCTGAAGGTTTAGCGCGAAGTGGCGCCATAGTGTCTGCAATTGACATGGGCAAAGCCCCTTTAGATGTCGCCAAATTACATTTATTAGAATCTAACCTCACAGTCGATTATCAGCAAACCACTGTTGAAGACTTTGCCGATAGCCATAGCGAGCAATTTGATGTGGTTACCTGCATGGAAATGCTTGAGCATGTACCTGACCCAGAATCTGTTATTGAAGCCTGCAGTAGACTTGTAAAACCTGGTGGCGTGTTGTTTTTTTCGACTTTAAATCGCAACCCTAAGTCTTATTTTTTTGCCATCATTGGTGCCGAGTATGTCTTAAACATGCTGCCTAAAGGCACCCATGACTACCAAAAATTTATCAAACCATCTGAGATGGCACGAATGGCAAGGTCTGCTGATATTAGCTTAATGGCTTTAAAAGGCATGGATTATAATCCTTTTAGCAAGACCTACTCTTTAACGCAGAATGTAGATGTAAATTATATGGCTTGTTATTCAAAGTAAACTATCAGTTTAGGGCTTAGGTTAATGACGATTTTTTTGCAACTGGCAGAACTCGCCAATAAACATCATTGTTAACCTCACTTCTCTCTCTGCTCAAACAGACCGCCAGCTGCAAAAAAACATCATCAACCCAATCCTAGTTCTACCTCATTTGTATTCACGGCTAAGCCTTGTCCAATGAGGAATGAGTCTGAAGCGATGAGTTATTTCCAGTGAGAAGTGAGCCTAAAGAAATGGAGTGATAAGCGAAAAAACGTTCATGATTAAGGAATGAATACAATCATGAAACTCGAAGAATTACAGTC
>JABHGC010000249.1 GCA_018672285.1 Methylococcales bacterium
TATTTAAAACAATTGATGAACGTGATACCGGTTAATCATATTGACCAATATTTGCGCAAACACACACACTTATTAAGGTAACGCTTATTTGCTGCTGATATAGGCATCCTTCAGACTCATTCCACTATTGGAAAATACTGCATCATGTTCTCCTGCGAGCTTCTATCCCGAAATTCATGAAGCGGTTAAACGCCAAGTTTCAAACCGTGAAACGAATAATACGGTGATCTGGACTTTAGATAAGGCAGGGTCGATGAAAACCTATTTAAAATTAGGGGTCACTGGCATCATTACCAATAAACCGGCTGTATTGAGCGGTGTATTAAAAAAAGCGGGCATTCCCTTAGCCAGATCTTCATATAGACCACCTGTGATAACCCATACCCCCAGCACCAACCTTCTCTCAAAAAGCAGTGCTTTAACCTCGTACAGGGTAAAGTTGCCTGGCAACAAAATGGCTCGAAACAATGGTCGCCAGCCAACATTCAAGACCTATGTCGGAACACCCGCAATCCTTCCTCAACCGTACAATGTTTTAAGCAGCGCATTGCACAACATAATCAATGGAAAAAAACGATCAATCAGTGCGCTGAGCATTGCACACATTCTGAGAAAGAGCGTATGATTACGGCTGAATAATCAATATTTAGAATGGTGATATATGAAAGATAGTCAAGCTTTGTTAATCGTAGTCATTGTCTTAGCAGCCATCTTCTCAGGAGGCTATTTTGTCTATTCAAAAATGCAAGGTGTGGCAGATACCGCAAAATTAATTTCAGATAGTGTCATTCAACAATATGTTGAGCTTCTTCGCGACAGTCAATATCAGGAAGCCTGGGAAACGTGTTTAAGTGACCAGGCCAAGAAAGATATCCCCGTTAATGAATTTATTACGGCCAAAACAGCTCATAGAAAGGAGTTTGGCCCGATTATCGGATTTAGAAACACGAGAGTGACTGATGAGAATGATATTTCTAGTTCTCCATCTTTCATGGGCATTATTGGCGTGCTTGAATACGAAAACCGCGATCTGTTTGTTAAGTTTCTTGTTTCTCCTGATATTGAACCCTATAAAATCCAGAGGATATTTGGCAGTTCACACAGGAGCACCTCTCTTTCAGAAGGCGTCTGGTGAAGCTACTGACGAGCTTAAAGGCACTCAAAACGCATTGCTAATAACCTTTTATTGGACAACCCAGAAGGTGCATGCAGTAGGCGCCTGAAAATATCTTTTTTGATCTTTTGAGTATTAAACCCCCAAATGAACCTTGTTCATTCAGCGCCAGCTGGAATAATGCACAAGCGCATTGTCCAGCGCGCCTGTTTTTCAGTTCTTGTTACCAGGAGCCACAATGGTAAGGCTGCTGCATAGCGCCACCAGTTCTGGCCAAGCACTATTTTCAGCCGCTAGAGGGCCTTTCCCCGAAGCAACGAGGTAGTAATCTGCACCCTCCTGATAATAAAAGCACCGCGCACCCAATTGCGGACTGCAGGGTATGTCCCCTTTGCCCGGACAGGTCACTTTGGCTGCAAAAACATGCTTGTAAAGACCCCCTTCAGACTCTTCGTTATCTTCAAATACGTCTAGTTTAGCGCGATAAGCATCCTTTTTCGGGTCGCCTGAATTTAGATTTGGTGTTTCTAGGCGCGCCTTATAAGCGTCGTAACCGAGCTTAATGTTGGCCAGAATTTGTGTCTTGTCACAGGTCCCCTCGCAACTCGTACTGCCCTCACTGATCTGTAATTGGGTATAGAAAAACTCGTCAGGCTGAACCTTCGGCAACAAGCGCGCTACGTCATCATGATCACCTTCCTTCCAACTTGCAGGCAAACTCAACTTAACAGCAACCGCAGCTTCACTAAAAGCCCGTTTCACATGAACAGTAATTGAACTAGGTTTTACCTCTTGAACAGGCGGTGCTTTGACATCTTGTGCCACCGGTGAACCCGAAGTGCTAGGTTTATCCTGGTCGCAACCAGACCCTAACATGAACACATTGAATAATATAAAAAACGATAATGTCCGCGACCAATACATCGTGTCTTCCTCCATTTTGCAGCAAATTGACACCACTCAATACAGACGAGAATGTGCCTTCCGATAGCTACTCTAACCCTCCTTGCCCAACAAAATGAGAACGTAAGTCAATAAAAGTCGATTTAAAGTCTTCGTATCTAGATAGAAAACGGCGCTTTCTCCTGAATATCATTGGTATTCTTGCAGCCTCACAAGGCTATCCATCACACTTTTCAAGATAAGAATAACCGCTTTGCTGCAGGATTCATTCAATAGTTTATAGGTTTGCCCATTCAGACTGGATTTTTTTCAGGGCTTGCTCAATGGGCAAAACATCTAGAACTCCAGCATCTGTCTCTACCAGAACATCAAGCGCTGTTAACTTTGAGAGCGCATCATCTAGGTCAAAATCAATTTTATGCTGACTTAGTTTTAGGAGAAACGCCTCAATATGCTCATCCAATAAGGCTCGGTCATAGTCGATGGGCTGCATTAAAAAAAAATACGCCAAAATCGCCTCTTTACGCTCTTCCGCTTCAGCCATTTCAACCAGATGCATCAACGCGCCCATATTATTATCTAAATTATGAAAATATAACCGCTTAGCCAGTGTTGCTAAGTAATGCGTATGCAAGGCAAAAATTTTCGTCACTTGACGCCATAACACGCCGGCAAAACCACCGATGGCAATGGCTGCACCAATAAAATTGGTTGCTACACTCAATTTACCAATGGTGACAAAAATACCGCCTAATGTGCCACCACCACCTGTAATACCCAGTTTGATTTTATCCCACCCTCGCATTTTCACCTGTAAATTGGGGAACAAAATTTCCAAATCAGACACAGGGATATCTTTAAACAACTTCAAGTGAATATTCACGTCATCCACATCAGCGCCAAGCACCGTTCTGGATGCAATAAGCTGTTTTTTAGCCTTCTGAAGAGAAATATTACCCTGCTCCGACAACTCGACACAGCGCTGCTCAATGGGCTTATGCTTCATGACCAGAAACAAGCGCCGGTAGGTATTTGTCGAAACCGTTTTAAAGCGAACAAAAAAAGACTTCCAATCCCTCTGCTGCTCTTGAACAATCCCTTTACCCCGATAGAACACAGTGCAATGTTCAAAATCATCTAAATCAACTTTCACCTCAACACCAATGGACTTTTCAGATAACGCCAACATTAAGTCTTCGCCCGCCAAAGGTTGGTAGTTTGCTTGAAGTACAATCTGCTCAATGGTTGCGATGAGCGACTCACTGTTTTCTGTAACAGACTCGCCTATAGGCACAATATCGGTATCAGGACTAAATGGGAGATATTGATGCTTTAACGCATGCACCTGCTCGTATGTTTGCAAATGATACAGCTTAATTAGGCGTTGACAAAACACCTCAAACTGCGCCGACTCCACGCTTTCCCACTGCCGGGACAACACCAAGCTTTGCACCAAGTCTTGAGTACTCACCGGAATAAAATGCCGAAACGAGGATGATTGTGCCATACCAAACCTTTCAAACTAGCTTTTCAAAAAATACAGTATACCTGATACGCAACACCCAATAAGAGAGAAAAAAGTCACCACGAATACAACACATAAAAACAATATAACAATTTAATATAATTATTAAACATCAATAACCAGTATTTTCCAATAGTGGAATGAGTCTGAAGGATGCCTATATCAGCAGCAAATAA
>JABHGC010000170.1 GCA_018672285.1 Methylococcales bacterium
AAAAGAGTTCGGATTACCACCAACATAGCCATAGGTGTTGAGTCCACCTTGCAACCCTATCGGATCACTTTCAAGATATTGTCATATCCAATGACATTACCCACCGTATGATTCAGCCCTGCACCTGTAAATCCAGGTAAATCTTCAACGTTGGTATCACTACGAACAAACACACCAAACTGCCCATCGTCGCCAAAGTGCGCTTGTAATGCGGTTTTCAGTTTCTCTCTAAACGCCACACCAGGGTCTGTTGTCTCAATCCAATGCCGTAACCGGCCTAAAAATTCACTGACCTTTTTGGCTCTCTCAGCCGAGTCAACTGGCATCTCGGCAATCTGAGCATAAGAGGCTTTCATCCAACTAAAAACGGTTGGCCCACCCGCTTCAAGTGGCTGCTCTAGAAAATCTTTAAACATACCGAAAGGAATCACAAAGCCTGAGGGCACAGTATCACCAAAACGGAATGTCAGCTCACCAAGGTTAGCCCCTTTTGGCCCAGACACTTTACCTGAATCACTGGCTCTAAGGTTGGCCAAGGAAATAAAAATACGTTTCTCAAGGTCTAATTTCTCAAGATCCGGCTTTATCAGCGCATCGGTTGGCTCTGCCTGTGTTTTTTTAGAAAAATATTGATCCCATTTTGTAGAATCTTGCTCCAATACCATCACCCCATCTGAGCTAACGGCCATCACGACCGTTTTACCAACATGCGCTTTTAACTCATCTAACCACTGCTTGCCAATCACCACATTGGGGATGGCTAAGTTACGTGCAAGGAGTTGTATATGGGACAAAGCATTGCCCTCACCCTGAGTTAATATGCCTGATACAGGGGTTAAATCAGAGGTGGTTTCAGGTAGCAAATAAATGCCATTAACGTCAGGTGTTTTGTTATCTGCTTCAGGTAGCCTAAGCACCCCTTTGGCGATACCGGGGTTTAATGCTCTGATACCCACACCAACAGGGTGACCAAAAAATCGATGCTCTTTATGAGCCAACCGGTTTGCATCCATGACTAAGTTATCGGTCACTTTGCCAAAAAACAGCAGCGGGCTACTGCGTAAACGGTCTTGCGGATATAAATGCACTAACGGCTCAATACCAGCAAAATGATTTTGGCTTGCTTGAAAGTTAAAGGCCATGGTTCTATCAGACCAGCCAATCACCCTAGCCAGATAAAAAAGTGCTCTGCGGTAAGACTGAATACTAAGCGATGCTGGCTCAAACAGACCCTTTAAACTGTTTTCAACCCCACTCAAATGGCGCTGATATAAAAACCCTGTGCCGTACATTGCCTTAGAAACATGGCTTAACCAGGTTAGCTGCTGCTTGCGTGAGGCCGCCTCTAATAACTCAGTAAGCTCTGTACTGATACGAAAGAATTCTTGCTCTAACGCTAAGCTTGCTCGCAACAGCCGTAGTTTTTCTCTTGCAGAATGCTTTGCATTAATGGCATTTCGAACAACCACCATTACCTTACCTACAACCGCAAGCTTCTGCTCTGCAACGCCGTCTCCTTTTAGCTCGGTTGCAGCATCCAATAGTATTTTTTTAAGTTTGGCGTCTTTCAGCTTTGCCGCAGCTTTAAGTACGCCTAAGGTGTTTTTAAAAGAGAACACTTGATCAATGATATCAACCAGCTTCAAGTAGTCGGCTCGATGCGCTTTTTTGATGTATTTAACGGCAAATTCCCGAACCGTTTTTGCATCATTTTTATCGGGTGCACCATGAATTTTTGCTCTGATTTTAGCAAACCCGGGGTTAGCGCCATGCAATGTGGCAGATAACAATCGCATTTCGGAGGTTGCGGGTGAACGGTTTTTTTCTGGCAGCAGTCGCACCGCCTCTCGTAATAAAGTAAACCTAGCTGGAGCCTGCCAAAGCGGGTCTTTTAGCATTGCTATTAATAGTCGCTCAGAATTCGCTTCTTCATCTTCAACCTGGATCGCGCCACGATAACTACGCGCACCTCTAAAAATCCAGCCATTGTCGGCAGCCATTAAAAAACGCTCTAACAATATTTGCTTTAATGATGCTAAATCGGCATTCACGCCGACAAAATCGTCAGGATTAAGCTCTGCGAGCACATTACCTATAAGATAACCTTGCTCACGCATAGAAATGACAGAGGACTTCCATTGACCATGCTGAAGCCCTCCTCCGTGTGACTTACAGGCATAGGGTTTAGGCGCTAAATTAGTCCCGTCTTTACAAAACCAGCGGATTTTACGAAAAGGCCCTTTGGAAGATTTTTTTAAACTGAGAATCAAATCTCGATGTTGTTGATCTACTTGGAGAGTCTGACTACTTGAACTGGCAAAGACAGACAGGGGTACGATTAAGACGCATAAAAAAACCAATAAAACCGGAACCTTAAGCATAATGTGTTTTCTCTAGAAAGGTGATTCAATGTCCACTGACCTAGCATTTATTTCTAGGCCAAACAATCAGTATAGTCGCTAGGCTTATACTCTTATGGCTGATTTTGCACGAACCCTGTCACCCAGGCACTTTGCGACGTATATAAGCTTAAACGGCTACGCGATTTTCACCCCAAAAACGGGTACTTAACGAGCGCTCTAAGAACACCGTAGAAATTACATGTCGTAATTATTTTTTCAAATAACAGAAGTCGCTTATCGGCTAATAGAATGGATACTTTACCCGGCTATTCTGCAACTGAGGGGGTGCAAATTTGGCTATTTTTTGGAATTCGCTCTAACAGTGCATCACCGTATGTATTTTCCAGTGCCAGGGATGGCAAGTGGATGTACCCGATATAACAATCGCAAATATCATTAGGGCAAGCGTATTGATGTTGCAAAATATCGCCTAATGATTGCTGGTAAATATTGCCCAATTTTGCCCCAACAAAATGGCATGGCGTGACATTGCCCCCGCCATCAATTGAAATGGCACTGACAGCTGAACGACAGGGTTTACCTTTGCTTGAATAGTCACTCAAGTTAATGTCAAACAACGGGTCTATACGCTGGAAGTTTTGAACATCACCAGCCTGATAGTACCCTTTGATCTCTTTATAGGCATTCACCCACAAATAGGTCTTGGGGTTCAGTTTTGCTCTGAGTGCTTTCGCAGTAGACTGATTCTCTTTGGTACCCACAATACCCACGCTATATGCCACCCCCATGAGGTCTAACTGCTGCGTTTGTTGGATAAAGTGCGCTATTGTTGTTTCTGTGGGGTGAAAGGTCGTCCAAAGTGCTATTTTTTCTGCCCATTTTAGCCACTGTAGAGAAGAACTCAAATTGGTTTGCATCACGACTTTTTGCACGTGTGGCATTTGTGCCAACCTGAGCATCGCCTCCCGATACCACTTTCGAATTAAAGCTTCTCCCCAAGGCGTGAATAAAACCCGAAATTGCGCTTGTGACTGCCTGGACTCAACCCAGTCAACAAATTGAGTTAAAGCTTTCTGGTCTTGCAGCCTTCTAGCAGAATCATCTCGTGTTTTTGCAAAAGGGCAATATTGGCAATCATAATTACAGCTCGATAACGACCCTCGATAGGTAAGGTCAATCATCGGGCGCTCATCCTTCATTGAATATCACACGCCGTCATAGAGCGTTGCACCAAATCAGATGAAAACCACGGCCCAATGCTATCAGCTCTCTCAAGACCTTGATCCGTCAACATCAGCCTCTGGCCTTTACGCATCGCTAAACCTGAGTCAATTAAGCGCTGCAGCAAGGGGAACTCTAACAGGCCATTCGCTGAAAAACGCTGCTGATACAAGGTTAAATCTAGCCCCTCTGAAATCAATAATGATTGCATTAAAAAGCGCCTTTTTTGCTCGTCGTCACTCAGTGTAATGCCGTAATGTGTTTGAGAAAATGCGTACTCTGTTTGCTCGACATACTGTTCAATAATCGATTTAACCCCCTGCCTGCCTACGGCATATTCAGAGGAGTAATGTACTGTTTGGGTGTAAGATCGAGCACCAGCGCCTAACCCTAGCATGCCATCTTCCTGACAAGAATAAAGCGGTGCTGGCACGCCTGTTTTATCTGTTTTGAGCAAGCGAAACATCCGCATTGAAACCTGTTCATACCCTTCGCTTAAGAGTAAGTCACGGCCAGCTCGATACAGCGCCAACATGTCTATATGGGACAGCCCCATCGGTGTTACCTGCTTGCTTTCTATTGCACCTAGCCCTGTTTTTTCACGAACATATAATGGGTACAAATAGAGCTCTTCAGGCTCGAACTGTAATGCTTGCAGTATTGAGCTTTCCCATGAGGCCACTGTCTGCCCTGCGATCCCATAAATTAAATCAAGGTTAAGGTCTGCGGTACTATGCGCTCGAATTAACTCAATGGATTGACACACATCCAGGTTGCTTTGCCTTCTAACCAGATTTTTCACCTCCCCCTCAGTGAAGGACTGAACCCCCATACTGATTCGATTAACCCCCCTGCGCTGTAACAGTTGAATTTTATCTACCGTTACCGTCTCAGGGGAGCATTCAATGCCGATCGGTGTATTGTCTGACATACCGTTAAAATCCGTTAATTCAAATAACCTTTCAAGTTGCCCAACGGATAGGTAGGTCGGCGTCCCGCCACCGATGGCATACCGTGCAAAACCCGATTGCTCAATAACCGGCTGTAATGCTTTTATTTGCCGAGACAGTGCGTCTAAAAACAAGTCGGGCAAATCATGCTTTGGTTTGACTAAGGTGAATAAATTACAAAACCCACAACGCATGCCACAAAACGGAATATGCACATATAAAAAAAGAGACTCTAAGTTTTCTTTTTGCCACACATCGATTAAATTTTTAGGAGATTTAAAGGTGCGATATGCTGTTTTATGAGGATATGAATAAGCATACGCCTGATAAATAGGCTTAGCTAACAGCTGCTCGATGTCCTGATTTGATGATAGATTATTCACACAGATGTTTCTCTTGGATAAATTCAGCATAAGGAACAGTCCACACCTGTTCATGCGCTAAGCGGTGGCCACTATACCCCTGCTCGCCATAACACGTGCCATGATCTGAACACATAATAAACAAGGTGTTACTTCGGTGCTTGAATGCCTCAAACAAAGGCTGCAACTGGGCGTCAACATAACTGAGTGCAGCTGACTGTGACACCACATCATCTCCTGCCTTTTTGCTTGCCGCATTATTTTCTCGGTAAAAATAATTGGGTTGGTGCAAAGCTGATATATTCATAAACAGAAAAAGTCGCTGTGTTTCTTGTATCGTTCGCAAACAATTTAAGGCTTTATTTACCTGGTGCTTAGTTGAGTCAGGACAAGTAACGCCCATGTTGTCAGACCAAAAACGATGTTGAAACAAATCGGGTAACACACACCCTAAAGGATTGAGTTGATTAAAAAAACCAACACCGCCAATGCACACCGTAGCGTAACCCTCCTGTTCTAACCCTGCGATAATGGTTGGTGCTTGAAATTGCTTGGTATTGTCATCGACTGATCGGCTCCCCTCAAAATCCAGTGCCATTAATCTTGGCGCTAAAGGCTCATCCATAGGGGTTGGCAAAAAACCTGCAAAAAACGCGTGGTGAGCCGCATAAGTAAAACTGCCAGGGCTGTGTCGCCTCTGCCATTGATTAAAAAATGACTGTAATACGGGTAGCAGCCCCTTTTTCATCGCAGAAGTGGCCACATCAAAACGCAAGGTATCCAAGGTTATGAAGACAATATCATGGCTACCAACGATGGTATTCATATTGATGCAATTCGCGCTCATATTCGGGCACCAAACAAAGACACTTGGCTTTCGTAAGTGGATTGACCATTGAATGTGACATGAGGTAATAAATCCCCGAATGCATTAACTTCTATCACCTTGGCTTTACCATTGGCGCCACAAATAATATCCCCTGAATTCAAGTCATAAGTGCATGACCGGTTAAATTTTCTTGTTTAATGCCAGTGAGCTCTTCAAAAGCCTCATAAGGTGTTTTGTAGCCTAAGCATTTTCTTGGCCGGC
>JABHGC010000218.1 GCA_018672285.1 Methylococcales bacterium
GCTGTTTGTTTGTGCTGTTTTGTCGCACTCATTATAACTAATGAGGCCAGGCATTCTCTTTTTTTTTTCGTTATTTATCAATAAAGACGCTTACTTTCAGACTTTTGCATCTACCTCTATATTTGAATGAAGGGTATCTCTGATATTTGGGGTGGGGGATTAGAATGGATGAAGCCATAAACAAAATACTGAACAGGTTGTCGTTAACGGCGAGGTTAGTGATTGGGGTGAAGTGTTTTGAGCGTTATTGCCAGCAACACACATTAAGCTGTGAGTCGGTACAAACATTAATCGATTACTTGTGGCTGTGGCCTGTGATTGAGGGACCAAATGACTTTTTGCCTTGGGAGTCTCAGCCAATTGCGTTAAAAGACAGTGCCTTTGGAGATGCGTTACCGGCTGATGTAGTGGCCGTTTTAAAGCTAAGTGAGGTCAGTGAAGCTACTTTTGAATCGTTGATTGAAGCGCTGATTGATATTATTTGGAGTAGTTTTTGGGGGGCGCCTGAAGACCCATTATCACTTGAAAATTTAGAAACGGTATTCCAGTTAACCAATACTCACGAGCTGCCTGATTTGGCACCCTTTGACATTTCTCTGTATGCGGATAAAGAGGGTAATGGTCATACATTAACAGCTCAGCAGCGTGATGAATGGAGGCAATTAGCTTGGTAGTTGTCGGTCATCTGAAGAAAAATTATCAGCCTAAACAATGCATTTTAAATGACGTTAACTTACGCATTGAGGATGCTGAGTTTGTGGCCATTACCGGGAAAAGTGGGTCGGGCAAAACGACGTTATTGAATATTATTGGGGGTTTAGATAGTGACTATGAGGGTCAGGTTGAAGTTGCTGGTAAGGTTTTAAGTACTTTGTCTGATGATGAGTTAAGCGCTTACCGGAATAGTCATGTTGGTTTTGTTTTCCAGTCATTTCACCTTATGCCACATTTATCGTGCTTAGAAAATGTCTTACTGCCAAGTGCTTTTAACCAGGGAAAGGCGGTAGAAACAGCGTTTACTCAACAGGCTTTGGCATTATTAGCGATGGTGGGCGTGGCTGAAAAGGCACATGAATTCCCAAACTGCTTGTCTGGTGGGCAACAACAACGAGTCGCTATCGCACGCGCCTTGTTAATGCAGCCTAAATTACTGTTGTGTGATGAGCCAACGGGCAGCCTAGATGATGAGTCTGCTGGGGATATTATCCAGCTTTTTGCAAAGCTTAATGCTGAACAAGGTATGACCATTGTGGTTGTCACGCATGATGCGGATGTTGCATTAAAAGCCACACGGACAATTCACCTTCGACAATGTGGTGTGATGGAGGAGGGGCAATGTCTATAAAAAAACGTTGGCAGTTCATTTTGTCGTCATTGATTCGCCATCGTAAGCATTTTATGTTGTCCTCTATTGGTATTGTGACGGGCATTATGGCTTTTTCTTTTTTTTGGGCTTTAAGTGCTGGGGTTAGTCAAGTTGTCTTGGGTGAAATTTTCCCGGTTAAAACGTTAGAAGTGGTGCCTCGTAGCTTGGGCGTCAATGTTGGGCCGATTCAGTTGGGTTTAGGCGCTGATGCGCTTACGCAAAAAAGTGTGACTGCGATTCAGGCTGTACCAAATGTGACGAAGGTATACCCCAAAATGAAAGTGACCACGCCAATGGTGGGTGTTGGTGGCAAAAAATACTTGGGTAATGATTTGCAAATTGAGATTTTGGCTGAAGGCATTGACCCTGGTTTAGTAGCTGGTGATGTTGATTCTCAATTTAAATTTGAAGCGACGCCTGTATCAGCACCACTACAATCGTGTAAAACAGATTTGCAGTGTGGTGATAATGGGTATTGTTATGATGCACCTAACTTGTCATGGCGTTACCAAAATTTAAATCCAGGTTTTGCTTATTGTCGGCATTATATCCCGGTATTAGCCTCTCAGCATTTAGTCGAAATTTTTAATGGTGTTGTTCGCCGTGCCCATGACTTTCCCAAATTAAATCCACAGTTTGTCATTGGTTATGACTGGGATATTATTCTGGGGTCTTCTGTTGTGCGTCGATCTGAGGCTTCAAAAAAATATCATTATAAAGTGCGCTTAGTGGGGTTTAGTGACCAAGCAATGTGGCTTGGATTAACCTTTCCCTTACCTGTTGTGCAAAAATTTAATACGTTATTTCATGGTGCTGAGGCTGCACAAACGTTCCACTCAGTGACGGTCAAGGTGGATAGAAAAGATCAAATTGCAGCGGTCAGTCAGAAAATAGAACAACTAGGTTTTGATATAAAGGACTCTGGTGCGGCAAGAGCTTCTTTTATTATTTTGGTCACAACACTGGTGTTCTTGGTGATCAGTTTGATCATTGTCGGGGTTGCTGCTGTTAATATCATGCATGTTTATTTTATGCTGATTTATGAGCGTCAGGTTGAAATTGGGCTAATGCGTGCGCTAGGTGCAAAGCGTTCTGATATTCGCTGGGTTATTTTGGGGGAGGCAGGTCTGGTTGGTATTATGTCAGGTATCGTGGGGGTTGTTTTAGCGTTGCTCAGTAGCCAGGTTATCGATTATATTTCACGCTATTATGTGCCTGATTTTCCGTATAAGCCGAGCAGTTATTTTGTATTTGATGCGGGTGTGGTGGTTACAGCTGTATTATTGTCGGTTGGGTTTTGTATGTTGGGGGCTTACTTCCCTGCAAGTAGGGCTGCAAAAGTAGATCCTGCCCGGGTATTAACCGGGCAGTGAATACTACCAAGTGATGTAATCGTTGAACCGGTTGTTGTCACGTGATCGGTAGGTTACGGTGATGCCAGAGCCATTATTGTAGCTGCTACGAGAGTTAGAGTAAGTTGTGTAGCGTTTGGTTTTGCATTGTTTTTTAGGTGCTCTGTATTGCACTGTGTCGTAATGGCTATCATTGTGCTGTTCAACGTAAGCAACATGTGAGTTGTGCTTTAATCTATAGATTTTTTGGCTAGCTAAATCTAATTTGTCAGATAATATGTGACGTTCACGTTTGCTAAAGTAGCCATCGCGGTTAAATTTTCGTGCTAACTTAACAATGTGTTTGTGCTGCTTGTTTAAGCGGCGTTGCTCTTTGCGTGTTAATGAGCCGTCATCAACACCACGTTCAATGCGATTGCTTTGACGGTCAATGCGGGTATCGATGCTGCTACCATTTTGGTTGTGATGTGCTTGTGCACTACCGATCATTCCTGTGAATAAGCCGGTTACCAATAAGCCTGCAGTGAATAATGTGTTCATGTCTGGTGTCCTCAATAAATGTAATCAATTTGTTATGTTGAGGTAAGTTTAGGCTTGTTGGGCTTAACCCAAACTGAACATGATTTTGTCTTTTGAGTTTATTTTGTCCTTGGGTCGACAGGGTTGCTAAACAAGGTGTCTTTCTTTGAGGCGGCCACTTCATCCACATGCGTTAAATTGGTTTGGTACTGAAGGTTAATCGCGTCAATAAAGCGATTGGCAAAGATGGCTTGTCCTGTTGAGGTAATGTGCATGCCATCTAAGCTCACTAACCCACCTAAATAACCAGAATTAATCGTGGTGTTGGTTGAGAACCCTTTACTGTCTTTGAGTTGATAGTCTTCTTGGTTTATTTTGGCAAAGAAGGCATGTAGATCAACATAGGCCCAGTTGTTGTCCTTGGCAATAGTCTTTAATGCTTGGTTATAAGCGATTATTTGCTGCTGAATCTGTTTTAACTCAGTGGGGTCTAGTACTTGGTCTGCTGATAATTGGTTCTCACTGCTTAATAAAAAAGACCGCTTACTATTTTGTGGGTGTGCAGCAGAATTGACATCGGTTAAATAGGGGAGTGCTGTTAAGTCAACGATGTTGGCGATAACGACACCTTGAACAGAAGGGGTTTGTTTTATTTTGGCCGCCATTTTTTCCAGGCTATCAGTAAACGCTTCGGTAGATGTCATTAAGGCAGTGTTGGTTCTTGTGACTGCCTTTAAAATATCGTTATGACCTACCCATATACTTAAAAAGGTAGGCTGTTGGGCAAGTGCCTGATTAATGGCTGAGTCCCCTGTTTCTCCTAGCACGAGTTTTGCCATGCTACTTTTTTCAGGGCTCTTTTCCACAATTTGTTCGATGGTGGCACCGGCTATACCGTAGTTGGTGAGCGTGTCTTGATTTTTGTAGCCGTCTTTACGGTGACCACCAATTAATGGGTAGTAGTATTGCCACCATTTTACGTTGCCTTTCATGAAGTCTTCGTCGTTGATACTGTTCCCAGGAAAGGTGAGGGGGGGGCTTGGGTATATTGGGTAGACATCACGTTTGCAAGCAATGCTGGATAGGCATCGGGTTGCCGTGTTTCATCAGCTGATGTGCCCTGCATTCCTTGAGTTAGGCTGTCACCGATGGCGATGTATTTGGTGAATAATGGGGATTCAGCGGCGAGTAGTGGTTGAGAAAATGTCAGTAATATGAAGATGAGTGTTTTTTGGAGTTTCATGGTTGTTCCCCTTTTTTTATATGTGCGTGCTCTGTTTTTATTATAATGAAAATCTAATATAGATGCTAGGGTCTTTAGCTGCTTTGGCGGTATGTGATGTCTTGCAGAAGGTGCTTATGTATTGTAGTACGTAATTTAGACAGGCGTTTGAGGTGGCTGTGTTTTAGTGTTCAGTACAGCAACGATGTGTACTGAAGCTCTTTTCAGCGTGAGCATACTCGAGATATTAAAGTATGTAGCTTTATTGTTTTTCAACTGTGTTTTTAGACGTATTCTTTAAATAAGTCTGCAATCTCTTCTAACTCTTGTGTTTGACCACAAAGCCACTGAGAAAGTGCTTCATTGACAGTCTCGTACATTTTTTTGTTACGAGACGCGGTAATGATTTTTAAGCGCATAACTAATTGTTCGTCAGCTTGTATGTGCACTAAAGTATCTTTTTCTGCTTTTTTCTTCTTGGTAGCAGCTTTCTTTTTGACAGCCATAAATAAACCTATACGTTAAGTGGTGGGCGGGCTGAATTATACAGAACCTGACTGTATAATCAATAACCAGCCTTGTCCAATGAGGAATGAGTCTGAAGCGATGAGTTATTTCCAGTGAGAAGTGAGCCTAAAGAAATGGAGTGATAAGCGAAAAAACGTTCATGATTAAGGAATGAATACAATCATGAAACTCGAAGAATTAC
>JABHGC010000276.1 GCA_018672285.1 Methylococcales bacterium
GGTTCATAAATGAGTAGCCTTGGCTGTTTGTTTGTGCTGTTTTGTCGCACTCATTATAACTAATGAGGCCAGGCATTCTCTTTTTTTTTTCGTTATTTATCAATAAAGACGCTTACTTTCAGACTTTTGCATCTACCTCTTTTGATTTGAATATGCCGGGGATTGACGGATTTGAGCTGTTGGCAAAGATCAAGCCTGATTTTAAGCAGGGGAAGTTTGCGATTTTAACCGCAAATACACAGGATACGACGAAGCAAAAAGCAGAAGCCCTAGGTGCTATATGCGTCAGTAAGCCAGTTAAAGATGCATGTATTGGTAAAATGCTGGAGTATTTTGATGCCTGAAAAGCCATTGCTAGCAGAGCTTGAAGAAGATCTCTTAGGGGAGCTTTTTAATATTGGTGTGGGTCAAGCAGCGGACGCCTTAAGTAGCATGGTCGAGCAAGAAATAAAATTGTCAGTGCCAGAAGTCGATTTTATTACCGTTACGGAATTAGCGCACTACTTAGGCGAAGAAGACTCAATTTGCAGTGTGGCTCAACAAATGACCGGGCCCTTTAATGCCAAATCGATGTTGCTCTTCCCTGAAGAGAATAGTTTGGAAATTGTTCGCAAGATGCTAGGAGCCGAATTACCGGATGAAACCCTTGTTGAACTACAGCAAGAAACCCTTTCTGAAATTGGTAATATTGTCTTGAATGCCTGTATTGGTGCACTTTCTAGGTCTGTTAACGAAGAATTTAAGGTGTCATTACCCGTGTTTAGATTGGCCAAATCGCATGAGCTATTAGATGATACGGCTGAACCTAATGACATTGTCTTGTTTATTAGGATCAATTTGGTGTTGAGTGAAAGCGATATTACGGGTTATTTAGTCTTTTTAATGGGCTCTTTATCGCTACAAAAACTGCGGGATGTGTTGAAAGTGATGTTAGATAACTTATAGTGGCAGGATTTGCTTTGTCCATTAAGCAATAAAATCGTGAAAATAGGGGTGATGAATGGTGATTTCTGCCCTATTGGACTCTGCGATTAAAAGGCGCTGATCCCCTGTGTTGTCAAACAACGACCAAGCGTCTGCAAGGGGGGCGTACTGGTGCCAAAATTGAGACCGGCTTTCATTTAACTTAGTGGTTAATTGATTGTTTGTTATATTGTGCCCGCCTTGTTTTACTCGAGACGCTATTCGCTGTTTGGCGCACTCTACCGTGAGAACATTAAGGTAAACTAGATGGAGGTGGTAATGCTGCTGACGGGCTGTAGCAATAAGCTTGCTGATGTATCTTCCTGCCATGGTGTGCTCAACAATAAAGGGTGTTTGTTGCTGCAAACACTGCTGTATGTTGAACAAAGTTTGCTTGTGTAACTGTCTTTCACTGAGCATTTCTAGTGATTGGTTTCGAATTGCATGTTGCGTAATATAATGCCAGTCATGCGTTTTGAGGAAGTCTAGACAGTAGGTTGATTTGCCTGCGCCATGTACGCCGCCAACAATCACTATGGATGGGGATGGGTTGAGTGTCTGCATTAGTTGAGCCCCACCCATTCATCAAACCCGAGCATTAGGTTCATATTTTGGCAAGCCGCACTAGCGGCACCTTTCATCAAGTTGTTTAAGCGGACCGAAAGTGTGAGTCTCTTCTCCTGGTTACTGACATACATTTCTGTACGGTGGCAAGCGGGAAAATCTGCATTGAGGTTGCTTGGGCTGTGGGAATGAACCTCAACGAATGGGTGGTTGTCAAAGTGATGCTGTAAAGCGGTTAAGAAAGTTAGGCGGGGTACGTTGGTATCAATCGTAATACACAGCAGCATACCTTCGCGGTGTGAGGCGACGGTGGGAATAAATAGGGGAGATGTTTGCAGCCTGCAATATTGCGTCATTTCCACTAAATGTTGGTGATCTAAATTAAGGGAAAATGCTTTGTTATGGTGTTTGTTCGCCTCATGTAAGGCAATCATTCTGTTGCCACCAGCGCTGTAGCCTGAAATGGCAAAAGCATGCAAGGGAATATCCAGTGGTAAAATGTTCGCTTGAATGAGGGGGGCTATTGCCAGAATAAACCCTGTCGCAAAACAGCCAGGGTTGGCAACTTGGTGTGCCGTTTTGATTTGGCTATGTTGTGTCTGGGATAGCTCAGGCAGGCCATAAACCCAAGTGTTTGACACCCTAAACTGATTGCTGCAGTCAATCAGTTTGGCCGCTTTCGGTGCTAATGCGATGGCCGCTTTTACGTCTTTACTTGGTACGCAAAAAATAATGAGGTCTGCTGCTGCCATGTGTTGTTGGCGCTGAGTCGTGTCTTTATATGAATCCTCTGGTAGCGTCAGTAACTCAACGTGAGGGTGTGTTGACAGTAGTGATGTTAAATATAAGCCTGCGGTTCCATACGAGCCATCAATAAAGACTTTTTTTCTCATATTATGTGACACGGTAGAATACTCAAGGGTGAGAAGTGGGTGGTTAAAGACAATGTTGCATAATTTGTGACCACTATTCAAATTGTGGTTAACATCTTGTGTCATACTAATAAGATGTTTTGCAAAAGCCGACAATGTATATTGCTAAGTGTCTGGCTCCTGTTAGCAGGGGCTAGTAGCGTTATCTGGGCAGATCAATTTTCTGCATTGTATGCGTATGTGAAAAAAAATTATGGCACTGCAGCAGAAGATCGTGTGAAAGAGTGGAAGGCATTGGTGCAGGCGAATCAAAACCTTTCGGAGCAAGAAAAACTCATTGTTGTGAATGACTTTTTTAATGCGGTGCCTTTTGTCTCAGATCAGAAACATTGGTCTAAGAAAGATTATTGGGCCACCCCTGTTGAGCTGCTCGGCACCGATGGCGGGGATTGTGAAGATTACTCTGTGGCGAAATATTTCACCTTGAGAGAGCTTGGCATCCCCATTGAAAAAATGAGTTTAACTTATGTTAAAGCATTAGAGTTGAATCAGGCGCACATGGTGTTAACCTATTATTCAAAAAAAGGCGCTGAGCCTTTGATTTTAGATAATTTAAAGCCAGATATTCGTAAGGCTTCTCTGCGTAAAGACCTGAAACCGGTTTATACTTTTAATGGTGACAGCCTTTGGTTGGCAAAAGCGCGTGGTAGAGGCCAATTGGTGGGTAAATCATCACGTTTAAAACTATGGGTGGACTTAGTTCGCCGGATTGAACAGGAAGGAAAATGACTTTATATCGTCAGTTAACCATTAGTGTGTCGTTATTGTTAGTGGTGATGCTCATCGGCACCTTGGCTGTTAATATACATACTACGCGAACCTTCTTGCAGGGCCAGCTATCCTCTCATGCCCAAGATACAGCGACCTCCTTAGGTTTGTCATTGTCGCAATACTCGGTGGAAGAGGATGTCCCCATCATGACGTCGATGGTGGATGCTATTTTTGACCGTGGATATTACGAGCAAATTTCTCTAACCAAAGTCGATGGTTCGCCCTTTATTGAAAAAAACTCGACGATTGTTGTCGATACAGTCCCTCAGTGGGTGATTAACTCAGTTGCATTTGAGGCGCCATCCGCTTCGGCCAAAGTGATGTCGGGTTGGACTGAAATGGGGACGGTGACCGTCACCAGCCATGCCGGTTATGCTTATCAAGAGTTTTGGCAAACGGCTGTGCGCTTGGCTGTTTGGTTTTTATTGGGTGCCGTGGTGTCTTTGGCTATTTTAGGGCTGGGCGTAAAAGTGCTGTTTCGTCCACTGCAGCAAGTCAAATCACAAGCAGATGCCGTTGCCAATAAAACCTATGAACTGCAAACGAATATCCCCGCCACGAAGGAGTTAAAAAGCGTAGTGCTGGCGATGAACCAAATGACCACCAAAGTGCAAAGTCATTTTTTGGAGCAGGCAAATTTTTCTGAGCGCATGAGAGAAATGGCGTATCAAGATGCAACAACAGGGCTTGGTAATCGCCGCTATTTTATCTCTCAGTTAGAAAACCGTATTACACAAATGGAGCCGGGTGAACATGGTGTTTTAATCCTCATTCAGCTGGTGGGTTTGCAAACGATCAATGACACTGAAGGTTTTGAAGCGGGCGATGCTTATATTAAAGGGGCTGCTGATTTATTGGTCGGATTTGTGAGCAAGGAATGTGATTCTTTAACCGCACGTTTGGCGGGTGCCGACTTTGCGGTTTATTTACGCCAAGATGAAGGTTTGTCGATCCTTGAAAGGGTTGAGGAGCTTAGCCAGTTATTCTGCGAGTTGCATCAGCAGGGTTATACCCCAAATGTAGACGTGTCTCACATTGGTAGTTGTGGCATAAAAGCGGATTCTAGTGTGGCTACGATCTTATCTGAGGCAGATTTAGCCTTGCGGGTAGCTCAAGGTAAAGGGCATAACCAGTGGCATATCCATAGTCAGGCAGGTTCTGAGCTTACCCAAGATTTAAATGGCCGCCAAGCGTGGGGTCAGTTTATTCGAGAAATTATTGCGACTGAAAGTGTGTTGTTACATGCTCAAAATGTGGTTAAGCACCCTGGGGAAGGGGTGATTCATCAAGAAATATTGGTGAGAATTTTAGACAAGGATAACCAGGTTTGGCCAGCGGGTGTGGTGTTACCAATGGCAGAGCAGTTTAAATTAGTCTGTGATATTGATCAGATCATCATTAAGAAGCTCATTGTCTATTTGAATGCAAACCCTGGTACAGATACTTTTGCAGTTAACTTGTGTACCCAAGCATTGTCTGAAGACAGATTTGTAGCCTGGCTTAATGAGACGCTGCAAGCCAATTCTGCCGCTGCATCGAGAATGATTTTTGAGTTTTCAGAGTTTGGTGCTGTACGGCAGTTAGATGCGCTAAAAGCCTTTTCAGCAAATTTACGCCGTTTAGGGTGTGGTTTTGGTTTGGATCATTTTGGTCAAGCATTCACCTCGTTTGGCTACTTGAATTCTTTAAAGCCTGACTATGTGAAAATTGATGGTGGTTATATCGCTCACATGGTTGACTGTAGAGATGATCAGTTCTTTGTAGAGTCTTTGTGTCACGTTGCTCATAGCTTGGATATTGTGGCAATTGCTGAGCGGGTTGAGACGGAGGAGCAAGCGAAACTGTTGAGTATTTTAGGGGTGGATGCGATTCAAGGCTACTTGGTGCATAAGCCTGAAGGTTTGTAGTGTAAGCGGGCAATAAAGTCGTATTCTGGGCGGTAAAGTTAGAAAACGGGAAATAAAGTTGTATACCAGCAGCAGTGGGATTCGTAGCATTAAGCTATGGCTCAAAACCATTTTCGGCCAGTCGAGAAATTTGTATATTTAAGTACTTAAGATTCAATTTCTAACGCATGGAACATGACTGATGTATGTCTTCAATGCGAACATTGCAGTCGGTCACATGTAAGCACTGATTTTCAAACATTAAGGAGAAAGCAGGCATTCGATGCGGCTCACTATTACGATCAATGTGTGAGCATTGAATTGGTCTGTTTTCCACTCCTTTAAGACGTTCACATGTAGTTTAACTGGATAAAACTATCACGCAAACAAGGTGATAAGTGTTGCTCATTTCTATATCAAAGCAAGACAAGTGCAATAGCTAATCTCATATTAATTTCATTGGTTATAAAACATTATCTTTACATTTCTTACTACCCCATAAACAACTTTATCGCTATACTGTAATATTACTCAATACAGCAAGGATGCATTATGAGAATACTATTGATTATTTTACCTTTTTTACTCATTGGGTGTGCACATGTACAAGAACCCATTCCAATGGAAGGTCAGTACGTTACTAGCAAAGTAAAAAATATTGGAATTGTTGTATCAACGGCACAAGGTGGTAATTTTGTACCATTTGGCAACATTGGATTGCTTGATTTAGCCGTCATTGCCGGAAGTAATAGCCAGCTGACAGATCACTTAGAAGCCCTGGATGTAACCGAATTTCAACAAATTACAGAAATGGTGACACAAAAATTTCAACATTCTGACCTTCAATATACCATTATCCCAACCCCCGTCGCTTGGGATGAGTTACCGAGTAATGGTGAAAAACAAGGTTTTGCTACCAAAGATTTTAGCCAATTCAAACAAGAATATAAGGTCGACCACATTTTAGTGCTGCGCCTTGTAAGCGTTGGTGTAAAACGGTCGTACTACAGCATTGCACCCACCTCTCCACCGACAGCTTACGCCTCTATTGAAGGGGCGCTTATTAGCTTAAAAGATCATAGCTTAAAGTGGTACTATTCCGATGAGAACGTCGTGACAATACCTGACCCGTGGGATGAGCCTGACCTTAAATTCCCTAATGTAACTTCAAGCGTATATCAAATCATCAATACCGCATCTGAAACACTTGTTGATGATATAAAAAGTTAGGCCATGATGCGAACAAAGTTATGTTCGTGGGTTGTGTGCGTGGTTATTTTGGCCGCCTGCAACCCACACGCACTAAAACCACCTAAAAATACATTACCCAAACAAATACAGGCTGATGTATTAAGTGAAGCTGTTTGGAACATCAAACCAAATCAGTGGGTGTTGATGACATTTAACAGGTTACCAATGGGTGATGGTTTATCGATTGCGGCAGATTCTGCAGCGAGAAGCAGTGCCAACATGGGTTATGGGCCATACGGATTTCTTGGGAGTTTAATTGGCATACAAATTGTAAATGCTATTGAACGTACGCCATCTTCCGATATAGAACAGCAGCCAATTGCAGCACTGTATCAAAGCTATCAGGATAAAAACCAGTTTGCTGAATTGTTTCACACAAACCCCCAATATATCGTCATCGACGAAGCCATAGACGTAGCAGATGATTATCAAGCTGTGATCCAGCCTCATTTAATTTTTTCAAATGATTTTGAATATTTACGTGTCCTGAATTCAAGTCATAAGTGCATGACCGGTTAAATTTTCTTGTTTAATGCCAGTGAGCTCTTCAAAAGCCTCATAAGGTGTTTTGTAGCCTAAGCATTTTCTTGGCCGGCTATTTAATTTGTGAACTGCCGCGAA
>JABHGC010000296.1 GCA_018672285.1 Methylococcales bacterium
ATTCAGGTGTTTATAGGTCATATTGGCCTCTGTAATGTGTTTGGTAGCTTATTACTTTACACCTGAGTCTTACTTTACTCTATAGGTGTTTTTATTTAGCTACGACCAGAGGTCATGCACTTATCATACGAATTCAGGTTACTTAATTAAGCACTTGCGCTCAAACTCACAAAAAAAGGCGCATTAACGATGCACCTTTTCAATAACAAACTCTAACAATGAAACCTGCCGCTATTTTTTAGCATGCCTCATCAAGCGCTTTTTCTTGTAAATTTGCCTTGGTGTTAGCTTATTTCGAATATGTTTAAAAGGGTTATCCCCGCTTTTAAAGTCAATTCGAATGGGTGTACCTTCAATGTTCAGCGCTTTACGGAAAAAGTTATTCAAATAGCGACGATAACTATCTGGCACTGAATCTGTTTGATTACCATGAATCACAATTAAAGGTGGGTTAACACCCCCTTGGTGTGCATATCGAAGCTTTATCCGTCGACCTTTCACTAACGGTGGCTGATGCACTTCAACAGCCTGCTCCAGCAATGTAGTAATTTTAGGTGTTGGGTACTGCCTTCTAGCAGATTCATACGCCTTGCGGACAGATTCGAAAATCAAACCCACGCCACTGCCATGAAGCGCTGAAATGAAATGCAGCTTAGCAAAATCAGCAAACGGAATTTTTCTAGCCAGGTCAGAACGAATGGTTTCTTTCACTTCATGGCTAATGCCATCCCACTTGTTCACCGCAATCACTAATGCCCGACCACTATTCAAAACCATCCCTAGCAATGTCACATCTTGATCTGCCACTTCTTGCTGAGCATCCAGCACCATTACCACAACATTTGAGCGCTCAATCGCCTCCAATGTTTTAATCGCACTAAACTTTTCTATTCCCGCTTTCACTCTAGAACGGCGCCTGACACCCGCGGTATCGATAATTGTGTATTGCTGACCATCCCGTTCAAACGGAATAAAAATACTATCTCGAGTCGTACCAGGCTGGTCAAATGCAACAACCCGCTCTTCACCCAGCATACGGTTAGTTAGCGTTGACTTGCCCACATTTGGACGGCCAACAAGCGCCATACGAATACCTGGCTGACCATCCAACTCCTCATCTGAGTCTGGCTTTTCAGGTAATTGATCATATATTTTCTGAATTAACGAATGAACACCTCTCCCATGGCTCGCCGCAATAGGTTCCACTTCCCCTAATCCTAGGGTAAAGAAGTCAGCACAAGCCACCTCAGGTGCAATACGGTCAGTTTTATTCACCGTAATGGTGATGGGCTTATTTTGCTTTCGCAGGTCATTGGCTATGTTTTCATCACTGGCCGTCAGCCCTGATTTACCATCCACCATAAAAATAAGGTGATCCGCTTCATCAATGGCATTTTGCACTTGCTCTGCCATGAAGGGATCAACGCCTTCGGTTTCCCCACTTAAACCACCCGTATCAACAATGATGTAAGGAAATTCACCCACTTTTCCAACCCCATATTGACGATCACGCGTAAGCCCTGGCTGATTAGCCACCAAAGCATCACGTGTACGAGTCAATTGATTAAAAAGAGTAGATTTACCCACATTCGGGCGACCAACAATAACGATAACAGGAACCATAATTTACCAGGGCTTCCACCAACTACCGCTTTCTTCTTCGGCAGGTTTTTCAACTTCGGCGGGCTGAGGAATATTTTCACCAATACTCACAGCCATCAATAAGCCGTCGTTGGATAAAACATAAAGAACATCGTCGACAACACTGGCTGAGGTAGAAATACCCGCGTCATCCACTTCTAATTTAGCAACAAACGAACCGTCCGAACGGCTTAACCAATGCAAATAACCTTCATAATCAGCTGTCACCACATAGTCACCTTGAACAACAGGCGCGGTTAACTTACGCATAGCAAGATCAGACTGCTTCCAAAAAGAGGCGCCATTATCAGGGTCTACTGCCCAAACACTACTGCGATCATCAACAACGTAAAGCTGACTCCAGTCGGCAACAAGGCCAGCATAAGCTGAAATCTTACGCTTCCAAAGCACAACGCCGGTTTCCACTTCTAATGCCGCTAGCTCACCTTGGTAGGTTGCAATGTAAGCATTACCATCACTAATAAGCGGGTCAGCATCAATATCAATCATGCGCTCAAGATCAGTTCGACCAGAGGGGATAGACACACTACTTTCCCACTGCAATTCGCCATCCGATAAATCTAACGCATTTACTTTGCCTGAAGATAAACCGACAACGGCCATATCGGAGGTTAGTGCTGGCGCACTTGTGCCACGTAATGTGAGCACAGGAACCGGCCAATCAAAAAACCATTTTTGCAAGCCTGTACTTAACTCTAAACCATATAAACGACCATCAATGGTTCTTACAACAACCACATCGTCAGCAATACGTGGTACGGCTAAAATCTCGCTAGTAACATTAACCTTCCATGCCACACTGCCATCACTTTCATTCAGCGCAAGCACTTCAGCATCACTGGTGCCAACAATAACCAACCCAGAACCGTAACCTGGACCTGCAGCAATGGCTAATTCTGTCTCATTTTCCCACAGCTCTTCACCCGTGGTTTTATTGAAGGCCATCACCGTACCTGCCCTATCAGCAGCAAATACACGATCGCCACCCACAGCGGGTACTAACTGGACAATTTGCTTAGCAAAACCATCACCAACGCTTGCATCCCACAACACATTCACTTGCAACGTATTGTCATATTCTGGCAAAGGCTCTGGTGGCTCAGCGTTGTCTTCTCCTGCAAAATACCCGGTTAAAGACGAACAGGAAGCCACACTAAGTACAGTAAAAAACAGCAACGTTTGTCGTATCATAGTGCTAACCATTATTTTGCAACACCTAAAGCATCTAACTTCATCTGGACCCAATCTTCTTTGGCAGCGCCCGCAACAATTGCTTTCTGGTAAGCTGCTGCCGCTTTTTCGGTATCACCTTTCGCGACATACAAGTCACCTTGTATTTCAGCGTATAAGCCAGAAAATGCGCCATCCTGATAACCCTCAACTAACGTCATCGCCTGATCTAACTCGCCCTTATCTCTCAGCAGCCTAGCTAAACGTAATTTGGCAACGTGTTGCATTTCACCTGTTGCAGAACCGACCACCTTCTGTAAATGTGCAATCGCTGCAGCCTGATCTTTGCTCGCCAACTTCACTTTGGCTAGCTTCATTTCTGATAACTGAGCGTAAACCGTGCTGGAAAAATCATCTTGGATCGTGGCGTTCAATGTCTCCGCATAGGCGATATCTGTGTCAACATTTTGAGAAAGCTTGGTATATAGGGAGGATGCTTCCTGGCCTTGCTCCACTTTATGGCTAGACCATACATTCCAACCAACAATAGCAACAACACCAATACATAGGCCAAAAATGACGGACTTGCCATTTTCTTCCCACCATTTTTTCATCGCTTCAATTTGTTCTTCTTCTGTATCGTGCATCTACCTATCCTAGTTTTGTCTGCAATAACGCGCTTAACTCTGCCCAGCTCACAAGCTGCTGCTCTTCGTCGGTTCTAAGTGCTTTTACTCGCACTTTTGACTGATCTATTTCTTCATCGGCAAGCACTAATGCATACTTTGCACCGCTTTTATCCGCCTTTTTAAACTGGCTCTTAAAGCTGCCGCCACCACAATTCATTAACAACCGGAGCGAAGGAACACTATCACGTAATTGCTCCGCTAACTCTATCGCCTGAGCTGATGCCCTATCACCCAGCGCGACCAAGTATACATCAACAGGCGACTCATTTTCACCTGTCTGATCTTGCTCTAGCAGTAGGACTAACCGCTCCATCCCCATCGCAAAACCAACCGCAGGAGATGCCTTACCACCCAACTGCTGCACCAAACCATCATATCGGCCGCCAGCACAAACCGTACCTTGAGCACCTAAATCTGTCGTCACCCACTCAAAAACAGTGTTGGTATAGTAATCTAACCCTCTCACTAACTGCGGGTTGACAACATACTGTACTCCCTGCTGGTCTAAGCGCTGTAATATCATCTCAAAATGCGCTTTAGATTCTGCCTCTAAAAAATCTAACAATTTGGGGGCATTAGCAACGATGTCGGCCATTGCTGGATTTTTCGTATCCAAAACTCGAAGTGGGTTTGTTTCTAAGCGACGCAAACTATCTTCGTCTAGGCTTGATTCATGCAGCTTTAAATACGCCACCAATTCAGCACGGTAAATTTGCCGTTCTTCTGCTGTACCTAGTGAGTTAATTTGCAGTTCGACTCTTTTTGCCAAGCCAAGTGCCTGCCACAAGCGCCAGGTCATTAAAATCACTTCAACATCAACATCAGGGCCAGGCAAGCCAAAAACTTCAACACCCACTTGGTGAAACTGCCGATAACGGCCTTTTTGCGGACGCTCCCGTCGGAACATTGGCCCCATGTACCACAGTCGCTGCACTTGGTTGTGCAGTAAGCCATTTTGCACACACGCCCTAACGCAACTTGCCGTCCCTTCTGGTCGCAGGCTCACCATTTCACCTTTAACGCCATCACCAAAGGTGTACATTTCTTTCTCAACGATATCAGTTACTTCACCAATCGATCGACAAAACAGCGAGGTTGATTCAATAATTGGCATACGGATTTCTTCATAGCCGTACTGTGCCAAAATGGTTTTGACTGTGTTTTCGAGTTTTTGCCAAAAATAGGATTTTTCTGGCAGGATGTCGTTCATTCCTCGAACGCGCTGAATGCTAGCTGACATAGTCCGTTTACTTATAGTCGCAATAAACACCCGATGATACCGGACTATGGGGGGGATTAAAACCGTTACCCTTTAAAACACTGACAAGGTATCAGCGTTTTAAAGTTATTGACCTAGTGCAAAATGTGCCACGTTACCACGTACATGCTGCCCGTGGTCATAAACTATGCCATTTTGGGTAATCACAACGCCTGCACTATTACCTATAGTAATATCAAATGGAGGCAAACCCGACAAACCGTGAACTGTTCCTGCTGGCATCATTCCACGAAGAACTTTCTCACCTTTCTTATCACGAACCTTGACCCATGAGTCAGCCGTAAATTCAAAAACGATAGAGTGTGAACCACGACCAGCTGAAGCATCAACTTTCGCCGTTTCAGCGTGTGCGACGCCAATGGCAGACCAATCAGAATCGCTTGCAATCGTTTGATTCGACACATCAAACCCACGACCTTGTAGAAAAGACCAAACCGTGGTTAGAGTAACGGCTAGTGCCAACACCATTAAACCCGTTGTTACCGGTTGAAAGCGAGTGACATTTTTAGGGGTTATTTTCGGTAATGAGGCCACTGGTTTTTTAACTTCACCAACAGACGCGGCATAGAGATCAACTAAAGCCAACTCATCTTCACCAACCACACGAGCAAAAGCACGTATGTAACCTTTGACAAAAACCGGTGCCGGCAATTGTTCAAATGCTTCACACTCAATCGCATCAATCGCAGCTTCGCTCAAGTGCAGATGATTTGCCACCCACACTGTCGAAATACGTTTTGCCAGACGAGCTGCACGTAATTGTTCACCTATACCCAGGAGAGTGCACTCTTCAGGCTTTTGCATGCCTTTATCTATATTCATAATTATTATTATCGTTTTTTATTATGTAACAGTTCAACTTACGTTGGTTGATTTTGTGATGGTATCGTCAAAATTCCACGTAACTTTACAATTACTTTTTTATTATTACTGATTTTCGAGAAGCTGAGCCTCCTTAGAATCAGGAAATTTGTTCTTTAAGGTTAAACTATAGCTCGCAATTGCATTTTTGTCTTGTATTTGGCGAGCAGCTTGAACCCCTAACCACAGCGATCGAGCAGAATGGCGACTCACCTGACCTAAACGGGAAATATAAGCATCTGTTTTTACATAATTTTGCCGGCGAAACTCAATATCAGCCATTTCTAATAACGCAAATGAATAATTTGGGTTTAATTTCAAAGCTTGCCGCAAAAACTGCTCTGCCTGCTGCATTTTATTATTTTTCAATGCACATTCACCAGCACCCGCAATGGGTAACCAAGGCTGTTTAAACGTCGGTACAGCTTGTGACTGGCGGAACAATAATTGAGCGGCGCTTTCATCGCCCTGCCCGCATTTAAAGCGACCATATTGGTACAGTGCAACAGCATTTTCAGGAGACTGTACTGCCACTAAAAAGGCATCATTTGCCTCCCCATTTCGACCCAACTTTTGATGCAACAAAGCAAAAACCCTATTTGCTTCAGAGTGAGTTGGGTCAGCCGCAATAGCTTGTCTTAATTTGGCCTCTGCCTCTATATCATTCCCCCAGGCCATATATTTTACGGCCAACTGAGTATTAATTAATGCCACTTTTTTAGGGTCAGGCTTAGGCTTTTCAACTTTGTTAGAAACACAACTTTGAACCAGCAGAATTGACAATGACAACACACCTACCGTCAGAAAATTCTTCATGATTTAATCACCACTTTTTTAAATTTTAGATGTCGACAACTTTTATCTTTGACCTGCCCCACAAGTTGGCCACAGGCTGCATCGATGTCATCTCCACGGGTTCTACGCGTCGTCACTGTAAACCCAGATTGCATCAAAATATCGGTAAATTTTTGAATCGCAAATTCTTTTGAACGTTTATAGTCCGTTCCTGGAAAAGGATTAAATGGAATCAAATTAATTTTAACATGCTTGTTTTTCAATAACTTAGCCAACTGCCTTGCATGCATAGCAGTATCATTAAGCTCATCAATCATCACATATTCAATCGTAATGCGTCTACGCCCTTCCCCATTATCTATATACGACTCACACGCCTCTAACAAGGGCTCTATCGGATATTTCTGATTAATCGGCACCAACTCATCTCGCAGCGCGTCATTTGGCGCGTGTAAAGATAAAGCCAAACTGACATCCGTCACCTCTTTCAAACGATATATCGCCGGTACAATGCCTGAGGTGCTCACCGTTACTCGCCGCTTAGACAAACCATAAGCATTATCTTCCAACATTAAGTTAATGGCTTTCACGACATTATCAAAGTTAAGAAGAGGCTCCCCCATTCCCATCAAAACAACATTCGTAACCGCTTTATGACCAATCGAGTGGTTCGCCATCCACACTTGGCCAATAATTTCTCCAGTCGTGAGGTTACGGTTGAAACCTTGCTGTGCCGTAGAACAAAACGGGCAAGCTAGAGCACAACCAACCTGCGAAGAAATACACAATGTACCTCTCGTTTTTTCAGGTATAAACACCGTTTCAACCCGATTATTACAACCTAAGCTCGCTACCCACTTTTGAGTGCCATCATTTGAAACATGATGCAATTCAGGCTCTGGAGGTTTTACACAAGCAATCTGGCTCAACTTATCTCGTAAAGCCTTGCTTAAATTTGTCATTAACTGAAAATCAGTCACTTCCTCTTGATAGATCCACTTAATAACCTGCGTTGCCCGAAATGATTTTTCACCAATAGATTCAAAATATTCTGACAGGCTGAGCCGATCAAAATCCATTAAGTTGATAAGTTCAGACATGATTTCTCTCTAGCGTGTCCGAGGACACATCTGTTGTGGCTGAAAAAAGAATAAAATTTCAGCTTTTGCTTCCTCGGCAGAGTATGAGCCATAGATCGCGTTTTCACGTCGGCTCTCAGCAAAATCTTTGCGAATGGTACCAACAGTCGCCCGGCGAACATCAGACGCCCCCATCAAGCTCCTGTTTGCGCTAATGGCAGACTCACCCTCCAGCACTTGCACCATAACCGGCCCTGACGTCATATACTCAAGCAAGTCAAAGTAGTAAGGCTTCTCTTTGTGCTTTTGAAAAAAAGCTTCTGCTTGTTGATAATTCAAGTGCAACATCTGCGCGCAAACAATACTCAAACCTGCATCTTCAAAACGCTGGTATATTTGGCCAATGACATTACGCGCAACCGCATCAGGCTTTATGATCGACAATGTTCGCTCTATCGCCATGCGCCCCTGATACCTTAGATCAATGAAAGCGCGGATTGTACCCTGTTATCTTAGCTGCCGCAATTTGATTACCTCTGTAGCGCACTCATTGACCTCATTATTTTTTTTCGATAACGTTAGAAAAAACGTAAGGCAGCCCGCATGGCAAAAAAAAACACACCAATTGATTTTGAAAAATCTCTTACCGAACTAGAACAACTCGTAAGCGACATGGAACACGGCGACCTCCCCTTAGAAAAAGCACTTGCCGAATTTGAGCGCGGAGTAACACTCACAAAGCACTGCCAAGAGGCATTGCATAAAGCTGAACAGAAAGTGCAAATCCTCATGCAAGACCAAACACTCATAGCCTTTGAGACACCCCATGAATGACGCCTTTTCGGCCTTTTCTAAAACCCATATTACCCGCCTCGAACTCGCTTTAAAGCACGCTCTTCCAGCCGCTGATGCAGCCCCCACACACTTACACCAAGCAATGCGCTATTCAACGCTTGCCGGTGGGAAACGCATTCGCCCACTCTTAACCTATGCCAGTGGCGCGCTGTTCAACCTTCCACCAGCCACTCTAGATACCATTGCCTGTGCAGTAGAGTGCATTCACGGTTACTCGCTCATTCACGACGACTTACCCGCAATGGACGATGATGACTTGCGCCGAGGCCAACCAACTTGCCACAAACAATTTGATGAGGCGACGGCTATCCTTGCCGGTGACGCGCTTCAAGCACTGGCATTCACTCTTTTAAGCCAAGCCCCACACATCAACGCCGAACAAAAAATCGCACTCATTGAGCGCTTAAGCATAGCCTCCGGCTCACTAGGCATGGCTGGGGGCCAGGCCATCGACTTAAACGCAACGGGCAAAACACTCACCCTCGCTGAGCTTGAAAACATGCACTCCCACAAAACTGGCGCCATTATCAGGGCAGCAGTAACCATGCCTGCCGATTGCGGCAATTTAACAAACCCAGAGACCCAACAGCACCTGGATCACTTTGCAAAAAGCCTTGGCCTTGCCTTTCAAATTCACGATGACATATTAGATATTGAAAGCCCAACCAACGTCCTTGGTAAAACCAGCCAGAAAGACATTGCCCAAAATAAGGCAACCTACCCCTCCCTCCTCGGGCTTGAAAAATCAAAAGAAAAACGTGCACATTTATTACAACAAGGCTTACTCTGCCTCAAAAAAATTGATGCTGACACGCACTATCTCGAAGCCATTGCGGAATATATAATCAAACGCATTCGTTAAGTTTTCATTGAAATATTAATACATCAAGCAGATAATTGTCCGATTCTTACGCGCACAGAGTAAAATGGACGACACAGCTCTCTACCCCATTCTTGACACTGTTAACTCAACTCAGCAGGTAAAAAACCTTTCTGAAGATACGTTAACAACGCTTGCAAGTGAGCTGCGCCACTACCTTATACAGCAGCTCAGCCAGACTGGCGGTCACCTAGCCTCCAACCTAGGCACTATTGAGCTAACGCTCGCTCTGCATTATGTATACAACCTACCTATTGACCAAATTGTCTGGGATGTCGGCCACCAATCATACATCCATAAAATCTTAACAGAGCGCAAACACCTCATGCCCTCATTACGGCAAAAAGGGGGTTTGGCAGGCTTCCCCAAAATGAGCGAAAGCCCCTTTGACAGCTTTGGCACAGGTCATTCCAGCACCTCAATCAGCGCCGCACTGGGTATCGCCCTAGCCAACAAGCATCTCAACAAACCTGGCAAAGCCATCGCCGTAATTGGTGATGGCGCCATGACTGCAGGCATGGCCTTTGAAGCCCTTAATCACGCGGGTGACTTAAAAGCCAACATGCTGGTCATTCTCAATGATAACGATATGTCCATCTCACCTAACGTTGGCGGCCTATCAAAATATCTTGCCAAAATTTTATCCAGCAAGCTCTACATCAACATGCGAGAAGGTGGCAAAAAGGCTCTAAATCATTTACCGCCCTCTATGGGTGAATTCGCCAAACGCACCGAAGAACACATGAAGGGCATGGTGATTCCGGGTACCTTATTTGAGGAGCTTGGCTTCCAGTATTTTGGCCCTGTTGATGGTCACGATATTCACGAGATCATTCGCTCACTTCGCAACTTAAAAGACCTCACCGGGCCGCGCATACTCCACATCGTCACCCAAAAAGGCAAAGGCTACAAGCTTGCAGAGCAAAACCCCGCTAAATACCATGGCGTGAGCTCGTTTGACATCAACACAGGCAAGGCTCCCCCCTCTGCCCCCAAGCCCATCACCTATACCCAGGTTTTTAGCCAATGGCTTTGTGATATGGCAGCTGCTGACTCCACGCTTGTAGGCATTACCCCTGCCATGTCTGAAGGCTCAGGTCTAATCGAGTTTCAAGCACAATACCCTGATCGATTTTACGACGTAGCGATTGCCGAGCAACACGCCGTCACTCTTGCGGCAGGATTTGCAGCATCTGGTATTAAACCGGTTGTTGCCATTTACTCGACCTTTCTACAACGTGCTTACGATCAACTAATACATGATGTCGCCATCCAAAATTTACCTGTTTTATTTGCCATTGACCGAGCAGGGATTGTTGGTGCAGATGGACCAACCCACGCAGGCCACTTTGACATTAGCTTTCTACGCTGCATTCCAAACCTAGTCGTCATGACCCCTAGCAATGAAAATGACTGCCGAAAAATGCTCACCACAGGCCATCAACACCCTGGCCCCGCTGCAGTTAGATACCCAAGGGGTTCCGGCCCCGCCACCCCCATTTCAATTGATTTAGACCCTATTGAAATTGGTAAAGGCAAAATGCTCAGACAAGGAAAGCGCATCGCTCTTCTCGCATTTGGCGCCCCAACCCAAGCAGCTCTTGAGGTCGCCAATAACATTGACGCAACCATTGTTGACATGCGCTTTGTCAAACCGCTTGACGAGACCTTAATTACGACATTAAGTCATCAACACGAAGCACTCATTACCGTGGAAGAAAATACGATTCAAGGTGGCGCAGGCAGCGCTGTCAACGAATTTTTAACCAGTATGCAAATCAACATACCAACCCTAAACCTCGGCATTCCCGATACTTTTATCGACCATGCCAGCCAAGCAGAAATTAGATCACTAGCCGGACTTGACGCTAAAGGAATTAGGCAGTCAATCCATCATTTTATAAACCATTCATCTTGTGATATTGAACTGAACCAAATACTACCTTAGGATTCGAAGCCTGTCACAACACAGAGGGAACTCATGGTGCAAACCTCAACCATTGCAGACGTACAAAACAGCGAAGATTTACGACAAATCCCCATTAACAAAGTCGGGATCAAAGACATCAGACACCCCATTCGCGTCAAAGACCGAAGTGAGGGAGAACAGGGCACTATCGCTATGTTCAATATGTATGTCAATTTGCCACACAACTACAAGGGCACTCACATGTCTCGGTTTGTGGAAATATTAAATACACATGATCGCGAAATCAGCATCAACTCATTTCCAGACATGCTCTCTGAAATGGTCGAACGGCTAGAAGCAGAATCAGGTCACATTGAGATGAGCTTCCCTTATTTCATCAATAAAGAAGCACCAATTTCTAAAGTCAAAAGTTTACTTGATTACGAAGTTACGCTCATCGGCGAACGCACAGATGGTCAGAACAAAATGTTCACTAAAATCATCATCCCTGCAACAAGTCTCTGCCCTTGCTCTAAGAAAATTTCAGAGTACGGCGCTCACAACCAGCGATCACACATCACGGTTACTGTAGAAGCGAATGACTTTGTCTGGATCGAGGAGATTATCGAACTGGTCGAGCAAGAAGTCTCTTGCGAGTTATACGGTTTATTAAAACGCCCTGATGAAAAGTACGTCACTGAAAGAGCTTATGATAACCCTAAATTTGTAGAAGACATCGTTAGAGATATCGCTTTACGCTTTAACCAGGACAACCGAGTTACGTCTTATATTGTCGAGTCAGAGAACTTTGAATCGATCCACAACCACTCAGCTTACGCTTTGATTGAACACACCAAAGCATAAGTCCAAAGAGTGACTTATAAAAAAAGCCATTGCAGGGGAACCTGCAATGGCTTTTTTATAACAAAAAATTCCTGAACTAATATTTTTTCTTTAGCTTCATCAGGTTTCCCTCGTGAGTCACTTGTAACCGCCCTAAAAACGACATCCCTAGCAACACCTCTCTTGGGCTTGAGCCATCCACCACGGTCCCCTCTACATTAGTCAGCTCAATAGAACCTATTTTGACTTTTTTCAACATAATCGTATATGCCTTAGCAATGCCGGAAGCTGTAGCAACGAACGATTTCGTACCTTTCAGCCGAAAAGGAATCCCCAACCGCTTTGCTTCATTTGCATTCATCGCCACAGAACTTGCCCCAGTATCAACTAACATATTCACCGTCCGGCCGTTGATACTACCCACTGTTGAGTACATACCTGTATTATCACGGACAACCTGAAAAACTTTACCCTCTTTTGGCTTAGCATAACCACCAGACTGATATGTCGACGCGCCAAGCTTTAAAGTTTGCTCCTTACCCGCGACAGAGACTACAGCTGAATTTTTTGTGGTAGAGACTAGGGTTACTCCCTCTGCCATAGGCACACCTTGCTTAATCACTTTTTGTTTACCGTCGATTTTCACCAATGCTTTTGTTGAAAAGATGCCAACTAAGCGAACATCCACTGCCCATGCAGCGCTACTCAGCACCAATAAAATACAACTCAACCACACCTGAATCCACAAACGCATAATTTACTCTCCAACATACCAACGGGTGATCAAATTATACACCACTACAGCATTAACCAAACAAGATGCAACAAACTACACGCCATAATGCCAGCAATGACATCATCAAACATCACTCCAAAACCACCTTGGCAACGCTCATCAGCCCATTTTATTGGCCATGGTTTTAGGATGTCGAAAAAACGAAACGCAACAAACCCAGCGAGCAACCACTGCCAGGTTACAGGCAACATAAACATTGTGACAAAGTAGCCAACAATTTCATCCCAAACAATATTGCCAGGATCATGTAAACCAAGCTGTTTCTCAGCTTGGTCGCAAATCCAAACCCCAGCAATAAACATAACTACTGTCACTACAATAAACACCGGCAAACTAGGTTCTAACAACATAAACACCAAAAACAGAGGAACCGCAGCAACCGTACCCCATGTGCCTGGTGCTTTTTTAGCCAACCCAGAACCGAAACCGAAAGCCAGCAGTAAAATTGGATTTTTTAGTAAATCAGGAAATGTGGGCATACTCATTTTGTAACCTTATATTTTAAAAAGTCAGAAATTTTGCAATCGCAGAAATATCTTCCTCTCCATACAAAGTGAATACTTTATTATACTTTTCTTAAAACCTAAAACGATATCAATGAAATTAGAGAAAACTTAAGTAGATCAGAGTGCAACAGTAAAAATATCACCCGACTAGAGGATCAACCGCCACATAATCTGCCGTAATAAAAAACTCAAAACGATGAGGTAGATGCAAAAGTCTGAAAGTAAGCGTCTTTATTGATAAATAACGAAAAAAAAAAGAGAATGCCTGGCCTCATTAGTTATAATGAGTGCGACAAAACAGCACAAACAAACAGCCAAGGCTACTCATTTATGAACC
>JABHGC010000127.1 GCA_018672285.1 Methylococcales bacterium
GGAGCCAGAAGCGGAGCCAGAAGCGGAGCCAGAAGCGGAGCCAGAAGCGGAGCCAGAAGCGGAGCCAGAAGCGGAGCCAGAAGCGGAGCCAGAAGCGGAGCCAGAAGCGGAGCCAGAAGCGGAGCCAGAAGCGGAGTCAGAAGTAGAACCTGAGGTAGAGCCTGAGGTAGAACCAGAACTGTCGGTAGTACAGCCATACCCATGGGCGGCGGAACAATTTAAGTGCTTAATGTTCGTGGTGAATGGATTAAAGCTTGCCATCCCAATGTCAGTGCTTAGTGGCTATACACAACTTGGTGACTCAGTGGTGAAGGTGGATGACGCAGCGAGTCATTTATTTGGCTTTATGCCTTACAAGGGTCATAAAGCAAATATTATTGATACCGTTAAACTGGTTATGCCTGATATTTATCAGAGAAAAGGGGCTGCAGTAATTAAGTCTCAGTATAACCACGTGCTATTTATACAAAAGGCTACGTGGGGTTTGGCGTGTGATAAAGTCTCTGAATTAGTCATGGTCAACAGAGATCAGGTTCATTGGCGTACTGCAAAAGGAAAGCGTGCCTGGTTAGCGGGTACAGCGACTGAACAGTCGTGCGCTATTCTAGATGTTGATGCTTTGGTTAAAATTACACAGAACTAAATAAATAAATCACAGATTAAAATATCGCAGTCTATACTTATTTGTAGACATGACTTATTTTGATTTAAAACTCTTTCATTGAGGACAATGTAATGAGCGTAACCGCAGACAGTGTTAGTGATCCGCTGATCCAATTTGTAACCTTCCGGCTCGCAGAAGAAACTTATGGCATTCAGGTAATGCAGGTTCAAGAAGTCTTGCGTGTTACAGAGATTGCACCTGTCCCTGGTGCCCCAAGCTATGTTCTTGGTATTATTAATTTACGAGGTAATGTAGTTACCGTTATCGATACTCGAAGCCGATTTGGCTTGATGGGTAAAGAAAATGATGACGCGACTCGTATTGTGATTATTGAAGCTGAAAAGCAAGTGATCGGTATTTTGGTTGATAGTGTTGCAGAAGTGGTTGATTTAAACCAATCTCAAATTGAATCTGCACCAAATGTCGGTAGCGAAGAGAGCTCTCGTTACATTCAAGGTGTTGCAACCAAAGACAAAGAGCTATTGATATTAGTGGATCTTGATCGGCTAATGACCGAAGAAGAATGGGCTGCAATGTCTTAAATATGAAAATTGAACGTACTCGAGCAAAATTATCAGTTAAGGGAGCGCGTTCTTCTCTAAAGAAATCGAATGATCAAAGCTTTGCCGAGATCATGGAAAAATCTAAATCGAAGTCGAAAAAAGACCGATGGAAACGTACAAAGAAGCATATAGATGAATTTGCTTGAATTTATCTTTTTAGGGATCGCGCTCATTTCTATTGTTTTATGTGGCTTAATCTATTATCGGTTAAAGTCTTCGATGGCGTTATTACAGCAACAAGTCTCCACGTCTCATGAGCATATTCTCACGCTCAATGAGCAACTCAAACTCAGTAAAAAAGCAACAACCACCTTGATCGACCGAATTAAAGGCGTTGAGCAAAAAACGCGCGTTGGTGAAATGCAGTTAGATCAAATGGCACAAAAAAGTTCTGATGAAAAAAGCTATACAGAAGCTATTAAGCGTGTGAAAAAAGGTGCAACTGCAGAAGATTTGGTCGCTAACTGTCATTTAATGATGAATGAAGCCAAATTGATTATCATGATGCATGGTGATAAATCCTAACTTGACTAAGTTATGGTTGGTTATTTTTTTTCTTGGGTATCTTGTCAAAATTTCCGGTTAACATATAGGTAAAGGCCAGTACTTTAGCAACGGCTAAGTAAAGACTTTCAGGGATTTCTTCCCCTGTTGGAACATGACAAAGCAATTCTGACAGCGCAGAGTCAGTTTGTAGTGGTATATCGTTTTCTTCCGCCATTTCTATGATTTTATCAGCAACATTACCTTGCCCCTTAGCAAGCACCTTAGGTGCACTTTCTCCATCATAGGCTAGAGCGATGGCAATATCGGGAGGGTTGATGACGGGGTTCTGATTTTTTTTGCTATCTTCCTTTTTCATATTAGCTCGTCCACTAAACCCGTTTGAGGTGTTGTTGATGGTTTGTTGTTCTCCGGTGGCGCTCCGTGGTAGCAGGTGATTTGTTGAACTTCAAAGCCAGATTCAGCAAGTGATTCATGGAGTAAGGGTAAATTTTGCCTGATTAATTCAGCCGTCGTTTCAAGCTCTGCCCAGAATAAGGCTTGGATGTTTTCTTGTTTGAGGGACAGTTTTGCGTGTAGGGGGCCAAGTTCGCCTAGGTCTAAGGCAAGGCTTACCGTCCATTGTCTTTGCTGCTCCTTTTCTTTTCGTTGTTGTTCTTCTGCGATCTGTAAATGTAATAAGCGGATGTCCGTTTTATCTAAAAAAGGTAACTCAACGTTAAACAAAAAACCGGGTTCATCGGCTCTATGTGATAGCTGCTTTATCTCAAGCCGTGCTAGGGCACCTTCTGTCAGTTGTTGTAGTGCTTTGAGTATCAGCTCAGGAGATGGTAGGTGTTGCATGGCATCAGCCATTTTCCCTTGAGCGCTGACTTGTGCTGGATTTAAAGGGTTACTATTGGTTCCAAGGCTAAAACGCTGGAGTTGATCATTAAATAAACTCAATTTTTCGCTAGGTGGTATGTTGGCAGAGTAGGGCTTTATCAGGCTTAGAAGAGTGAGTAAATTCACCTTTAAATCTTTTGGTGCAACGGCAACCATCTTTAAAAGTTGTTGCTCTAGGTTTAACCCTGATTGTTGTATTGCTTTTTTTAACCCTTCTGTCGTGTGTAATTGTTTTGCTGGAGGCAGGTCTTTGCTAAAGGATTGAATGGCTGCCTGAATTTCCTTAGGCAGTTGTTTTAATTCAGGTGATTCTTTTAAAGCGACTAAATTGCTGAGTAATGCTTGTAGGGGAACTTGTTTGGGCAAGAGTACTTTAACAATCTCTCTGAGCTGTATTTCGGGTGGCGCTGTTGAAATGGGCTTTATTGGCTCATTGGTTTTAGCGGTAACATCCTTTGGGCTTGCCGGTGTGATTTGAGAGGGTAGTGGCGGTGTTATCGCTTTAGTGGCTGTTGGTGTCAGCTTGTTTATTTGAGAGGGGTCTATGGCTTGTGGTGTACTGGTCGCAGCAGGGGTAACACCGGGTTTGACTAAGGCTAATAAGGGTCGTTCACCTGTTTGTATTACTTTGAGTGCGATATTCTCGCCGACTTTGAGTGCAATGGTATTTTCAGCAGAAAAAGTTTTGATGCCAATTTTTAAGCGGACTTGCCCCTCGTTTAGATCGAGTACCTTGGCCTGAACAATGCTGCCTAATTTAAGCATCAGTGCTTTTGCTTTGTCATTGGCTTCAGTGGATTTGAGGCTAATGATTTGTTGAAGGGATACTTCGCCTATTTCTGCCATACAAATGAGTCCTAGCTCAGAAATGGTCTAATATTAACAGTATAGTAGAGACTAAAATATGTGGCACAAATGTCTGATAAAACGAAAAAAAATGTTTGCTTCATCCGTCGAGGGAAAAATATTCGCGGGCCTTACCCGATTGGGCAGGCACAAAAATTTTTAATCCTGGGGCGAATTAAACCTGAAGATGAAATGAGTTTTGATCGCATTCATTGGCAGGTGATTGACGATGTGCCTAGCTTTTTACCGAGTGAACTAAAAGGCGGAGGGACAAAAGAAAGTAAAGAAAAACTGAAGTTAGCAAAAAGGCGGGAAGATGAGCGGGGTTCTCGTCGTGATAGGAAAGGAAAGTCTGCATCTAAAAAGGATCGACGTAAACCTGAGTCGTCTGCTGTCGTGTTGCATCGCACAGAAAAAACAGATCAAGTTAAAAAAGCATTAATGGCCAAAGAAAAAGCCAAGTGGCCTTTGTTGATGTTTTTCCTGGTGTTGGTTGTTGTTTTGGCTGCGGTTATTCGTACAACCCAATTGGACTCAGAGGAAGAGGTGGAGGCCGATTGTAGTGCATCTGCCGCTGCGGCTGTAGTTTGGATCGGTTGTCAGAAAGAAGGGGCGGGCTTGGCTAATGTAAAATTGATTGGCGCGAAGTTGAATACTGCAAAGTTGAGTCAAGCTGTTTTAACCGGTGCCGATCTCACTGCGGCTTCTGCAGAGTATACCAATTTTAATCAAGCCGATTTGAGTTATGCCGTATTATCTAGAGGCCAGTTTAAAGGGGCCAGCTTTAGGCAAGCGGATTTAAGCTACGTGGATTTTCAGCAAGCTGATTTGTCTTATGCAGATATGACGGGGGCAAATATGGGTGGGGTGAATCTAGAAGGGGCTAACTTGAGTCAAACAATTTGGTTTGATGGTCGGGTGTGCATTGTCGGGTCTATTGGCCGTTGCTTAGTTCGCAACGACCAATAACGTTGACTTAGAAGTCTTTACGTAAACCAAGGCTTACCACTTCACGATCAGCTTCATTGTTGTTTGCATCACTCTCAGAGTAACCTGCGAAGAAAGAAGTTCGCTTGCTGAAGTGATGGAACATACCAAGTGCGAAGTAGTCAGCATCGTTGCCTGCATCTTCAGAATCGGTGCCACCTAGTTGAGCGATGAAGGTATTGTTGCCTGCTTTAAATTGGTAGCCTAAAAACCAAACTTCGCCATCTTCGGTTGCTGTGATTTCAGAAAAATCAGAGACACCGTTAGCATTGGTGTTTTGAGCAACTAAAGAGTTTGAATCGCTAACCCACTCATATTGTGCAGAAAGTGTGTGTGCACCCATGCTGGCTTGGCCACCAATTTTCCAGGCTTCTTCTGTGTTGGTGTCTTCAATGTTGTTTTGGCCATAAGCTAAAAATGCATAAAGAGGACCTTGCTCATAAGTTAACGCAACTGCAAAATCATTGTCATCGCCATCTTGAACAGTGGTGTTATTGTCTAGTACGCCATTGTTTTTCTCATCTGGAGAAATAACATAATCAATGGTTAGGTTGTTCCACGTTGGAGAGCGGTAGTAAATTGCGCTGTTAACAGCACCATCATGGCCAATAACCGTTCCACCTGAAGTCATGCCGCCTGCGCCAACAGCTTCCATGTTGGTCTCATAAAAACCATCTAAACGGTCACCGGTCGAGCTATAAGGTGAGGTAAATGTACCCATACCGATGAAACCCCATTTTTTATGCTCTAAGGCAACAAAAATATCGTCATTAGTAAAGCCTGTGTTGTCATCACCTGCAGGGTTAAAAGTGAAGGCAATCTGTGCAATGGCTGTCATGCCATTACCTAGTTTTTCAGTTGCTGTAAAACCAATATTTGAGTAAAAATTGGTGTCGTCTACACCTTGTTCTGCACTTTGGCCTTCTAAATCTTCGTTTGAGTATTCAACTTGAACACCACCAAAAATTTTAACGTCAGCCGTTGCTGAAAGAACAGGCGCTGCAGCAAGTATTGCTGCAATCGATGCTTGTAATATTTGAGTTTTCATCGGGTTGTGAATCTCCAGAATGTTATTGTTTTTCAAATTAGGGCGAATCTAATACAAAAGTATAGTTGAGAATAGTTTACATGGAAAGGGTGGTTGTCATTTTTTAGCAACGGTGTGGTTAAATTTCTACAATTAATGAAAGTCTATATTGCTCCAAGTAATATTTTAATATTACTTATTTCTTCTTTTGCTTTGTCTAAAACCATTAAACTGCGTTGTGGGCTGAGCTTGCCCATTGCTATTTTTCCGAAGGCCGGGACTTCACTAATGACGGGAAGGTGGTTCATGTTTGGGCTGCCAATATAGCTGTGTAGTTGCGCTAATAACACAATGTCACAATAGTCTGGTTGTTCTGTAGGGTTCCGTAACCAGTGTTCTGACTCTGCTGCCACTTGTACAAGTGAAGGGTCAAAGCCCCATTTATTAAGCAGCATAGCGCCAATACGCCCATTTAAACCGTGAATGGCTTTATCGAGTAAGTCATCTGACGTTAAGAGTTGATATTCTTCTGCATGAGAGAGTATGGCGACAGTCCCTATGTCATGTAATAGGCCTGCGAGCATGGCTAAATCTGGGTCAAGCCCTTGCGTTGCTCTAGCCAGAATATAACTCATGGCGGAGACTTCAGCGCTATGTAGCCATAATTGCTGCATTTTAGTTTTTAATAATTCATTTTTTGATGTGAAAAGCTGCTGCATGGTAAAGGCCACGACTAAATTTTTAGTCCCCTCCATACCGAGGCGTGAGATGGCTGATTCACAGGTGACAATTTTATCTGTGCCGCGATAAAGAGGGCTGTTAACAATTTGTAATACACGAGCTGTAATGGCTGGATCTACTTGTAAAATTCTGGCTAATGTTTTGGCATTGCTACTGGTATTTTGGCATGCACTTCGTATTCTAAACGCCATGTCAGGGAGAGAAGGGAGTGCTAGTTTTCCGCTTTCATAGTCATCGTATAATTGCTGATAAAGGGGCTCATCTTCTTTGCTAGCGTCAGCTGGCATTGCTTGATTGATTTTTGCAAAGTGCTGCTTATGAACCCTGAGTAAAATGACTTTTTCTAATGTTGTGACAGATTTATTATGGTCGGACGGGCTTAAAAAGGGGAAATGAGCACTTTCTGAGCCTGCAGATAGTTGTTGTTTACTCTGGGCGTTTGTCAGGAGTAGCTGTCCCTTAACTAAGTACCAGTAATACTGTGTCGATGTTTTACCTGTAAATATGCAGGTGTTAGCCGCTTTAACCGCAATAGGGGATTGTTTTGCGACATGGGTTAGATCGCTGGCAGGCAAGCTTCTTATCGGTATGAACTGTTTTATAAATTCAGTTTTTAAATAGCGCTTACTCATTCTAGGGGATAATTCCAAGCTGTTTGCCAAGTCTTTTTGCTAGCGCTTTGCGAAATGCAAAGGGTTTTTGTTTATTCAGCATAATAACAAATGGATATAGCTCGTGGTTTGGAGATTCAATAAATCCGGCATAGGTTTGCAAGCCAGATAAGGTTCCCGTTTTAGCCCAAATGGGAGGCTCGTGTTTGAGCAACGTAAAATAGGGTTGAAAGGCACGGACTAATGACAGCATTCCTCTTGCGCTAATTTGAGTCTTCCTAGAAAGCCCTGAGCCTTCTTCTATATTAAAGGGGCTTTTAACGTGCTTAGCAATATAGTCACTCAGGATACTAAGCCCTTTCTGCAGTGATGCCGGAGCACCAAGTCGCTCTGCACCGAGTACGAGCAATAGTTGATTCGCGGTAAAATTGTTTGAATACCTAAGTAATCCCTGCACGATATGAGTCAAGGGCTTTGAGTATTGGGTGTGTATTAATTGGGCATTTTTAGGAATCGTACTTTGAGAGTAACGGGCTTCGATGCGGATGTGTTTTTTTGCGAGAAAAGCTTGTATCAACTCACTTAGGTTTTGCAAGCTGAGGCGAATATCATGGCCGACATTGATACGGTGCTTACCTGTTGGAAATGGTTTTGCTAATAGCCTCGCTGTGTTGGTTAAAGGCGTTTGGGTTTCTCCAGTATAGATTTTCTGGTTGTGTTTTCGGTGAATTTTGATGGTGTTAAAGTTGGCAATCAGGGCACCGTTTGAAGCGTCGTAAGGGTTGTTGCTCTTGCTTTGGCCGTGAATGATGACTTTTTTAGAAAAATATTGTGTGTCGAAAATAAAACCAGTTAGGTGTTTGGGGAGCTTGGTATGGATGTTTTGGATACTGCCTTCAAGGGCTTCTGATATCAGTGAGGGGTCACCAAAGCCTTTGATGGCAAGGCGGTTATCTTTGGTGAGGTAAAACTCTGTCTTAAACTGGTAGTTATTTCCTAAGTGCTCAAGGGCTGAGCCTGCTGTAGCAATTTTGATAATAGAAGCTGGTACATTGGCTTTATCCGCATTATGCTGCCAGAGGATTTTACCCGTTGGGTCAGCAATAATGACGGCCCCTCCTGCTAAGTCTTTTTTAAATTGGGCAGCCCAAGAATCTGCCATTGCGGTTGCAGATAACATAAGTGAACAAAGCACTATTAAGGTGCAGGCAAGCAAGTAGTCCACAGTCTGACGGGATAAATTATATGCTAAATTGCTCATTGTTATTGGGCGATCCTGATTGCGATTATTATGTAACCTATTGAATATTAATGTATATTTGTTTGTTCTGTATTTTCTGTACAGCGTTTAGTAAAAACCCTTGGTGTATCAGCATTTTATGAGGTTGCGTTAGATTTGTACACAAAGTTATCCACAGCCTTAAGTTGATCTTTATGCTCGTATTTTTAATCGTGATATTTAATGGTGGTTAGTCGGCTGATTTCACTCTTTATTTAATTTTCAACACTACACCTAAGGTGCCTGTTTTGCACGGCCAATAAATTACCTAATTATGTTTATTGGGAAAGTGTTAAAAAAGATGGCTGATTGGTTTTGGAGTATAAAATGTGAATTGAGTTTAAGTGCATGAGTTTATTGTGACTTTTTCGGTCGTGTTGTATGCACCACTTTGTTGTATTTATTGGTGCTAAAAAACGTGTTTATCCACAAATGAAATATTACGGTGATGAGCAATCAATGACTTAGCCAATTATTTGACGATTGCTATAATTTCCTCTTAAGTCGTTGAAAAATATATAAATAATTGGTGCCGGGTAAACTGGTATCACGATGGGGAATTACCACTAAGTAGTGGTTTTTGCTAATGTTTTTATTTTTATTTTGTACACAAAGTTATCCACAGGCCGTGATATTTTGTGCGCTATTTCTTACAGAGGATACCGAGTGTTTGTTCCGCTCGTTAATTGATGTTGCTGTTTTAAATAATTAAGAGAAGAACTCGTGAGGTAGATGCAAAAGTCTGAAAGTAAGCGTCTTTATTGATAAATAACGAAAAAAAAAAGAGAATGCCTGGCCTCATTAGTTATAATGAGTGCGACAAAACAGCACAAACAAACAGCCAAGGCTACTCATTTATGAACC
>JABHGC010000207.1 GCA_018672285.1 Methylococcales bacterium
CTCATTCCACTATTGGAAAATACTCTGATGGATGTGAATATGCCAGGTATCGACGGTTTTACTACGTGTGAGCGTTTAAAGTCTGATCCTGTAACACGCGACATTCCCGTTATATTTGTCACTGCTAGGGCTGAAATGGATTCGCTCGCTAAGGGATTTTCTGTGGGCGGAATTGATTATATTACGAAGCCGATCAAAGAAACTGAAGTGTTAACAAGGGTTAAAACTCAAATTGAGCTGCAAAAATCTAAAAAAGAAATGCTGTCTTTATTGCACGAAAAAGAGACCATTGCTCGGTATAATGATTTACTACTGAGTTCTGTTGCAGATGGTATTTTTAGCTTAAACGAGGACGGTGTGATTACCTTTGCTAATCCCGCTTGTGAAACATTAATGGGGTGGGATAAAGGGGAGCTGGTTGAGCAGTCATTTATGGATCTAATGGATTATACAGAAGGTGGTCCTGTTTCGTGGCAAGGGCATGAGCTGTTTTTGAGTTGCAGCATGGGTAAACTTTACCGAGATGATGATGCGCGTTTTTCTCGTAAAGATGGGCATATATATACCGCAGAATATTCTGCATCTCCTTTGATGAGTGCAGATAATATTTTTAATGGTGCTGTGGTGATATTCAGAGATGTTACAGAAGAGCATGTTTGGACGGATAAAATAGAGCACCAAGCGACACATGATGCGCTAACAGGTCTTATTAACCGGCTTGAGTTTGAAACCCAGTTGACGAGGCTGCTTGAACGCTCAAGCACTGGCATGGAAGAGCATGTCATGATGTATATGGATCTAGATCAATTTAAAGTGGTTAATGATACCTGTGGGCATGGGGCGGGTGACGAATTATTGAGGCAGTTGACGAGTCGAATTTTGGGGATGGTACGTGATGGTGATGTACTCGCGCGCCTAGGGGGAGATGAGTTTGGCATTTTATTGAGTAATTGCTCTATCGGCTCAGGGGTGCGTGCAGCAAATGATATATTACAATCGGTACAATCCTTTAAATTTGGCTGGGAATCAAAAGCATTTTCTGTCGGTGCAAGTATCGGTCTGGTACAAATTACAGGTAACTGTGACTCGATTAGCGAAGTCATGAGCTGGGCTGATACTGCATGCTACGCCGCTAAAGATGGTGGACGTAATCGTATCCATATTTACGATGACGGTGACCAAGAATTGCAGAAACGACAAGGTGAAATGCAATGGGTCTCTAAGATCAATCAAGCGATTGAAGATGATTCTTTTGTCATACATCAACAAAAAATCATGCCAATTACCGCGCAAGAAGATACTCGAGATCACTTTGAAGTGCTCATTAGAATGGAAGGTGAAGCAGGTGAACTTGTGCCTCCGGGTGCTTTTTTACCTGCGGCAGAGCGCTACAATTTAATCACCAATGTAGACCAATGGGTTGTGACGGCATTATTTAATTGGTTAAGCACGAATGAACATAAAGACAATATTTTATGTTCAGTTAACCTTTCGGGAAATACCATCGGCAGTGAGCCTTTCATTCAATTTTTAGAAGAGTCCTTTATTAAGTACGATGTGGATCCTCGTTCAATTTGTTTTGAAATAACCGAAACGGCAGCTGTTTCAAGCTTAAGTACGGCATCTACTTTTATTACAACATTGAGAGATAAAGGGTGTATGTTTGCATTGGATGACTTTGGCACAGGATTATCTTCTTATGGTTATTTAAAAGACTTGCCTGTTGATTTTCTAAAAATAGATGGCATTTTTGTTAAAGGTATCGTTGACGACCCTATTGACTATGCAATGGTTAAATCCATTAATGAAATTGGCCATGTGATGGGGAAAAAGACCATTGCCGAGTTTGTTGAAGATGATCGGATTTTAAGAAAACTCCATGAAATAGGCGTTGATTATGCTCAGGGTTATGGTGTTGGCAAGCCTCGGGCAATGGATTAATTAGTCGAGCCTGAAAAAGACATTGCGTAAAATACGTTATAGGCGATTCAGTATAAAACATCAATTTTCAATTTATCCACGCCTAAAATATTCAAATTATTTTTTACTACTAATAAATACTGTATTTCTGACATTTACCCAG
>JABHGC010000297.1 GCA_018672285.1 Methylococcales bacterium
GTAACCTTTGGTTACCGCTTTAGTGGTGTTACCAACTGCATCTAATGGGTCAGTGATGTTGCGAATTTCTTCAGGCATTTCGGCCATCTCAGCAATACCACCAGCATTATCAGTAATAGGGCCATAAGCGTCTAAAGCAACGATGATACCTGTCATAGATAACATAGAAGTTGCCGCAATCGCGATGCCATATAAACCGCCTAAGCTGTCTGCACCCCAAATACTGGCACAAATCATGATCACAGGTGCTGCGGTAGATTTCATTGAAACACCTAAGCCTGCGATAACGTTGGTACCGTCACCAGTAACAGATGCAGCAGCAATGGTTTTAACCGGTGCATATTCTGTAGAGGTGTAGTACTCAGTGATGACAACCATGACGCCAGTTAGTGCTAGACCAATTAATGAGGTGTAGAACAAGTTGATTGACTCATAATTAACGCCACCAATAGAGAGTGTGCCGCCAAGCATGTTGTCGGTTACAAAGTAGAAAGCCACTGCTGAAATACCGCCAGCAATGATTAAACCTTTGTAAAGTGCGCCCATGACACTGCCGCCTTCTTTTAAGGCAACAAAGTAGCAACCAACAATCGATGCAAAAATAGACACACCACCAAGAACTAATGGGTACATAATGGCTGTGAGTTGTAAGTCAGCAGCAAACATTAATGAGCCTAGTAACATGGTCGCAACGATGGTTACAGCATACGTTTCAAATAAATCTGCAGCCATACCTGCACAGTCACCCACGTTATCACCCACGTTATCTGCGATTACTGCAGGGTTACGTGGGTCATCTTCAGGAATGCCAGCTTCTACTTTACCAACGATGTCAGCGCCAACGTCAGCACCTTTAGTGAAGATACCGCCACCAAGACGTGCAAAGATAGAGATCAGTGAGCCACCAAATGCAAGGCCGACTAAAGCGTGCATGATTTCAGCGGTGGTCATGTCTGTGAATAAATCTAAAGCTGCGTAGTAGCCTGCAACACCAATGAGTGCTAAGCCAACCACTAGCATGCCAGTGATAGCGCCGCCACGGAAAGCAACTTGGAACGCTGCTGCCATGCCGTCGTGTGCCGCTTGTGCAGTACGAGAGTTAGAGCGAACAGAGATGTTCATGCCGATGAAGCCGGCAGCACCAGATAAAATTGCGCCAACTGCAAAACCAATCGCAGTTGCCATGCCAATTTTAGTCAGTGCCATCGCTGCAAAAATGATGATACCCACAACGGTAATGGCTTTATATTGACGGCTTAAGTAAGCTTGTGCGCCGGTTTGAACCGCTTGTGCGATTTCTAGCATTTTATCGCTACCAGGCGATTTTGCCATAATCCACTTAATTGTCACCACACCATAAACAACGGCTGCAACCCCTGCTAAAAGTGCGAAAATGAGTCCTAAAGACATTGATGTATCCCTCCATAGTGTAAAAAAAGATCCCGATTCAGTCTGTAGCAATTGCAGATATTCGACTTGATATCATCCAAGTGCAACTGAGGCGGAGATGGGTGTAAAAGTTGTTGTTCATTTTGCTATTTGCATCGAGATGGCTCAAACAAGAGTCGTCATTTGCTGCAGTTAGCTTGCATTAAAAAAGGGCTAAAACTATTTAGCCCTTTTTTGGTGCGTTTTAGATTTCAAACTCAGGTAGCTTTTTCTCGATGCTCTCGTTCTTCAGAACGACATAATCGGGAAGTCCGTTTTTATACGGAGGGTAATCTTCACCATCAATTAATGGTAGAAGGTACGCTTTGCATTTGTCGGTAATGCCAAAGCCGTCTTCAGTGATGAAGTCCATAGGCATCATTTTTTCAACGTTAGCGACATCTGCTAAGTTGGCTTTACCAATTTTCCACTCGTAAGGTGAGTCAGAAATACGGTCAACGGTAGGCATGATGGCATTGTCGCCAGCAACCGCAAATTCAACGCCTGCTTTACCGAGTGCATAAGCCTGCTCAACATCTGATTTAGAGGATAAGTGACGTGCTGCACGTTGTAAGTAATCGGCAACTGCCCAGTGAAATTTATATCCTAATGCATCTTTAATGATGTTAGCGACAACAGGCGCTGCGCCACCAAGTTGGGCATGGCCAAATGAATCACGTGTGCCTTGCTCAGCTAGGAATCTACCGTCTGGGTAGTGTGTGCCTTCAGATACGACAATGGTGCAGTAGCCGTATTCTTTCACTTTTTCATCTACTTTTGCGGTGAATTTATCTTGGTTAAACTCGATCTCAGGGAACAAGATAACCACGGGAATGTTTTGATCTTCAATCAAACCACCTGCAGCTGCAATCCAGCCGGCATGACGACCCATCACTTCTAAAACGAAGATTTTAGTTGATGTCTTGGCCATTGAGCGAACATCGAAGCTGGCTTCTAACGCAGAAACAGCGATGTATTTTGCTACTGAACCAAAACCTGGGCAGTTATCGGTAATAGGTAAATCGTTATCAACGGTTTTAGGAACGTGAATTGCTTGGATTGGAAAACCCATTTTCTCAGATAATTGAGATACTTTATGACAGGTATCAGCAGAGTCACCACCACCGTTATAAAAAAAGTAGCCGATGTTGTGTGCTTTGAAAACGTCGATCAGGCGCTCATATTCGCGTTTGTTGTCTTCTAAGCTTTTTAGTTTGAAACGGCAAGAACCAAAACCACCTGATGGGGTGTGGCGAAGAGCGGCAATGTCATCTGCTGACTCTTTGCTAGTGTCGATAAGTTCTTCGGTTAATGCGCCAATAATGCCATTACGACCGGCGTATACGGTGCCGATTTTGTCTGGGTGTTGACGTGCAGTTTCGATTACGCCACTTGCAGAGGCATTAATTACGGCTGTTACACCACCTGATTGTGCATAAAACGCGTTTTTAACCGTCATGGGTTCTCCTAACTATTTGGTTACTTTATTATCGTCGCTGTAAAGCTCATCGTCGTCTTCACGTTGATGATCAGCTTGTGCCTGTAACGTAGTGATCACACACTCGGTGAGATCTTCATAAACATCAACGTCAGTGCCATATTGTTGATGAATTCTGAAAAAAAACTGACTGCGATAGCGGTTTTGGCCAATTTTGATGATGAGAAAATGACAATGACCGTATTCCCAATACATACCAGGGCACTCAGTAGTTTCTCTGTCAGCAGGGGATAAGCGGGCTTCCGTTTCGACTTCTTGAATCGTGACTTTTTCGCCATAGCGCTCTTGAAGTGTGGTTTCTACAATCCACAATTCATTTTGGGTAATTTCGGGGATGTCTAAATCCATAACGTTTTCCCTGGCACTTTTTAGCTGAAAATTTTCCGAGCTAAGGATACCCGAATTTACTAGCGGGTACTAATGATTTGTCTGGTGTGAAAAGTAAGGTATTCTCTATGAAAGGCTCAGTAAGGTCGATTGGTGAAACTCTGCAATGGGTATCGTTGGCTGTAGAAAGTCATGCCTATCACGGCTATTTTCTTGTAAACAATCGATTTTAAGTTATTTTTTCTAATATTCTGGTATGCAAATTGGAAAGGTGGCAATAATGATATTATTGATGGCGTTATCAGAAGGTTTAATGTGTGAATGAGCAAAATTTACCGGTTCAGGTGGTGGTTTTTCACCGTGATATTGCTTTAAGAGAATCTGTTTTGAGTAAGGCACAAATGACTTGCGTGTTTGGTCTTCCATATGTTGACAGGCCTAACGGTGCTGAGGCTGCGATCATTCTGCTGGACTCATTTGAGGCTTGGCCTCAATTTTTTGAGCAGAATAAAAACACTTGGTGGGTCGTACTGAATGGCCTCTCAATGACAGAAACCTGCCGAAATATGAGGCGTCAAGTTGAAACACAAGGCTGCTGGTGGCAAATTTCTGATGTGCCAGAGGGTTTACCTTTTGTGGTTCGTAAAGCGCGACGATTACAAGCGGGGATTATTTTGCCAGATCAAGCGCAGCCTAAAAAAATTCAAACTGTCGTTCACCATTCACCCGATGAAAAAAAAGCAGAAAGTACGCCATTGAAAGCTGAGCAACCTAAGCGGTCATTTAGTCGTACTGCTGGGGGGGGAAATGCACCAACTGGGCGGCGCTGGAAGCGTTAAATGCCAACAGGTAATAACACGGTTGAAGCAACACTATGGACGATTTTGTTAATGGTTCTATTGGTGCTGTCTGCTGAAATCCGAGCCATCATATCTTGCAAACTAATGAGTTTGCCAAATAAGCGTTCAAAACTGAGGTTCTCAATATTTTGGTCGTATCCATTGGTGAGTAAGTAGAGGTCGCCATCTGCTGCAAAGTGATGTTTCATGCGCCAAATTAAGGTTTCTATGTTACGGGCTGAATTGTAGAGATCTTGTCCATTGATACTGTCGAGCATGAAGTACTCTGTTTGGTAGCCATAAGATTTATGCACCATGTCACTCAAACCCACCATAAACGCAAATACTCTGTCTCCTTGGTAGAGCGGGTCAAAGGGCAGGGTAAGTATTTCTTGAGTCGACTTGGCTGCAAATTCAGGGAAATGTTGTTCTCCTGAGTGAGCAAAAACTTCATTGAGCCGGGATTGAATGGTTGTGTTTGGGGTTTTCTGTAATTCACGTGGGTTTCGTTTATAGAGCTTGATCATTAAATTTTGCATCAGCTCATCTGTTTTTTGTATGTGTGCATCTACGACTAAATCCGTGGGGGATTTTGCGGCTGTTTTTAGTTGATAATCCACACAGGCGCTGCTGTTTATCACTAAAAGGAATAAAGTTGCGGTTAACCAATTCAAGTTCATAATAAGTATTTTAGTCGAAAAACCTGAATTGAAGCTGAATTACCCGTATTGATCGTTATCTTAGGAAAACAATTTTCATTATTTTTAATAAAAAATGATTTATCTGCTTTACCATCAGATTCTGATACATGATAATACCAGAAGGTAATAATCTAAACGCTGTTTGGATAATAATAACAAGAGGAGTTCATTCATGTTAAATAGCGATGAATGTAAATGTAAGTTGCTGAATGTCCGTTGTAAAAGTGCGCTTAGAGTGTTGTCTTTACTCGCGATTTTAGCCGCGTTAGGCCTAGTTTATTTACTTGATGATAGTATTAATATTTTGCCGTTCTAAGCGGAGTTTGCCATGCTGAGGTGACTCAGTGCTTGGTAATGATGTTGAATATGGTTCTCGAGAAAAGTAGATACAAAATAGTAACTATGATCATACCCTGCACGGAAGTTGACTTCGAGAGGGTGTTGGTTTGTCGTGCATGCAACTTCTAAATTCTTAGTGTTCAGTTGCTTAGAAAGCGCCTCATCCTGAAGGCCTTGATCCAGTAAAATCGGTGTTTTACACTGCGCTTGGTTGACTAAAGTGACGCTGTCATAAGCGTCCCAGTTGTCTCGGTCGGTTCCTAAATAATAACTCAACGCATGGATGCCTTTGCTGCACTGCTTTGGGTTACACATTGGTGCGAAAGCTGAAAGGGATGAAAAAATGTCGGGGTGTCGTAAGCCAATGGTGAGCGCTCCATGACCACCCATTCCAAAACCACTGATACCATATGATTTTAAAAATTGTGGGAATTGGTTTCTGATGAGTGCTGGTAGCTCTTGGCTAATGTACGAATACATATTGAAGTAATATGACCACGGTGTTTGAGTTGCATCAACGTAATAAGAAAGCCCTTCACCAATGCCATCTTCGGTAATTGGAATGTTATTGCCTTTAGGGCTTGAGTCAACGGCAACAATACCAATGCCATATTCGGCAGCTAATTTTAAAATGCCGCTTTTTTGCATGAAATCTTCTGGCGTGTGATGTTCATCACCTAGCCAAAATAATACAGGGACTTTGTGTTTTTCCGTTTGCGGGGGGAAAAACACTTGAAATTGCATGGTGCAATGGCAATGATCAGAGTCATGTTCGAATGTATTTAAGCAACCTGAATACGCGCGGCAGTGGTGAGTTAATCTGGCAGGGTTAATGGTCATCACTCCAAGATAAAAGTTGTTAAATAACTATAGGTCGCCTCTATTGACTATGATAGGGGGGATAACCATAAAAATAATAATGGGTGTATAATGCTTCGTTTGGCAATATGTATAATAAGCGCACTTGCACTGAGTAGTTGTAGTAGTCCACCGACTAAAATTCATAATGTCTGCGATATCTTTGAGGAAAAACCCGACTGGTTTGATGCGACAGAAGCAACAGAGCAGCAGTGGGGCACGCCGATCCATGTGCAAATGGCAATTATTCGGCAAGAATCCGCTTTTAAATCCGAAGCTAGGCCGCCGCGGGAAACGCTCTTTGGTTTTATCCCTTGGTTTAGGCCTAGTACGGCATTTGGCTATGCCCAGGTGTTAGACGGAACCTGGGAGTGGTATCAGAAGAAAACAGGAAATACAGGCGCTGACAGGGATGATTTTGATGATGCGTCTGACTTTGTGGGTTGGTATACCAAAGTGAGCCAAACAAAACTAAAAATTCCATTGTCGAATGCTGGGAAGCAGTATCTTGCCTACCACGAAGGACATGGCGGGTATGCTCGAAAAACGTACCGAAAAAAACCGTGGTTAGTCAAAGTGTCTAAAAAAGTAGCGAGATACTCTAACGATTATCAGAAGCAGTTAAAGCAATGTCGCCCTTCTTTGGAAGCGCGCTGGAGTTTGTGGCCTTTTTAATAGAGTGATGCGCTTAAATAGCGTTCACCTGTGTCGCACAATAAAGTGACGATCATTTTGCCTTGGTTTTCAGGTCGCCTGGCAACCTGCGCTGCGGCAAAAGCGTTGGCCCCAGAGGAAACACCGACAAGTAACCCCTCTTTTTTGGCCAGTTGGTTGGCAGTGATATAAGCGTCATCATCACTGACCTGTATCACTTCATTAAAAATATCACAGTTAAGAATATCCGGGGTGAATCCTGCACCAATGCCTTGAATTTTATGTAGGCCTGGTGTGCCTCCGGAGAGGATTGCTGAGGTGCTTGGTTCTACGGCAATGATTTGAACATCACTGTTAGCTTGTCTTAGGGTTTCACCACATCCTGTGATGGTGCCGCCGGTACCAACGCCTGAAATGAAAATATCGACCTTGTTATCGGTGTCAGCTAAAATTTCTTTGCCAGTGGTTTCTCTATGAATTTGTGCGTTGGCAGGGTTTTTAAATTGCTGCGGAATATAGGTGTTAGCAATACTGTTTGCTAACTCTATCGCTTTGTCACAAGCGCCTGTCATGCCTTTTAGTGCAGGGGTGAGTACCAGTTCAGCACCGAGGGCTGTGAGTAAGTTCCGTCGTTCAGTGCTCATTGACTCAGGCATTGTTAGAATCAAGCGCAGATTTTTTGCCGCGCAAATACTGGCTAGGGCAATACCCGTATTACCACTCGTTGGTTCAATGATGGTGGTATCTGGCTTGATAAGACCTTGACCTATTGCCGCATCAATCATGCTGCAACCAATACGATCTTTAATTGAGCTTGTTGGGTTTAAAAACTCGCACTTACCAAGAATGGTGGCGCCGCTCTGTTGAGATAGGGCGTTGAGTTTAATCAGTGGTGTGTTCCCAATTAAATCAGAGATGTTTTCAGCAATGTTCATTGAAATACTTTTATTTTTTTTATGAATAAAATTGAAGTATAGCGATAAAAATGTATTTCAGGTGGTTTGTATCATTTTAAACACATTGTGCTGGACAGCTGCACATTGTGCGTGGTTATAAAGACATGACGAGTTGAACCAAAAGCATGGCTGTTCCTACGCTTAAAGCGGTTATTCCAAGTCGCCTTTCCAGTGTGCTTAACCGTGTTTTATTCGCTATTAAATAGAGTGTCATTGCGTTGAGTGACAGAAACAGAAACCAAGAAGAAATCACCGTAAAGTCTTTGGCCATTACTGACTCAATGAGAATGGGTGCACTTAACCCTAGGCAAAATAAACACACTAAAATGACGACGGATGCATGCTTCTCCCAAATGTATTTAAACGTCGGAAACGTAATGGTTAACGTCAGTGTGGGTAAATTTGTAGGCTTTTCTACCGGTGTTTCGGCCTTATTAGGCTCGATTTCTGTCGGCGGTGGTGTATCAGCTTGAATTGGGAATGGGATAACGGTTCTGTTGTTGGTTTGCTGATTGAGCTGATGGTGTGTTGCCAGTGGTGGCTCTGATAACTTTTGCTGCAATGCTTCTATGTCTTGTATTTTGGTTCGATTTAACTGATCGAGACTTGTTTGCCAGCCCTCAATACTTTGTGGCCGGTCTTCTGCAAGCATGGCGAGACCTTGGTCGATGAGTTGTAAAAATGCATGGCTAAAATGGTTTTTTGCTGTCTCAGCAGCCAAAGGGAGTGGGTCAGACCCTGTTCGCATTTTGGTTTCACTGCGGATGGTTGATTCCATTGGGCGGTTGCCTGTGACTAATTCATAACAAACAGCCGCGAGTGAATAAATATCTGTCCAAGGGCCTTGCCTGGTACCGTTGGTTGAGTATTGTTCAATTGGTGCGTAACCGACCGTGAGTAGCGTGGTCATGTCTTGCGTTTTTTGGTGCAGCGCATGCCGGGCAGAGCCAAAATCAAGGAGTACAGGGCTATTGTCGTGGGCTCGGATGAAAATATTATCGGGTTTAATGTCCCGGTGGATAATGCCAACTTGATGAAGTCGATGTAAGCCACTACTGAGTTGGCGCACAAAAGAGGTTAGTTCCGCTTCTGAGTAGCGGTACCCTTGTGCGAGTTGTTGCTCTAAGCTGATACCCGTTTCATAATCCATCACCATATAGGCGGTTTCATTGGCTTCAAAATACCCATTGATACGAACGATGTTTTGATGCTTGAAAAGGGCTAAATTCTGCGCTTCTTCAAGGAATCTTTGTTTAAAATGTTGGAACGTGAGCTGGTCATTGGCTGATTTTGGACGGACTGTATTGCTATGTTCACGGTAAGCGACAGGCTCAGGCAGAAACTCCTTAATTGCCACGTGTTGATTGAGTGTTAAATTCACTGCAAGATAGGTGATCCCAAAGGTGCCTTGGCCTAATACCTTGAGTATTTTGTATTGGTTTAGCTCTGTACCAGGCTCGAGAACGAGAGTGTTACCGGCATGAAGGGTTTGTATATCCATTAAGTTAATCTCTTATTTTGATACTAAAATCAATAATGATTGCGTTCTAGTTAGTTAATAAAAACACAGTTAATTTGTGTTTTCTGTGACCAAATTCATGCTCTTTTCGCTGTTAGGGATGATTCCCTCAAAGTTATAAGTGCATCACAAATTTAGATAAAAGAGTGTTTGTTATGAGTTCAATTATTTCAACGTTCGATGCAGTTGCTGGTGGGTATGACTCTCCCAATATGCGTTTCTTCCCTTTTGCGGCTGACTTGTTAGCGGCAAAAGCTAAAATTTTTGGTCGGCAAAAAATCTTAGATGTTGCTGCTGGAACAGGTATGGTCAGCATTGCTGCCGCACAAATGGCGAGTACTGGTCGGGTGATGGCGATTGATCTCTCGGCGGGTATGTTGGCTAAAGCTGAAGTGAATTGCAGAAAAATGGCGTTAACGAACATTGACTACTTTGAAATGGATGGCCAAGACGTCGAGTTCAAGCGAAATTATTTTGATCATGTCTTATGTGGGTTTGGTTTGTTTTTTTTCTCGGATATTCAAAAAGGTTTACTGAGCTGGAAGAGAGTGATGAAGCCTGGTGCAAAAGTAGGTTTCAGTAGCTTTTTACCCAGTTCTTTCTCACCGATGGCGGAGTTATTCATTACCCGTTTACAAGCGTATGGGTATGCCAAAGACTTTGAAGTTGCTCAGAAGCTGGATAGTGTTGAAAAATGTGAGCAAACGTTATCGAGTGCAGGGTTTGAAAATATTCAAATAAGCCAGCAATCAATGGGCTACCACATTGCAACAGGGCGAGACTGGTGGGATGTTGTGTGGAATACGGCGCTTCGAAGTTTGCTCGACAATTTATCGGATGATGAATTAGAGCGTTTTCAAGTCGAGCACATGGCCGAGGTAGAGGCGCTCGCGGTTGCAGATGGGATTTACTTGCCAGTTGATGTGCTTTTCTCCTTTGCGGAAAAACCGGACTGATCCTGTTAGATAGTGTGTGAACTGCTAAACTATTTATATGTCCGCAAATTTTTGGGCAACCACACAAGAGGGAAAGCATTCTTTTGGATACTGAAGTCATTACTGATGCGCTAAAAACGGGTTATACACTCGTTCAACAGTATGAAATCATAACAGTCTTAGGCCAGGGCGGATTTGGTATTACCTACTTAGCGCGGGATCTGCGCTTAGACCAAAAAGTCGCCATTAAAGAGTACTTGCCTGAAAGTTTGGCGTCACGTGATAGAGATTTCTCAGTTAGGCCTAAAACCAAAGAGCATGTGAGTGACTTTAAAGCGTTTAAAGAACGCTTTTTAGACGAAGCCAGAACCCTGGCACGTTTTAAACACCCCAATATGGTACGCATTCAGAACTATTTTGAAGCGGTTGGTACCGCTTACTTTGTCATGGAATATGAGGAAGGTGAACCGCTCGATGCCAAACTGACCCAATCTGGCAAACTCAAAGAAAAAGCAGTGATGAATATTGTCTTGCCTCTGATGAGTGGCCTGGAAGTACTGCATGATGCAGGTATGATTCACCGAGATATCAAGCCTGCCAATATTTATTTACGTAAAGATGGCAGCCCTGTTTTATTAGATTTTGGTGCCGCTAGAGCAGAAGCTGATTCGGGAGGGAAAACCTCGATGACCTCCATGCTCACTCCAGGTTACGCGCCTATTGAGCAATATTATACCGATGCTAAGCAGCAAGGTGCTTGGTCGGATATTTATGCGATGGCAGGGGTCATTTACCGTTGTATTACAGGGCGCAGGGTGGTTGAGGCTAGCTTGCGTAGTGCCGCACGTCTTCGGGATGAACCTGACCCAATGAAGCCTGCGACCAAAATTGCTAAAAAGCGCTATCAAGAGCATTTTTTGCGGGCAATTGATCATGCCTTAATGGTTTTGGGCGAAGAGCGGCCGCAAAGTATTGAAGAGTGGCGAAAAGAATTAAAAGGACAAGTTGAAGCCCCCTTACCGGAGGGGTGTGAGCCTAGCGAACCTGTGGAGCTGGCTCCCGAAGAACGAACCATCGCCGATTTGTCATTAGATGAATTAATGGATGATGCCGGTGAGCCTACTCGGCATAAGGCCAAACCCAAAGGGAAGGCTAAGGCTAAAAAACGCAAGCGTGTCGTGGATTCTGCCAGTAATACGGGAATTGGTCGGCGCTCTCGAGATAAGAAAGAAAATACCACCATTGGTGGCAAACGTGTGGCAACGGGCAAACGATCTAAATTGCCCTTAGTGATTGGTTTGTGTGCCATGGTTTTGCTCAGCGCGGGTGTTGGTTATTGGAAAGTGGAGATTTTAGATAAAATGCCGTGGGTTGATCCAGTAACCGGGCAAACATTTATTTATATTCCTGCTGGCTGTTTTTCGATGGGCAGTAAAAATAATGAGGAGGGTCGTTATGCCGATGAGCATCCACATAATGTGTGTGTGGATTCGTTTTGGTTAAGCAAGCATGAAACGACTCAAGGTGCCTGGGGGAAAGTGTTGCCAGATAATCCTTCTACTTTTGACCGAGGCTCGCGTTACCCAGTGGATAAAGTCTCCTTTAAAAACGTCCGCCAATTTATTGGTAAATTAAATAAAATGGGGGACGACTCGTTTCGTCTGCCAACTGAAGCTGAGTGGGAGTATGCTGCTCGAGCAACGCTAGAGACGCCTTACCCTTGGGGGGATAAATTTTCAGAGAAGAAGACCAATTGCGGTGAGTGTGCGACCTCTTGGAGTAATATTTCGACCACAAAAGTCGGCTCGTTTAAGCCCAATTTATTTCAGCTTTATGATATGCATGGCAACGTTTCTGAGTGGACTTGTTCTCCGTTGAACGAAGCTTATGATGGGGCTGAAAAGCGGTGCGCTGGGAAGAAAGGGAATCGTGTGGCGAGAGGTGGCAACTGGTCATCATCTGCAAGTGACACTCGGTCAGCGTACCGAATGCATCATGCGATGAACTATAGAACGAGTACGTTAGGTTTCCGTTTAGTGCGCCGTTAACTGCAGCAGACTGGCAAATTGTTTGCCAAGAATATCAAAGCGGTCTTTTTGATATTCAATTCGTGTTTTAAAATCATTACCGACTCGTTGCAGTAACCCTAAGTCTTTAAATCCTTGAAGTTGCCTGGCTGCAATGGCTTCTAGCGCGTCTTGTTGGATTGGGTAAGGCAGGTGTTGGTATTTTTGTTTCAAAATTAACGCGGTGATTTGGGTGAGTAGGCGGCTACCTGAGGAAAGGTCCATGTTGGCCGTTAGTTTGTCTTGCCAGGGTTTCTTGAGCTCATCTGTTTGTGTTGCTGTAAGCCTGATATTGAGTTTATCTGCTTTTTTATGTAGCTGCATATCACTTTGAAAAGTCATTTCCTGGTCTGATAAATAACGCCATAACGGTAGAGAGGTTGTGCCTTGAAGTGCATCAATGAGCAGTGGTTGGAAAACACCTGATTGTATCGGTTGTAATTGGCTAGTGAGCTGAAGCTGGCTAAAGTGAGTGTTTTCTAAGTTGAGTTGTTGGCTAGAAAACTGGCTTTTTAACACATTATTGCTGAATTGAAGTTGGTGCTGTATTTGTGTGGCACTAAAGCTGGGGCTTTTTATTGAATCAATGGACAGTGACAAGGTGTGAAAAGATTCGGTTTCGTTCATGAGCGCTTGAAAGGTTATTTGGCTGAAGGAGACATCTTCACTTTGTAACTTCGGGAATTGAACTTGTATTTGAATGTCGTGTTGAGTTGTCATGGACAGCTTGAAAGCGGGTAAGCTGCCGTGTTGCTCGTGCCAGCGACTCATCCCTTCAACGATTTGGCTGTTCACGCTTGCCCAAGCCATGTTACCGGTGTGAATGCCTGTGATGGTGGATAAATCGTGAGTGACCGTCTGGCGGCTGCGGACGATGCTTTGGTCTTTTAAATCGGTGATAATTAAGTCGAATTCTGAGGTGAGCCAGCCTGTTTGATAGTGAGCAATGTCAAACTGGGTATGCTTGGTGGAAAAATTTTTAGCCAGCTCGATAAAAAAGCCGTGGCTGATTTTGCCCATAACATACGGGTAAGTGGCGAGTATGAGTAAAATCAGGGCGAGTAGCGTTTTTTTGAACATACTTTAAAGCGTAGCAGGGAATATGGACATTCCCCAAATACTCTCTGTGTTGGGCTAGGTAGCGTACTGGCATAGGGGGGGGGAGCGTTGAAAGTGGTGCTGTGAAAGACAAAAAAAGACCTCAACAAGGCGGGCTTGCTGAGGTCTTTATCGTTGTGCTAACTCAAGATTGCTTAGTATTCAACTCTGCACTCACTCGGTAGGTATTTCATTGAAGTGCCTTTTGATGAGCAGGCCCAACGTACAACACCGTTTTCAATTTTTGGTGCAAATACGACGCTACTACCATAGAGGTTTGATCCTGTTAGCTTAATATGGATTTCACCTTCGCCTTGCATAGTGACCGATTCCACTGGGCCGTATGGGCGAACAGGGTCAATTGCGAGGTCTTTTTCAGCCGTTGGTAGCTTGTTGTTCAGGTAGTAGTATTCTGAAACCGCAATTTTATAACCAGAAGCAATGCTCATGCCTTCGGCAACGCTGGCTCTAGTGATATAGTCTTGATAGGCCGGAATAGCGACTGCAGCCATAATACCACCAACAACCACAACACTGCCTGCACCTGGGTCAAGCAAGAAGTCAATCATGGTGCTTTCATAGGTGATGCCAAAACCAATTTGGCTTTCAGACATATCAAACTGCACGCCAAAGGTACCATTATTGGCTAAATTCACTTGAGATGCGCTGGGGAGTTTATACAAGTCGATAGGGTATTCTGCAAAATCACCCAGCATCAAAAGCAATTGTAAATACACGTTATAAATTTCAGTCGGCATATCTTCAAGCGTAAAGCTCAGCAGTGCCATTGAATGTTGGCCACTTTGACGTTGTTGCTCATTTAACCAGTGTTGGATCGGTTGTCGGTTAGCTGATTTCTGATGCTCCATTAACATTTGTGGGATTTGAGCCATTAATAAGTAGCCATTATCCTCAATCCAGTAAAGGTGTGTGCCTGATCGAGACAGCAGCGTCATGAGGAAATCAGGGCTGCTTTGAGGGAATGAAATCCCTGGGATGGCTAAGTGGTGATGTTGAACACCATCAACAGTGACTTGCTCATGTTTTAGTTGAAACATTTGTTTGAGCTTGTCCAAAATGCCATAAAATTTTGCAGGGTCTCTTAAGCGAATGGCAAGGTAACTACCTTCATCGTCGGAGAAAAACAGTGTTTCAGGGCCGATAGCGGATAAAACGTCACGAGCATCAAAGCCTGCAGCTTCTTTGATTTGTTTTTGGGTTGCTTCGTATTGGGTGTAGTCATCAGGAGACATCATTTGCATGAGCTTCTCGACGCCTTGTAATAACTCCAAGCTTAAAATCGAGATGGAGAACATACCGCCAGGAGTCCCTGCTGAAGTCACACTAAAATTGTTGTTCACGCCAGGAATCGATTTTCTTAAGCCCGTGTGAGGGGCATTTAAAAAGACTTGTAAACGGCCCTTACCATTACTCATTCCCATGCCAGCAGCAGCTGAAGTGGCATCCAATAAACCCATCTGTTGTAAGCCCATTGAAACTTCAGGCGGCATACCTGCTTGTGCTAAAGGCAGAATCTTTTTTGCATTCAGCCAGATGAATAAACCTTGGCCGCTGTTATCGATTTGTTGTTGATCCGCTTGGAAAACAGGGTAGGTGGCATCCGGTAAACTGGTGATTTCGTCAAAAATCTTTTGGTTGACCATTTGTCCTGCAACCATGTTTAACATACCGGTCGCAGAATCAAAGTGAAGCTGTATGGTGACGGCTTCTACCTGCAGGGTGCCAAAACCTTCTGCTGTGATAGGTGCAGTGATCTGTATTGGAATTTCTTGGCTCATCGCAGCGAGTAGTGCTTTAAACTCACCCACTGTTTTGAAATCAAGCTGTGTGCGGATAGCAAGGTTGGGGATGGGGGAGGGCGAGCCCTTAGGGGTGATGGCCATCGCCTCTATGGGGGATGTGAGTCTAGATAAAACTAATTTTAATGCAAAACCAGTGTATGGCTCGAGTTCTGTGAGAATGTTTTTTTCAACGGCGGCCTTAAGTTCAGCAATTTGAGTTTGGTGTGCAGGGCTGGCTAAGGCGTTGCTTATGGCATTGCCTTTAGGAGACGACAGCAAACCCCACATATTTGGAATTCGGATGTAAGCGAATGTCTCTGATGAGACCTTCTTATTAAGAGAAGCAGGCGTGGAAATATTATTTGCCTGAATTGAGGCGGCTGGCATGAATAGACAGGCCAGTAATAGCAGTTTTGCTTTCATAAATTTTCTCTTGGTGAGATTAAAGAGCATCAATTTTTATCATACCCCGCTTTCTGTCGTCAATGTGAATGTCTGATGGTGGTTTACGTTGCGTGAATTTGCTTGTTTTGTTTTCACTAGAGAAATGCGCCATAATGGCGCCTGTTTTTTGAATAAGCGTCTATTTTGCGATGCTTTTGAATGTTTGGCACAAATTTGGTGCGTAAAACTCCTGTGTGGAGTTGAGAAAGGAGTCGTCATGGCGGAGAGTGCAGTATTGGATGGTCTAAACGTGTTGGTGTTGTTGATTGGTGCCGTAATGGTACTCGCGATGCACGCAGGTTTTGCGTTTTTAGAAGTGGGTACCGTAAGTAGTAAAAACCAAGTAAATGCCCTGGTTAAGATATTGGTTGATTTTGCCGTGTCGACTATCGCTTACTTTTTCATTGGTTATTATGTGGCTTATGGCATGGACTTTTTTGCCAGCGCTGCGAATCTTGAGGAAAACAATGGTTTTGCTTTAGTCAAATTCTTCTTCTTACTGACGTTTGCAGCTGCGATTCCTGCCATTGTCTCGGGTGGTATTGCTGAGAGAGCAAAATTCTACCCTCAGATGCTGGCCTCTTTCTTAATTGTGGCGTTGTTATACCCTTTCTTTGAAGGGATTATTTGGAATGGCAACTTTGGCATCAACGGTACTGGTACAACCTGGGGTATTTCTTTTGCGGTTACCACGGTTGGTGCTGATGGCGCGAATGTGACGGTTGGCCTCATTGAACATTGGTTTGGTGCGGCATTTCATGATTTTGCTGGCTCCATTGTGGTTCATGCTTTTGGTGGCTGGATTGCATTAGGGGCTGTGCTGTTGTTGGGTGCCCGCCGAGGTCGTTATAAGGCTGGTGGTCAAATGTCCTCCCATCCACCTTCAAGCATTCCTTTTCTTGCACTTGGCTCTTGGACGTTAGCTGTAGGTTGGTTTGGTTTTAACGTGATGTCAGCGCAATCGGTTGAAGGTTTGAGTGGTCTGGTCGCAGTGAACTCCTTAATGGCAATGGTTGGTGGTATTTTAACCTCTTTGGTTGTCGGTAAAAATGACCCAGGTTTCATTCATAATGGCGCTTTAGCCGGCTTGGTTGCGGTTTGCGCGGGCTCAGACCTAATGCACCCCATAGGTGCGCTTACAACAGGTGCAGTGGCTGGAATGTTGTTTGTGTGGGCATTTACCTTAACTCAGAATGTTTGGAAAATTGATGATGTTTTAGGTGTGTGGCCATTACATGGGTTGTGTGGTGTTTGGGGTGGTATTGCGGCTGGTATATTCGGCTTAGAGAGTATGCTTGGTAAAGGCGGCGTGAGTTTAATGTCGCAAGTAGTTGGTACTGCTTTTGGGGTAATTATCGCCTTTATTGGAGGACTGGTTATTTATGGGGTGCTTAAATTGTTGATGGGCATTAGGCTATCTGAAGAAGATGAGTACGAAGGTGCTGATTTAAGTATTCATAAAATGAGTGCTGTGCCTGGCTACGAGCGATAAAATAAGCCGCAGAGCTATTGTGATGGCTCTGTTCAAACAAAAAAATACCCAAACTGTTTTCACAGCTTTGGTATTTTTTTGTTTGATATCTCGTGTTTTTTATCTACGAGGGGCAGTAATGGGCTGCTGCAGTAAATGATTCCCACAAAATAACACTTTCGATGGGGAGAGGGCTGGTTTTTACTTGGTCATAAATCAGTGCTGCAATGTTTTCGGCCGTTGGGGGGCAGTCCATAGGGAAGAAACGTTCGCCTGCTTTCTCAAGCGTTGGTACTAGTGGGTCTGTTCGCTCGATCAGAAAATTATGATCTAAATTGTCATTGATCCAAGGTTTGACGTATTGGTCTATTTCTGCAAAATCAGCCACCATTCCTGCATCATTGAGCTTCTCTGAGGCTAGGGTGATTATGGCTCTGACGTTGTGGCCATGGATATGCTTGCATTTACCGGGGTGGCTTTGTAAGCGGTGGCCATAGCAAAAGTGAATCTCTTTTTGAATTTTATACATTTAAGGCAAAATCTCTTTAATACTTGCTGCAACGGAAAAAATGGTTGGATCAGCGGTTGGTGTTGAGCGGACAATTTCAACCAATGCATGAAGCGGTGGGGTGCTTGTGTTTTCTGGGGAGACGGTGAGCTCAACGAGTGTGCCAGCTTCAACCGCTTTGCTGGTTTCAAATAGAATGCCTTTGCCGCTTAAATTTTTACTGAGTCCATGGTGTCTCAAGCTTGACTCTGGGTCAGTGAAAGAAACCTCACATTCTGCTGTCATGCGGATGTAATCTCTTTTTTCATCATGTTTTTTCATACGAAATTCCCGTTCTCGAATGTGATGGTATTGTTTTTTAAGTGGTTTTTGTGTTTAAGCGTTCCGCTAAAGGCCAATCGATGATGATACTATTAGCTGTGTGAGTTTGTAAAATTGTTTTGCTTATTTTGGATAAAAGACAATAAAGTCCGCCCTTTTTTGTAAAACGGGTATTATGTCAGTAGTTTATGTCTTATAGTTATACCATAATAAAAATTAATGACAGGGAATGGCATAAGCCATCGTCGAATAATAAAAATAATAATAAAAGTATAAGGCGTAGGAGTGCGTTTTGAGTCGTCGTAAATCTGTTCGTGTGAGTGTTTATAAACCCATTAATTTGTCTAACCCCGCAGGGAATGTTTTGGCTAAAACCATTAATATATCTAATGAAGGTATGTTTGTGCGTAGTCAGAAAGAGTTTGTGCTTGGAGATCAGTTATCTTTAGAGCTTAAAGATCAAAGCCAGGAACATTCCATTTCACTTGAGGCTTTGTGTGATGTCGTGCGAGTGTACAAAAATAAAAATGCCGATGTCTTTTTACTGGGTTTGCAATTTGTGAATAAATTCATGACTAAGGTGCCTAAAAAGCAGTTTAGGCAGCCAAGTCGTCAAGGGCAAAAGCTCTGTATCTGATTTATTCAGTCAGTTCTATTTCGAACTCTAGCTCAAGGTCGTCGGTGGTGCTTGTGTCGGCCGCTGGGGCAGGGCTAGGATCGCTGATGATGTCGTCATCTAAAACGGCCACAGTTGTCTCTTCAGAGGCTGGTGCGTCATCAATATTGAATGCAGTATCGGCCGGAGCGCTTTGTTGTTGTGATTCGGCATTATCCAAAGAGGCTTTAATCATCGCAAGTAGCTGTGCTTGTTGATCTAGCTTTGCTTGTAGGTTTGCCGCATGGGTTTGTTTGCTATTGAGGTCTGTTTGCAGAGTCACGGTTTCTGTTTCTGCGGCAGATAGTCGCTGCTTGGCCGCTTCAATGTCAGCCTTTAAGTTTTCAACTTCCGATGCCTGGGCGTAACCACTGGCAAAACCAAGTGCAACTGCGATGATGATGAATTTCATGTGCATACCTTCTTTTATTCATGAGCCTATGAAATCAAATTATAGAAGAAAGTTGGTATGCTGTATTGTGCTTATCTAAGAATGTTTGGGTTTTGTGATTAACGTCTCATTTTGAGGGTTGAATGGTCGATTTGGCGCATACGGGGCATTTTTTGATGTCACTCATGCGACCCACGGTTGCACAATTAAGCTGTGCTTTCTCGTGCTCACCCGTGCAGGTGAATGAGAATGCAGACAAACAGTATAGTTGCGCGTGGGTGTTGTCAGGGTCTGCGAACTTGTCGCTGTATTTAGCCGGCGTTGTGCAAGCCGTTTCAGCCGCTTTGATCATTTCTAAAAAATCAGCGCGCTGATTTGCCTGTGAGGTCATGCTAAAAGTGGTAAGGAAAAGGCTGATGCTGATGATTGTTATTTTCATTATAACCTCATGTTTTTATTTGTAATTAATATGTTCGTTCTACTGAAAATTCAGCAATTCCAGCAAGTGCCGCTTTATGATCCGAGTCGGCTATGCTGCTGAGTGTGCTGATGGCTTCTTGTGCATAAAAACGTGCTTGTTCAATGGTGTACTGTATGGCACCTGTTTCCTCGATGGCTTGTTTGACATCGTTGATTTTATCGAGCCCACCGTTCTCAATGGCCTCTTCTATCAATTGTACTTGAGCAGCGTTGCCCGTTTTCATGACGTGGATTAAAGGAAGGGTTGGTTTTCCCTCTGCTAAATCATCGCCAATATTTTTGCCAATTTCGTCGGCGTCAGAGCTGTAATCTAGCGCATCATCAACGAGTTGAAAGGCATTACCAAGGTTTAGACCGTACAAAGCCAAAGAGGTTCGCTGTTTATCGTTATCGGCGCAAATTGCTCCTAATTCGGCACCTGCCTCGAATAATTTTGCTGTTTTACGTCGAATGACTTCAAGGTATTGCTGTTCGGTCGTTTTGGGGTTGTTGCGATTGAGTAGCTGTAATACTTCGCCTTCGGCGATGGTGTTGGTGGTGCTGGCTAAGATGTCCATAATCGACATTTTGCCTATGTGAACCATCATTTCAAAGGCGCGAGAGTAGAGAAAATCACCGACAAGGACGCTGGCTTCGTTGCCCCAAATATGGTTTGCCGTTGTTTTGCCACGGCGTAAATCCGAAGCATCGACAACGTCATCATGTAGTAGGGTTGCGGTATGGATGAATTCAATAATGGCTGCTAAATCAAAATGTTGCTTACCTTGGTAGCCCAGCGCGTTGGCACTAAGTAACACAATCATCGGGCGCAGTCGTTTGCCACCACTATTGATGATGTAGTGAGAGAGTTGGTCTATTAGCTCAACATCAGTATGCAATTGGGTTTCAATGACATTATTTACAGCCGCCATATCGTTTGCAACAAGTTGTTTTATCTCTTGAATTTCCATGAAGCGGTAATTTGTCTCTATGATATAATAGGCGAATGCTAGGGGGGGCGAGTAAGGCTGTCAAGTGATACTGCCTGTTGGATATAACAGTTTGAATTGAACTGGTTGACTCTTGTGGTGAGATTGAATAGAATGCCGAGTCCGTTTTTTACGTTTGGCACGTTTTCAGAAGGGAAACACAATGTACGCAGTAATTAAGACCGGTGGAAAGCAGTACCGAGTTTCTGAGGGTGATAAACTCAATATTGAAACCCTTAAAGCAGATGCTGGTAGCTCAGTAGAATTTGATCAAGTAATGATGGTTGCAGATGGCGACAGCATTACTTTAGGCGCACCTTTGATCGATGGCGGTAAAGTTACTGCTAAAGTGGTTGAGCATGGTCGTGCTGATAAAATTAAAATCATTAAATTTAGACGTCGTAAGCACCACATGAAGCGCATGGGTCACCGTCAGAATTATACTAGAATTGAAATCACTGGTATCAATGCTGGTTAAAGTCACAAATAGGTAGAGATGTAATGGCACATAAAAAAGCAGGTGGTAGTACTCGTAACGGTCGTGATTCGGAATCCAAGCGACTGGGCGTGAAATTATTTGGTGGTCAGCAAGCAACGGCTGGTTCAATTATTGTTCGCCAGCGTGGGACTCGTTTTCATGCTGGTGCGAATGTAGGTATGGGTAAAGATCATACGTTATTCGCAAAAATTGACGGCAAGATTGAATTTGCAGTAAAAGGCGAAAGCAAGCGTAAAACGATTAGTGTCGTTCCTGCTTAAGTTTCAACTGCCAAGCGTATGAACAACAAACCCCGCTCTTATGCGGGGTTTGTTGTTTTTAGAGGCTTTAATCTGTAGTGGTGTTGACCTCGGTTTGAAGTGTTCTTGTGTGATGCCTAGTTAAGGTAAAATTTTGTAACGATTTATCCTGTCTGCTCAGTAATTTCATTGTTGTGATGTTGCGCGTGGGCTGAGAATGGTTACCATTCTTCTATAGTTTGAGAAAATCATGAAATTTGTTGATGAAGCCAAGATAAAAGTGATGGCAGGTAATGGTGGCAATGGCTGCATCAGTTTTTTGCGCGAGAAATATCGCCCCAACGGTGGTCCTGATGGTGGGGATGGTGGCGATGGCGGGAGCATTTATCTTCAGGCAGATGAGGGATTAAATACGCTGATTGATTTCCGTTTTAAACGGGTTTTCAAGGGGCAGCGTGCACTGGATGGCTCTGGACGAAATAAGACAGGGCATAAAGGGCAGGATTTAACGCTTAAGGTGCCTGTTGGTACAGAAATTTTTGATATTGAAACAGAAGAGATGATTGGTGATCTGGTTGAAGTTGGGCAAAAAATATTGGTTGCTCAAGGTGGTTATCATGGTTTAGGAAACGCTCGATTTAAAAGTAGTGTGAATCGCACGCCAAGAAAGGCAACCCGAGGTAGTGAAGGTGAGATTCGAGAGCTGCGCTTAGAATTGAAGTTGCTGGCAGATGTCGGTTTGTTGGGTTTGCCTAATGCGGGTAAATCGAGCTTAATCAATAAGGTGTCAGCGGCAAGACCAAAAATCGCCGACTATCCTTTTACGACCATTACGCCAAGCCTTGGTGTTGTGAGCTTGGATGCACACCGGAGTTTTGTGATTGCTGATATTCCTGGGGTGATAGAAGGGGCGGCTGAGGGTGCAGGTCTTGGGTTGTTGTTTCTGAAACATCTGACTCGAACTGGTTTGCTTTTGCATATGGTTGATGTGGGCACTGATGATGGGGTGAATGATCCTGTTGCAGCCTTTCGAGCGATTGAAGGCGAGGTTGAAAAATACGGAGATGCGCTGCAAGGTAAGCAACGTTGGTTGGTATTGAATAAAGTTGATTTATTCTTAGATGAAGAGAAAGACCAGTTGTGCCAGGATGTGGTTGATAAAATTGGCTGGCAAGGGCCTTGGTTTGCTATCTCAGCGATAACTGGCGAGGGTACCAAGGTGTTGGTGCAAAAAATCATGACCACGATGGAGGAGGCAGCAGAGGCTGAATGATAGAACGATCTGAAATTCAGGCTTCCCGTCGTTGGGTGGTGAAAATCGGCAGTGCATTGCTCACTGATGGTGGTAAAGGTATTGATTCTGCGGCAATTGGTCGCTGGGTGGATGAAATTGTCGCGCTGCGCCGAAGTGGTGTTGAGGTTGTTTTGGTTTCGTCCGGGGCGGTTGCAGAGGGGATGAATCGCCTTGGTTGGTCGCAAAGGCCCGCTGCTCTGTATTTGCAGCAAGCGGCAGCAGCTGTGGGGCAAATGGGTTTGGTGCAAACCTATGAATCTTTTTTTAGTCAGCATGGCTTCCATACCGCACAAATTTTACTGACACATGATGATCTTGCTTCAAGAGAGCGTTACCTAAATGCTCGAAGTACGCTTAGGGCGTTGCTCAAGCATGATGTGATTCCCATTATTAATGAAAATGACACTGTGGCCACGGATGAGATTCGGTTTGGCGATAACGATACACTTGGGGCAATGGTGGCGAACCTTGTGGAGGCGGATCTTCTCGTGATATTGACTGATCAAGAAGGGATGTATGATGCCGATCCTCGTAAGAACCCTGATGCTCAGCTAATGACGGAAGTGGCTTTTAATGATCCGAAGTTGGATTTGGCTGCGGAATCTAGTGGAGGGGTGTTGGGTCGTGGTGGTATGGCGACCAAGCTGAATGCTGTACGTTTGGCAGCCTGCTCTGGTGCTTCAAGTGTGATTGCCAATGGTGCTCACAACGGTATTTTATTAGAGACTTTTCAAGGTGTGTCGAAAGGAACGTTTTTTAGGGTGTCCCAGGCAACGATTTCTGCTCGCAAGCAGTGGTTGGCAGGTCATGTGAAGGTGGCAGGTTCATTGGTCGTGGATGCAGGTGCTGTGAGAGCGGTGAGAGATAGAGGGCGTAGCTTGTTGCCTGTGGGTATTTCTGGTGTGGTAGGTGAGTTCCGCAGAGGTGATTTAGTGAAATGCTTGGATCAAACTGGTGTTGAAGTTGCTCAAGGGCTGGTGAACTATAACTCTGCTGAAATACGTCAGATTCAATTGTTATCGAGTGATGAAATTGAAGGCAAGTTAGGGTATGTCGATGAAACTGAAGTGATTCATCGGAATAATTTGGTCTTACTGTGAATCTTTTTGTGTAAGCCGTATTTAGGGCTTACACAAAATAGTGCGATTTAAGCGGCTATTGCTTTAATGCGCTTGTTGAGTCGGCTTTTATGGCGGGCAGCTTTATTTTTGTGAATTAAACCTTTGCCAACTAGTGCGTCAATAACAGGAAGCGCTACTTTGTAAGCTGCTTCTGCATCTTCTTTTTTACCGGCTTCAATAGCGTAAGAAACGCGTTTTAAATGAGTTCTGAATTCACTGCGGAACTCAACATTGTGCTGACGACGTTCTTCAGCTTGCTTTGCGCGTTTACGTGCTTGTGGTGAATTAGCCACGGTTCACTCCTGTCGATTAGATCGCTTGTTCGGGACTTAAGGATCGCGTATTCTCCACAACATTATGTAGTTTGTCAATAGTTGAGTTTTTCTCGTTCAGCAAAAGGGCATGATATTTTCTTGGTTTAGGAGAAAAGCTTGAGCAGTAAGCTATTAAAAAGCACCTTTACGGTGAGCAGTATGACGATGCTGTCTCGCATTTTAGGGTTTGTACGGGACATCATTTTAGCCAGATTTTTTGGTGCATCAGCTGCGATGGACGCTTTTTTAATCGCGTTTAAAATACCCAATTTTTTTCGTAGGCTGTTTGCCGAAGGTGCATTCAATCAGGCTTTCGTACCCGTACTTAGTGAATGCAAAGAAAAAGAAGATGAAGCGCGTTTAAAAGACTTGGTCAATAAGGTGGCAGGGTCGCTGGGCATTATTTTAACCGTGATCACTATTTTAGGCATGCTCGGTGCGCCTTTTGTCATTATGGTGTTTGCGCCGGGTGCTTACTTACATGATCAGGCGAAATATCAGTTAGCGACTGAGCTATTAAGGTATACCTTCCCATACCTACTTTTTATTTCATTAACGGCTTTTGCTGGCGGCATTCTCAATACCCTGGGTAAATTCTCAGGGCCTGCATTCACGCCTGTATTATTAAATGTTTGTCTGATTAGTGCCGCCATTTGGTTGGCACCGATGATGGATCGCCCCATTATCGCATTAGGTTGGGGGGTCTTTATTGCCGGTATCGTGCAGTTTTTGTTTCAAATTCCTTTTTTATGCAAAGTAGGTTTGTTGCCACGTCCCCAAATTGATTTTAAAGACCCTGGCGTGCAAAAAATCAAAACCTTGATTATTCCTGCTTTGTTTGGTGTCTCAGTGTCTCAAATCAATTTATTGTTAGATTTGATTTTGGCGTCGTTTTTGGTGAGTGGCAGTATATCTTGGTTGTATTACTCTGATCGTCTCATGGAGTTTCCCTTAGGTATTTTTGGGGTGGCAATGGCGACGGTGATATTACCGTCATTATCCAAAAAACACGCAAATGAAGATCCTCGCGCATTTTCAGATACCTTAGATTGGGCGTTGCGTATCGCGCTCATTATTGCGATTCCTGCAGCCGTGGCATTGGTTATTTTAGCAGGCCCCATGATTTCGACCATGTTTCAAAGTGATGCTTTTACTGCAGAAGATGTACGTTTATCCTCGTATAGTTTGATGGCCTACTCAGCTGGTCTTGTGGGGTTTATATTTATTAAAATATTGGCGCCAGGGTACTTTGCACGGCAAGACACGAGAACACCCGTGAAAATTGGCATAATAGCGATGGGGGCGAACATGGTATTTAATTTAATGTTGGTTTTTCCGCTGCAGCATACCGGCTTAGCACTTGCCACATCATTGTCTGCTTTGGTCAATGCCGGTTTGTTATACCGTGGTTTGAGGGCAGGGGGTGTTTTTCATCCTAAAGCGGGCTGGGGTTTGTTGATTTTGAAGGTCGTACTGGCTTGTTTGATCATGGCCGGCGTTTTGCTATGGGGGGCTGGTTCATTAGAATCTTGGACGAGCAGTGGGTTAGGGCAAAAAGTTTGGCAGTTATTAAGTTTGATTGTGGTGGGAATGATTGTGTACTTCATGGCACTTTTGGTCCTTAGGGTAAACATTAAAGCGTTACTTGTTGGTCGTTAGCGCTAGATAATTGCGGGAACTCAGGATAAAATCCGCCGATGCAATTTATACGCGGGCTTAAATCTTACCCTGATGCCATGAAGGGTGGAGTGCTGACCATTGGCAGTTTTGACGGGGTACACCTCGGGCACCAAGCTGTGATTGGGCAAATGAAACAGCATGCTGGGTCTCTTGATGTACCTGCTATTGTGATGAGCTTTGAGCCGCAGCCAAAAGATTTTTTTCAACCGGATATGGCTCAGCCTCGTATTACCCGTTTGAGAGAAAAAATCAAAGGGTTAGCAGCAACGGGTATTGACGCTTTTTTATTGATGCGCTTTAACCATGAATTAGCCTCGCTAACCGCAGAAGATTTTGTCTTGAAAATTTTGGTGCAGGCGCTTGCCATTAAGCATGTGGTGGTTGGTGATGACTTTCGTTTTGGCAAAGGTCGCACGGGTGACTTTGAATTACTTAAAAAAATGGGTGAAACTCACGGTTTTACCGTGTCCAATACAAACAGCCACCAAATAGAGGGTGAGCGTGTGAGCAGTACGCGGATAAGAGCTGCGTTGACTGCTGGAGATTTAACCCTGGCAAAGCGTTTGTTAGGCCGCCCATTTACCATGGAAGGACGAATTGCGCCTGGGCATCAGAACGGTCGAACCATCGGCTTTCCAACAGCCAATATTCACCTTTTTCGGGTAAAATCACCGGTACATGGTATTTTTGTGGTTGACATGTTGGGGGTTGATGGGAATCCTTTGCCAGGGGTGGCAAGTATTGGCAACCGACCTATTTTAAAAGACGATGATCGGTGGGTATTAGAAGTTCACCTATTTGATTTTGATAGAGAAATTTATGGGGAGTGCGTGACGGTGCGCTTTCTTAAAAAATTACGTGATGAAGCCAATTTTGATGACTTTGACGCGTTACGGCAGCAAATTGATCTTGATGCCAAACAAGCACGAGAATTTTTCAACCAGGGTTGTGAATAATGTTGCGAAAAATTGCGATGTGTTTTCAACAGTTCCAATAACTTAAGAGAATGAATGCCTGTGGCCAGTAAGTACAAAGAAACCTTGAACCTGCCGAAAACTAAGTTTTCGATGAAAGCCAACTTATCTCAGCGAGAGCCAGAGATGATTAAGCACTGGGAATCAATAGGGTTGTACCAAAAGATTCGGGACACGTTTGCGGGTAAAGAAAAATTCATTTTGCATGATGGCCCCCCATACGCGAATGGCGATATTCATATTGGTCATGCGGTCAATAAAGTACTGAAAGACATTATTGTTAAAAGTCAGACGCAATCGGATAAAGATGCACCGTACTTACCTGGCTGGGACTGCCATGGTTTGCCAATTGAGCTGAAGGTTGAAAAGCAGATTGGCAAAACCATCAGCTCCGATGCATTCCGTAAGGCGTGTCGTAAATATGCCTATAAACAAGTTGATCGTCAGAAGAAAGATTTTAAACGATTAGGTGTTTTGGGTGAGTGGGATAAACCGTATTTAACAATGGATTATGCCTCTGAAGCCAATATCATCAGAGCGTTGGGCAAAATCATTGATAATGGTCATTTGCATAAAGGCTCAAAACCCGTGCATTGGTGCACCAGCTGTGGCTCTGCATTGGCTGAGGCCGAAGTGGAATACGAGGACAAAACCTCTATTGCCATCGACGTGAAATTTGAAGTGGCCGATGAAGCCGCATTTTGGGCTGTCGCTGGCGAAACGCCAGTAGGAGAAGGTGCATTATCGGTTGTGATCTGGACAACAACCCCCTGGACGTTGCCCGCCAACCAAGCTGTTTCGTTTAACCCTGGCTTTGATTATGTGGTGGTGCAGCTGACGACATCGACAGGAAATGAGCGGTTAATTCTCGCCGAAGCGTTATTAGACAATGCGCTACAGCGTTATGAGATAGAAGAGCATACTATTTTAGCCACCTTCAGTGGTGAATCTGTTGAACGGCAATTGCTACAGCATCCCTTTTATGACCGTCAGGTGCCCATTATTTTAGGTGACCATGTCACAGCTGAAGCGGGTACTGGCGCTGTGCACACTGCACCAGGGCATGGTCAGGACGATTATGTGGTGGGCATGCGTTATGGTTTAGCCGTCGATAACCCTGTGGGTGATGATGGCCACTTTGTTGATGGCACACCGTTATTTGCAGGCGAGCACGTGTTCGATGCCAATAAAAAAGTGGTTGAGCTGCTGCAAGACAAACAAAAATTGGTGAAATCGGCAGACCTTTTTCATAGCTATCCACACTGCTGGCGTCATAAAACGCCGATTATTTTTAGGGCGACACCACAGTGGTTCATTAGTATGGATCAAAATGGATTGCGGGAAACCGCTATGAAATCGATTGATGATGTACAGTGGATGCCTGACTGGGGTCATGCTCGAATCAAAGGGATGATGGAAAACCGTCCTGACTGGTGTGTTTCAAGGCAACGACTATGGGGCGTGCCAATCCCTATTTTTGTGCATAAAAATAGTGGTGATTTACACCCAAATACCAGTGGGTTATTAGAAACGGTGGCTTTAGCTGTTGAAAAGGGTGGCGTGCAAGCTTGGTATGACTTGAGTACTGAGGAAATATTAGGGGAAGAAGCTGACCTATACGAACGCGCGTCTGATACTTTGGATGTTTGGTTTGACTCAGGGGTGACACACTATTTTGTCTTGGCACAACAGCCTCATTTGCAGGAGCCGGCAGATTTATATTTAGAAGGCTCAGATCAACATCGCGGTTGGTTCCAGTCATCCTTGTTAACCTCTGTCGCGATTAATGCTAGAGCGCCCTATAAAGCAGTATTAACACACGGCTTTACCGTAGATGCTAAGGGCAAGAAAATGTCTAAGTCTGTGGGGAATGTGGTTAGCCCGCAAGAGATCATGAAAACATTGGGTGCTGACATTATTCGTTTATGGGTAGCCTCAACGGATTACCGCAATGAAATGACGGTATCTGAAGAAATTTTAAAACGTATGGCAGATGCCTATCGCCGTATTCGTAATACCGTGCGTTTTATGTTGAGCAATTTAAATGGCTTTGAACCTGCTGAGCATTTGTTGCCGGCAGAAGACATGATTGCGGTTGACCGCTGGGCGGTTGATCGTGCCGCACATGTGCAGTCAATAGTGACAGAAGCCTATGATAGCTATCAATTTCACTTGGTGTACCAACAAATACTACAGTTTTGCGTGGTCGAGATGGGCAGTTTTTATCTTGATATCATTAAAGATCGCCAGTACACCACACAGGAAAATAGTAACGCACGGCGTTCGGCACAAACAGCGCTGTACCATATTGTGCAAGCGATGACTCGCTGGATTGCACCGATCATGTGTTTTACAGCCGATGAAATTTGGAAGTTTATTCCTGGTGAAAAAGGAGAATCTGTTCATTTAGAAACTTGGTACGACCAGCTGTTTAGCCTGAATGACACCGATGCGTTGTCGGTCGATAATTGGGCGCAAGTCATGCAGGTGAAATCGGTAGTGAATAAGCAAATGGAGACCTTGCGTGCAGATGGTCTTGGCTCATCGCTGCAAGCAGAAGTGGTCATCTATTGTGATGGTAGCGTTTCAGGTGATTTATTAAAACTTCAAAACGAGCTACGTTTTGCGATGATTACCTCAGTTGCTGAAGTGAAGCCCTTAGCAGAGAAACCAGAGGATGCTGTCGCGACGACAATGGATAATGTGTGGCTTGGGGTCACGATTTCTGAGCAACCGAAATGTGATCGCTGTTGGCACCATCGTGAAGATGTAGGCCAAACTGAAGCACACCCTGAACTGTGTAATCGTTGCGTGGACAATGTCGATGGCGACGGTGAATCAAGGGAATTTGTGTAATGCTACGATGGTTATGGGTAACGCTGATCGTGGTTGTGATCGATCAGGTGACAAAACTCTGGGCTGAAAGCGTATTGCTTGCGCTTAATAATGTTTCAGATGCATCAGCCTATAAAGCGTTATATTATTATAAAAATATTGAGGTAATGCCTTATTTTAACTTTACACTGGCCTATAACCCAGGGGCAGCGTTTAGTTTTTTAGCGGATCAATCGGGCTGGCAGCGTTGGTTTTTTACCGTGGTATCCACTGTTATCAGCGGTATATTGCTGTATATGATCAAACAGTTGAAACCCACAGAGAAATCTGAAGCGATTGCCTATAGCTTAATTCTTGGTGGTGCCATCGGTAACTTAATCGATAGAGTCGCTTATGGTCATGTGATCGATTTTCTTGATGCCTATTACCAAACAAGTCATTGGCCTGCATTTAACGCAGCGGATGCGGCTATTACGCTGGGTGTGATGGTCATGATAGGGCAAATGCTACTGGGCAAAAAAACATCGTAACTGTTTAACACAATGGATAAGAGCATGGGGATGCAGGAATTGTGTCCCTTTTTTTATGTATGTTTTTGTATAAATGAGAGCACTCGTTGCTCATAGATATCTTTAGCAAAGGCATGTAAATCCTCATGCTTTGCCCCTTCAATGACTAAAAATTCTTTGGGCTCTGCCGCGGCGTCATACAGTCGTTGAGACTCCTCCAGCGTGGTTCGGTCATCATCGCTACCGGCAATGAGTAACATGGGGGTAGACACTGTTTTAATGTGCTCAATGGGTTCTAAATCTTTAGGCCAAATGCCAAGCGTTGGCTTGAGCTGCACGGTGAGCAGTGGTGTGATAAAGCGGCTAAATCGGCCAAATCTCAGTGCCATACGATTATTAATGGCATCATTTAAGGTAGGGTAAACCATCTCTAAAACGAGCGCATCTAATTGATGGGCCGTTTTGCCCAATAGGCAAGCTGCACCCCCTAAAGATAAGCCAATGGCAACAACTTTGTGTTCGGGATATTTATCCTTAATGAAATGAAACCATAATTCGGCGTCTTCAGCTTCTCTGTGGCCGAAGGTGACATACTTGCCACCACTTTCACCATGCGCCTGAAAATCTGGTAGTAAGTTGTTATAGCCATGTTTGGCAAAAAATTCGGCTCGCTGCATCATTTGTAATCGAGACTGACGGTTGCCATGAAAGTGTAAAATAATAGGGCTACTTGCGTCACCTGGTAACCACCAAGCATGTAGTTGTTCGCCTGTGGGTTTCGTTAAGGTGACATTTTCCAGTGTGTGTTGGGTCGCAGGTTTATTGACTTTACTCGGGGATGACGCGCACAGTTTCTGACCTACAAATAGGACGATGATCGACACTGTTACCATCAAAATGATTAAAAGTGCTACCCACATTTTTCCACCTAAATGACTGAGTTAAATGAGTGAAAAATACAATGCCCAATCAAACGCTTTGCCGGGATCAGTTTTTCGGCCTGGGGCAATATGCTCATGACCGGTGATCCTGCTTTCTTTAATTTTAGGATACTCACGCTGAATTGCCGAGGTGATTTTTGCCAAAGTGTGATATTGAACTGGCTCATAGGGGAGATCATCTGTGCCTTCAAGCTCAATGCCAATGGCAAAATCATTACATTGTGTTTGACCTGCAAAAATTGATTGCCCGGCATGCCAGGCGCGCTTGTGAAAAGGCACATATTGAATAACCTGGCCCGTGCGTCTAATTAAAATATGGCTTGAGACTTTAAGTGTATGAATGTGCTCAAAGTAAGGGTGTTTTGATGGGTCGAGTTGGTTTAAAAAAAGTTGGGTGATGTCATTACTGCCAAACTCACCAGGGGGCAGGCTAATGTTGTGGATGACCAACAAGCTGATGTCGTTGTCAGGGCGCTCGTTAACATTCGGTGAGGGAATATATTCCGCGGTAGAAAGTAAACCTTGTTGGATTGAAAATTCATCTGAGGGGGTCATGATCATTGTCTATACTAAATAGGTCGTTGTTGATATTAAACCTAACTTTTGTGGAAAATCATACCTGATTTAAAAACAGCATGTTAAAACGAATTTTTTCATTCAAATTAAATTTAAGTTGCCGAGTGATTGGTGCGATTATCGTGCTGCATGTCGTTGTTGCGCCGGTGATGCTGGGTTCAATATTGTATCTAATCTATCAAGACTATGAGCGGATCTTTAAAGAGCAAGTGAGTGCAAACACCCGCCTATTGGCGAGTGAGCTGCGATTTTTACGGAGTGAAAAAGAATTATTAGAGGTGTTATCTGCAGAGCATGAACGGCAACAGATTGTGTATGCCGAATTTCAGGTAAAAGATAAAACCTTTTATTTTAAAAATGAAGATGGTGTTATTACACCCCAAGATTTTGCATCGGACTCAGGGCAAGATGTGATGACCATTGAGGTGCCCTCGAAAGATTTAGCCGGAGACCACCAAGGAGACTTGATGGTGGCGTATGATTTATCACCAATTCAAGCACAGCAAAAACAAGTGCTCTACGATGTGCTGGTGTATTTAGGCGTGTATTTACTACTTGCGCTAACCTTGGCTTTTTATATTCGGCGAACCCTGGTCAAACCCTTGCTGTGGATTCGTGACGCGGCATATTCCGTGGCCAATGGTGACCTTGACGCTGACATGCAGGTTCGTAGTTCATTGCCTGAAATGTTGAGTTTAGGGGAAAGTCTTAACTCTATGCGCCAGTCGTTAGTGGGTCAGGCTTCTGCGTTAAAAAAAGAAGCACTACATGACCGTTTAACCGGTCTGCCAAACCGGGGAGCGATTCAAGAGTTGATCGAGCGGGAACACTCTCGTTCGGTGCGTAAAAATGACAGTTACACCTTATTAATGTTCGACTTAGATCACTTTAAGCAGGTGAATGACAACTTCGGTCATAGCATGGGGGATGAGGTACTTAAAGAAATTGCCAATTTAACCCAGGAAGTGATTCGTGATGCCGATGTGGTTGCCCGTTGGGGTGGAGAGGAGTTTTTAGGGTTACTGCCAGAAATGAGTGAGGAAGGCAGTATCACAATTGCCGATAGATTACGGCGTACCATTGAGCAAAGAAATATCATTCATAATGGCCGAAGCTTATCGGTGACCGTCAGCATGGGCTTAGCGACCTTTCCTGAAGATGGTGAAAACTGGCATGAGCTATTAGAAGTGGCAGACTCTCGATTGTATGAAGCGAAGCGGAGTGGTCGTAATCGGGTCATTTCAGGTCGCGAAAGCTTAGAAGGGGTGACCTGCATGGCGGAGCAGATTGAGGCCGCTTTAAAAGAGGATAAAGTCGCCACAGTATTCACGCCAATCATTGATTTAGCAGAGCGTAAAGTCATTGCCGAGCAAGTGGCGCCTCAGGTTGAAATTGCCTCCGGGCATAAAATCAGCATGGAACAGTTTATGGTGTCTGCGAGCCAGCTTGGGTTAGCACACGAAATTGATGTCAAAGTGATGCGTACCGCGCTAGATCGTTGTATCAATTCGATCAGCAATAACCAAGCGGTGACGCATTTAGTCAAAGTCTCGGGTGAGTTTGTGCAGCACCCGGAGGTGTTTGCAGAGCTGTTGGCTTTTGCTAAAGAGCGTTGTCATGTGTGTGCCACAGGGCTTAAGCAAGTACCACTGGTGATTGAGTTAGAAGAAAAAGAATTGATGGGGGATGTGGATAAAATTCATCAAATTTTATCGCCCTTTATTGATGCAGGCATTCAAATTGCGCTGTCTGGTTTTGGCCGAGGGCAAAACTCCATGCAGTACTTGGCTGACCTGCCTGTGAGCTTTTTGAAAATTGCGCCAGAGATGGTGAAAAAAGCACAGAAAGACTGGCGTTCGATGGCGATTTTACAAGGCCTGCAAGCGACCTCTAAGAAGCTTGGGGTCAAGATTGTTGTGGAAGGTATTGATGACAAAGAGATGTTGGCATTTTTGGTCGACCTTGGTGTGGACTGGGGTTATGGTGCGCTCTTTAAAGTGTGACCTAGGTTGTATAAGTGCCGGAACTGGTCGGCATTTCTAGTATTAACTTCACTGCGTAATGAGTTGTAATTCGGACTGCGATCAAGATCACAGTTTGCTGGCTACACTATGACTAATATTTGGTTGTGATCAGCAGCAATTGTTTCGTGTAAGGAGTTTTAGGATGTTAAGCCAGAATAATGTTATTGCATTACCGCAAGCCCCCAAGATAAAACTGAATCCTAAGACCCGTCAGCAAGTCAATGCGTGTAAAAAAGCCTTTGCAGTAAAATTGCTAGAGCAGTTTCAAGATGTATTAGGCCGAGTAGATGACACCTTGTTTTCATTGGCAGATCGTGCCGATAACAATTCAAATCAAACATTATATTTTGAAGCAATGCGAGAAATTCGTAAGCACCGAAAGGCAATGGAAAGCCAATTTATTAAAGGTTGGTCAGTCTCTTTTGAGGTGTTTTGGAGTACCGGAGAGTCACCTTTTGCAAAAAAAGATGTGAAACAGGAAAGTGAATTTTCACTCGTTGAATCAGATGACCTTGAAGAAAATCTTGCAATAGAGGGCATGATTACTAAGGGGAATGCTTGTCATAAGCAGGCACTAGAATTGTTAGGTCAAAGGGTCAGCTATTTATTGCATGGTCTGCCTGTCAGCTTTGATGATAACCCGTTTGCACCCAGTATGATTTGCCATGCTTATCATGGTGCGAGTAAGAAATTGCCGATTGATATTAAAGTGAAATTGGTACTAGGAAAATTGTTTGAAAGTCATTTTATGGCAGAATTAGAAGGGGTGTATGAACACCTGAATGCACAGTTTGCAACACTTGGGATATTGCCTTACCTTCAAGAGCAGAAGACCAAGCATGTCGTTAAAAAATCAGCTGAAGGGCAAGCGGCAATCAGTGTGACCGAGCAGCATGCGGTAGATCAAAAAATCCAAGTGGAATTATTTAACTCTTTACAACAGCTGCTATCAACAAGAAGAGAGGATTCAGGGCAGGCAAGTCAAGTGAGTGGGCCACAGTTTGATTCCAATAAAGTGGTGAGTGCGGTCTCTAATTTGCAAAGTAGTCATGTGGACCTTTCTCCTAATTCAAATTCTATGTTGGATTTACGTGCGATTTTGCTTAGTGAAGTCCAGCGAATGCAGTCAGGTGGGCCTGAAAAGCAATTAGCCCAAACAGACAGTGATACGCTGGATGTGTTGACGATGATCTTTGAATTTATCTTAGAAGATAAAAACTTGCCTGATCCTATGAAAGTGATTCTGGGTCGGTTGCAAATTCCTTTGCTGAAAGTCAGTTTGATGGATAAATCATTTTTCGGTCAAAAAAATCATCCTGCACGTCGCTTGTTAAATGAAATGGCACTTGCAGGACTTGGTTGGAGCGCTGATGAAGGTGAGGGTGAAAACACCTTGTATGGGGTGATGACGCATATCGTCCAACGAGTGATTAATGAGTTTGACTCTCAAGTGAGCTTGTTTGATGACTTACTGCTAGATTTTAAATCCTTTGTTGAAAAAGAGGGGAAGTACGCGCAAGTTGCGGAGAAACGAACCAATCAAGTCACCAAAGGTAAAGAGCAGTTAGAGCTGGCTAAATTGCAATCCTTGGCAGAAATGGAAACCCGGTTATCAGATTATTTGGTGCCAGAGTCTATTAAAGCGTTACTTGAAGAAGGTTGGAAAGACGTATTGGTTTTATTGTACCTGCGTCAAGGCGTTGAATCAGAGGCTTATAAAGCCGCTTTACAAAATTTAGATCAATTATTATGGAGTTTGCAGCCGGTAAAGGAGACTGAAGAGCGCCAGAAGCTGCTTAACATGATCCCAAGTATTACTCAGAAAATTCAAGAAGGCTTGATTGATATTTCGTTTGAAAGCCATAAGCTCAGCCAGTTGATGAAATCAATTAAAGAGCACCATGTTGATATTATTAGGGGAACGGTCGAGATCCCTGTTTTAGATGCCTCTCAAGTGATTCATCCTAAAAAATCCAGGTCAAGTGAAGTATCTGATGTTGAAGAAATTGTGATGACAGATATTCAGAGTACGGTTGAGGCCCAGGTTGAAGATGATCAATATGTAGCGCAGGCAAGGTCGTTGGCGCTGGGTTCTTGGATAGAGTACTTAGATGAAAGTGCAACAGCAGTACGGTGCAAGCTATCGTGGAAAAGTGAGGTAACAGAGACATTTGTTTTTGTGAATAGGGCTGGTTCAAAAGTTGCTGACATGAGCTTAAATGGTCTGACTGTTTTACTTCGTAGAGAGAGCACGCAAATTCTTCAGAGCGTCCCGCTGATGGACCGAGCAATGTCCGCCATGATGTCAGCGTTGAAGGGATAATCACTTTCTGCTAGTGTGCAGCCTTTACCTACATGCGCTATTAAAGGAATGCACTATGTCTGAAGTAACCACAGATTCTGGTTTAAGGTACGAAGATACAATAGTTGGTGACGGTGCAACTGCAGAAGCAGGGCAACAAGTCACTGTTCATTATACTGGCTGGTTGAAAGATGGCAGTAAGTTTGATTCTAGTAAAGACCGTAACGACCCATTTTCATTCAAGCTAGGCGCAGGCCAAGTCATTGGTGGTTGGGACGAAGGTGTCCAGGGGATGAAAATTGGTGGTACTCGCAAATTGAACATCCCACCTCAGTTAGGTTATGGCGAAAGAGGTGCTGGTGGTGTGATTCCGCCTAATGCATTTTTGTTGTTTGAAGTAGAGCTTTTAGCACTCAATTAATGTCTATTTTGCCGGTAGATGCCGATGAAATCGCGCGCAATGTTGCAGCTGCACTGGCGGAAGACATTGGTAGCGGTGATTTAACGGCTGATATGTTGCCCGCGCAGGCCAAACTCTCGGCTAATGTGATTTGTCGAGAATTTACCGTTCTGTCTGGGCAGGCATGGTTTGTTGCTGTGTATGCCGCCGTTTCACCTGAAGTGGAGGTTGTTTTTAAACACGAAGATGGGACGCAAATCGCGGCAGATTCTGTTGTGTGTACGGTGTCTGGCCCCGCTAGAGCGGTGCTTTCTGGTGAGCGTGCAGCGTTAAACTTTATTCAAACCTTATCTGGCACGGCAACCACGGCATTTCATTTTGTTCAAAAAGTGCATGTTGATGCTCACACACAGATTTTAGACACCCGTAAGACGTTGCCTGGTTTACGACAAGCGCAAAAGTATGCGGTGCGCTGTGGTGGCGGTACAAATCATAGAATGGGTTTGTACGATGCTATTTTGATTAAAGAAAACCATATTCAAGCAGCAGGATCTATTGCCAATGCGGTAGGGTTTGCGAAACAACATCATCCTGATATTAAGGTTGAAGTAGAGGTAGAGTCTATCCCTGAGCTTCGAGAGGCCATTGCGGCGAAGTCGGACATTGTGATGTTGGATAACTTTAGTGTCGACATGATTCGTGATGCAGTGGCAATGAGCTTTGGTGTGGTTAAGCTTGAGGTCTCTGGTAATGTGACGTTAGAGACGATCCCGCTGTTATCGAGCCTGGGTGTGGATTATATCTCTAGTGGTGCAATCACTAAGGATGTTAAGTCGATTGATTTCTCAATGCGATTTGTGAGTTAACATCGCTTTAATTGGCCTTTTGGTTGTGTTTAGAGGGGCCTGCTTAACCGATACCTTTAACTTTTACTGACCATGTCTGAGGCGACAGGGTTATTGGTGTGGTTTGAAATTCACTTCTAATGTTAATTTACTTCGCATGTCTGCGTGTTTAAATGGGTTTGTCTCAAATAGGTACTGTATTTCTTGAAAATATTGGCCTGGTGAATGTCCGGGGATTTGGGCGATTTTAGACTTAATGGGTAGCACCGTAAATTTAAGTCCTTGGTAGTGTGTTTTTAATTTCACGACAGGGGCTTTATCCGTCCAATGGTTGATGGCGAGCGTTAAGATTAATTCTTTGGGGCGTTGAAAGGGGGAGTTTCTTTTGACCTTCAGGGCAACGCTTTGAGTGCTTTCTTGAAAATCAATGAGTTGCTGTTGTAACTGTTGCGCTTGGTACGCTAAGGCGGCGGTTTCTATTTTATTCTCAATCCACAGTGTTTGTAGTGTCCAGTAAGCTTCGGTTACTTGTTGCATAATACTGCGTTGGATGAGCTGGCTTGCTTGTGTGTAGTCGTGGTGGCTCATGCTGATGGGGGTTAATGTTTCCGCGCAACCTTGCATGGTCGTTTGCCATTGCTGGTAATTGGTGCTGGCTTGATTCAGTGTTGTTTGTCTTTTACCCGCGGCCGCTAAAATTTCCTGGAGATGTTTTAGTGACTCTGGCTGTGCATATTTTTTAGCAGTGCCTAAGGTACTGTGGGTCTTTTTCATCATCGCACTGTACTCTTTTTTACGCTTTTTAATGACTTTGCGTTTACGTACTTTTTTGACGATGTCTTTCAGCCATTGCCCATTTTTTTGCCTGATTTGTTCTGTGATTTTGTAATAGCTCATCATTCGCATCTTGATGGGCTGAGGTAGGGTTGAGATGGCGTGTTGCCCATTGAGGGCCGACAGAAAATCTTGTTTATTACGTTGGAAGGTTTTTTGGCTTTGGTTTGAGAAGGCATCATTATATTCGTTTAAAAGCTGTCGCCATTGATTGTTTTTGGGGGCGCTGAGCACGAGTGCTTTTTGTTTGGGGTATAGGCAAGACAAGGCATAGTTGAGTTTGCTGATGTCTATGGTCGTTGTATGTATTGTCTCTGGTAATTTTTTACCCGCGTTGATTTGGTTTAAATAAAATGTCGTCTGTATATTTTCAAGTGATTTTATGTTTTGGTGGCCTTGTTTTATCGTTTTCAGGCTAAGTGTCATACTGTCTTTTATTTCAGGGGTGTACTTTTGTAGTTGATCTTTGAGTCCATCAAATGTGGTCGCTGATTGGTTTAATGTGGTCGGAATGCTGTATTCATCTCTAAACCCTGAGCGATATAAAATGGCTTTGTCGACTGTTAAGTGAATTTTTTCAATATTAGGGGGCTGATAGTGCGGGTTCTCTTTGGTAAAAGTGGCTCTTTCCCCTGTGACCTGGATTAAGCCTTCATCGAGCTCTTGAGCTTCGATTAGGTTGGGGAGTGTGGCATAACTGTGTTTGCTGGTTTTTTGCATGAGCGCTTTTAATTCAATAATACATTCATCTAATTGCTGCTGTATTTTTGCCAGTTTTTTTCGTTTAATGGCGGCATGGTCAATCACGGGTTGTATTGCAGCTGGTGCTTTATTTTCTTCCCCGGGTTTTACTTTTGGTAGTGGTTTTGGCTTTGGTAAGGGGGTATTTGTCACTGTCTCTAAGCGTTGTTGTAAATCGATAATGTGCTGGCGCAGTGAAGCTTCTTTGGCTTTGATATTGGCATTTTGTTGCGATTGCAATAGTTGACGTTTCTTCTGTTGTAGTTGGTCAATTTGTTGGTTAATGATGGTGGTCTTACGGCTGTTTTCTGCCGCAAGAATGGCTTGCATTTCGGCAATATTTTTTTCTATTTTTTCAACTTTTTCAATGGTATACCTGCCCCAGCGTTTATAACGGATAATCTCTCGATCGGGAGATAATGCGGTGTCCGTAATAGCGTTAGGTTGAAATGAGTCAAAAGATACAATGGTGGGGTAGTAGTCAATGCGTAAATTGTCGTCATTGAGTATTTTTAAAATTAACTTATCGCCTTGCTTTTGTTTGACCAATTGGCTGCGAACCGAGTTGGGTAAAATTTCAGGTAGATCCTGCACCTTCTCGTGTTGAGAAAACAAGGTCATCATATTGTCTTTGAGAGGGCCTTTATATGTTCTTCTGCTTGATGGGCGGATGCCATCGGTGATGATGTCTCGAGTGATGATGACTTGTTTGCCGCTGACCACTATGCTCAGTTGGTCTAGCTCAGAGTTGATCCACTTTCCTGTTAATAAGGTCGAATCGACTGCAATAGCGTGGTCTGATAACAATAGCAGACAAGATAGCAGTAGCATTTTCATATTACATTGCCTGCTTAACGGTTTGATTTTTCACTAACCAGGAAATGGGTTCTTTGCTAAAACCGGTTCGCATATTCATACTTTCTTTTTTACCTAAAGAAACCACTCTGTCTTCTTTTAAAAACCCTGGCCCTGGCATAGGCACTTGAAGCGGGGTAAAAGTGAAGATGACTTCTCTGGCAGATAATAGGTCACGGTCTAGCGCTGAACCATTATATTTTACCCAATCAACATCTTTGCCACCCCATAATGTTGGTGTGAATATTTTTTCTAGCTTATCGTCCGCCATATCGGCCAAATTACATTCTAGTAAATCGTACATCCGCATTTTAAAAAATTTACTGGCTTCACCGCGTTTCATTTTCTCTAAAGTGTCTATCCAATCAATAAATTGTTGTGCCATGTGCCTACGTAGCAATATGGCTTCTTGCATGGCATTCACATACTTGGACTTCGCCTCGTTGCGTAAGGTCACTTCATAGTTGGCAACTGCGGCAAGTAATTGCCTAGATTTTTCATCGGTTGCATCCGATAGCCTGCCATGCTGTTTTTCAGTGCTGGTGAGTTGCTGCTGGTAACGCGTGAGTAGGGCATCTTTATTGGCGGAGTAGCTATTTTTCATGTCACGAACGCGTGCTTTTGAGTGGTATACGTAGCTCCAGTATAATTTGGCTAAAGCATCATCCATCAAGCGATCTGTTTCTTTGTGGTAGTCAGCTTCCTCCATGAGTTCATTAATAAAGGCATTGTGTACCCTTTGTACTTGCAGGTCTGTTTGCACAAAATAGTCATCAATCCCTTTTAATGGGCTGAGGGTGGTCAATGCGTAATGTTTTGCAGCGGTATCTATGTCCGCTTTTTTGATCCACCATTGTCTCATGGTCCAAACGCGTTTTTGCATTTCAGCGATGGTTTTTCGGCTGTGGTCATAGAGTGTTTGGTTTTCTTCGGGGGTAGCCGCATGGCTTGTCTGCCAAATCATGGACAGCAGCAAGAAGATGAGTATGAATAATCTTTTGGGTATTGGGTAATTCATTGCACTATTCCAATTCTTATGACCTACGAACCTGCGTTACTGGCATGGCACATTTAAAATGTAGGTGATTTATGTGAACGCTTTCACACGTTATCGGCAGGTTTGGCAAAGAGTTTAGGGTTTGGTGCTTATGCGAATAGGTCAAATTGTTGGCGAGGTTTGTCTAAATTTTGCTCGAAGGCATTGATGGCGCGCTGGTTTTGCGGCGTGGGGGCTGTGGCATTTAAACCTTGCTCATTGGCCTCCTTTGGGGCAAGGGGGTCACTGTCTTCTTCGCCTGTGGTTGGTGTGTTGTTGCTACTGCGATTTTCAGACACTTCTTGTCTGGCTTCTTGCTCCATCCTGCTGGCTTGGAGCGCGACAGATTGATCTTGTCCTGAAGGCTCACTAGGTGCAAGTGCGGCTCTACGAATAGTTTGTGCTTTACGGATTGTGGCTTCAGGGTCACCAGGTACAGCAGAAGTATTGATGCTAACTTCTCCGCCAACAGCGTAACGTCTACCGTCAGGCCCTGTTTGATAACTGTAGCTGGCACCGCCTTGAGCAAAACCACCTGCGGCTGCTAGATGAGCGGCTTCATGCACTCGAACTTCTTGGTCGCGTGCTTTTAACTGATCGACTTCTTTTTGCTCAGAAGCGTCGAGTTCGGTTTCCTTAGCGTCGAGTTCGGTTTCCTTTTGTTTGAGTTCTGCCTTTAGATCTGTGAGCTTCTGGGATTTTTCTTGGCCTTCAGAGTTGGCTGAAAACTCAGGGTTGGTTTCAATGGGAGGGGTATTTGGCGCAGGGGTAGGCTTACTCGGGTTTTGAGTCGTATAGAGTGATGTGCTATAGGGGCTTACACCGCCAATTTGCATAACTGCCTTCTATGTTAAAATCAGGCCAAAATATCAAGTAATGTACCTACTGTATCGTCTACGCTGGCTAAAACTTTAGAATTAACTTCGACGGCTTGCTGATTGACCTTTAAGTCGACTAGGGACTCGGTGAGATTAACGTTTGAGTCAGGTTTGGCAATTGAGGCGATGTCGGAAGCATTTTTCACAATGCCGGCCTGTCCTTGCTGAATGCCACCTAAGGCACTGCTATATGCGGTATTAAGATTGCTGCTGATGTTCATTTTAGACACTCTTGCTTGCTGATAGAGTCAGTATACGGATGTCAGGCAGATGCGCGAGTGCTGTCGCTTCGAACTGTGACGAAGGTAACGGTTAGTCGTCATTTTTCTTGTTTGGGTTAAAACTATTGGTGGGAAACGGCATGATATTGTCATCAGATATTTGGGCGGAAATTTTGCTGACACCTGCTTTGTCCACTTCGTCAATGCGGAGGACTAGGTGGGTAGGGATGTAGGTTGATGAGACGCCTGAAAATTCTGTTTTGATTTTTTCTTCTTGAGGGTCGATAACAAGGGTGGATGTTTGGCCAAAAGTGAGCGTTTCCACTTCAATAAAGCCAGGTAAGTTAGAAGGGTGGACGTGTTGCGCGTACAGCTCGTAGACTTTTCCTTGGTTTAAAAAGAGAATTTTATAAAGGGTCGTTGAGCTCATGACAGGTTTTGTCCTTAGATAACTAGGATGAGTCTACCATTGTTATTGGGTTGCGTCAGGGTTGTTGGTATAATCTTGAGTAGGAGGTCTTTATGAAAGCTAAAGGGTTAGAAAATCAGCAAAAAATCGTGCAATCGGCAGCCGATTTGTTTTATCAGAAGGGTTATAATCAAACCTCTTTCACTGAGATTGCTAATGCTTCGGGTCTTCCTAGAGGTAATTTCTATTATTACTTCAAAACCAAAGACGATATTTTAAAAGCCGTTGTTGATGCACGTGTTGAAGCCATTAGGGGCATGATTGAGCAGTGGCAGACTTTAGATAAGCCGCCCAAACAACGGCTCAACCTGCTGCTAGATCTTGTGCTGAATGAGGCAGATGATATTGTTGACCATGGGTGTCCACTGGGTACGCTCTCAGCCGAGTTAGGCAAAGATCAGCGACTACTGCAAGAAAAAACGTTAGAGATGTTTGACCTATTGGTTTCTTGGGTTGTCGATGCTTTTCAGGCGTTAGGGTGTGATGAGCCATATGAGTTAGGTTTACATATCATGGGGCGGCTGCAGGGTATTTCTGTGATGACTCATCTTTACCAGAATAAACCCTTTTTAGAAACGGAAATTCAAGCACTTAAAGCTTGGGTTGATCAACTATAGTGTATGGAGTGCGTCAGAAACGACGCAATTCCTGAGCCATTTAGCATTTTGGGTGACAATAATGAAAAGAATTCCTGCAATTAAAGATGTGATGACTGCCTTCCCTTACTCTGTTGATGCTGAAAAGCCTTTAGAGGATGCGCGGACAATGATGCTCGAGCATGATGTGCACCACTTGCCAGTGACTCAAGATGGAAAGTTATTTGGGGTTATTACGTTATCTGATATTCGTTTAAAATCTGACCCTGGTCACTCAGGCATCGCTAAAGGGGCGCTGGTTAAAGATTACACCGTTGCTGACCCTTACCATGTTGATCTTAAGGAGCCGTTAGACAATGTGTTAATTCACTTATCTAACTATCATATTGGTTCTGTGGTTGTGATGCGTGGTGACCGATTGGCAGGGATGTTTACACTGAGAGATGCTTGCCGTGTATATGGTGAGTATTTGCGAGAGTATTGCAGGCCGCCATTAGGTGGTAACGACGTTGCATAAAGTAGGTCTTGATGAAGTATTTTGTTTGGCTGTTTCTTTGGTTTAGTTTGCCGTTCTCGGTAAGTGCTGCTGATGTCGCTCGGGTGGCGGTCATTGACTTTAAGGTGATTGGTTCATTGGATACTGCTGTCGGGGCTGTTGCCGCCGAACAGCTGTTGAATGCACTGCATCAGGTAGGCGGGGTAGAGGTTGTTGAGCGCAGGCTATTAACGTCTGTCATTGAAGAGCAAGAGCTACAAAATTCTGAGTTTATTCGGGATGATTCAAAGGTTTCTGAGTTAGGGCAGAATCTGGGTGCTACGTTGTTGGTGTCCGGCAGTATTCTGCAATTGTCGGCAGGGGAACCTGTGACTGTGAACGCTCGGGTGATTGATGTTCAAGGTGGCAGGGTGATCAATACTGCAAGTGTTACGGCTGGCGGGTATGCCGCATTGGAAGCTGAGTGGTCAAACCTTGCTAAGAGATTGTTGAGTGAAATTCAGCCTTTATCTTTCCAGTTTGATGTTTTGTACCGGGCTAATGGGCTTGGTCATTTGAAGTCGATCAGTGACTTAAGTGTCTTGACGTCAAAAGACCCATATAAAATTGCCTTCCAAGTGAGTAAACGTGCTTGGGTATACGTGTTTCAGGTGGATGGAAAAGGGGACGTTTTTTCTCTGTATCCAATGCAGTCAAATAATAAGCATCAGAAAAATCCTGTCGCAGCCAATAAACAAGTACTTTCCCCCTCCAGTAGTATCTCCTTTTATCTTGATGAGACGGTTGGAAGGGAATCGGTTATTTTTATTGCATCAGAGCATAGAAACCCTGATCTGGAGCAGCTTTCACGTGAGTTAAGCCAGTCTAGAAGTCGAGGTTTAAAGGTTCAAGCGAAGCAGCAAAATACACAGTTACAGCAAATACTGGAGTCTAGAGGGTTAGCAGGTGTTGTTGAAGATAAGCCTGTGGTAATGAATGTGCCTTGGACAAAAGGTGAAACGTTGAGTGTTTTACAAAAAAGGCTGAAAGGTTTGTGCCAAGGTTGTACCTATCGTGTTGAATTTCAGCACCAGTAGTGAATAAGGGGTGGATGAGTTATGAAAATTTTTGTTGCTGCAGTATTGCTCTTGCAGGTAGTTTCTGTTTCTGCCGAGGAGGTTGCTTTTCCCTCTACTCAAGCCGACATTGTGAAACAACTCAGTAAGCCTACATATGCGAAGACTCGAGGTTTTGGTGCGACGAGAGGCTACGGTTCTCGTGGGGTTGGAGGTGTTGTCGCAGATAAGCCGAAACTGAAAGTTGCGGCAAATATTTTATTTGAAGTGAATGCCTCTCAATTAAAAGATGATTCGAAACCATTGCTTAACGAGTTTGGTAAGGCATTTTCAGAAAATTTATCTGGTGCTGTGTTTAATGTTGTTGGGCATACTGACAGTGATGGTAATGATGATTACAATGCGGAGCTTGGTTTTCGCCGAGCACAAGCGGTTGTTGATTACTTAGTTGCTATTTATGGAGTTGAGCGAGCATCGTTTAGGGTTCAGTCGGAAGGAGAGTCTTCACCTATTGCAGAGAATGTATCCGCCCAAGGGAGAGCAAGAAATAGACGGGTAGAGTTTGTGCGTTTAGATTGATTTCTGGTGACTTGTTAAAAAAATGCCAATAAAAAAGGGAAAAGACAATGTCTTTTCCCTTTTTTATTGGTCAAACAAAGTTGCTAATTAAAGCGCAACGATGTTTTCAGCTTGTGGGCCTTTTTGACCTTGAGTTACGGTGAACTCAACACGTTGACCTTCAGTCAAAGTTTTAAAGCCTGAGCCTGAGATTGCGCTAAAGTGAGCAAAAACATCAGGGCCAGATTCTTGTTCGATAAACCCAAAGCCTTTTGCTTCGTTGAACCATTTAACGGTACCAGTCGTTGTAGACATATTCTCATTCCTATCTATTCTAAATATTTAAGCCTGTAAATCAGGCGGTTGAGCTTGGAAGTGTTGCATATTACTTATGATAAAAAGGACGAGATACCAAACAACAGTATCGGAAATTTGAGCATAAATAAGACGTACTTTCAGGCAAAGAGAATTATATACACCTAAATCCTGTAGTCAATAAATAATCGAACTAAGTCAAAGATAGATGGCTTCGTGAGGTCTATAATATACGAGGGGTTGGCCTAAAAAGGCATGTTTAGATAAAATCTATATAAGGTATTAATATTTAAGATAAAAAACATTTTTAAAGCAGGGCTTTCTAAGCATTTTATATATTAATCAAATGCTTAAGTTCCATGGTTTTGTTGGCTTAGATGATAAATTAAGTCATTTTATGAGTGGTTTTTTAGGGGTGTTGAGAAAACATGGTGTCTTCCAATGAGAGTGACGTTCCGTCAGAAGAATTTAAAGCTGAAGCGGTTAAAGTACTGCAAAAAATATACTTATTTCGCGGTTTAGATGAGTCAGAATGCCGAATAATCCTGGATGTGTGTAAATTAATTCGCTATCGCGACCGGAAATTAATTTTCTCCGAGGGGGATTTTTGTAATTATTTTTTAGTGGTTGTTTCCGGGCAGATCGATATTTTAACGTCAAAAAAAGGGTGTATTAGCGCATTACTCCAAGGAGAGGTGCTTGGTGAGATGGGCGTGTTACTTAATCACACTCGTTCAGCATCAGCTATGTCGATGGGGGACTCTGTGTTGTTGAAAATTCGTAAAGATGATTTTAGAGGGTTAATGAAAAAAGAGCCAAGGGTGATGGCTATCTTAATGCATAATGTTGCACATTCTTTGGCTGAAAGAATTTCAGTATTGAATAAAAAAGGTGATTGAATATAAAGAGCCGATAAGCCGAATCGAACGGCTGACCTACTGATTACGAATGGGCATTTATTTTGTTTTAGCGTGTTCTCGATTGTTCGTGAAAGTCCGAAATTCCTTTCTATCTACTTGATTAATAACCTATAATATTTCTAGGGTGTTCGTGCGTGTTTTTCTGGATTTTCTCAGAGCCACGGAGAAACATACCCCAGTACATACCCCAAAACAGGGGGTGTGAGTTGCAGTGTTTTAGCTGTCATTCTGTTTTTTACGAGAATCACCATGCCCAAGGTTTCATTAATCACCGATTTGTTTATTAAGAATGAACTCAAGAAAGGCCACAAAGATTCAAACTTTGGAGAAACCAGCGCCAGAGGCCAGGGAAATTTTGCTATTAGGTTTCGTGGTGATAAAGCTGAGTTTTATATCCGGTACCACTCTGGCGGTAAGCGTTCATCTATTAAGTTGGGTAACTACCCCTGTATGCAGTTGAGAGATGCTCGTGACCGATACAATGAGCTTAGTGGGTTAATTGCCAGAGGAATTGACCCAAAAGTAAAGATTCAAAACGATGAATTTGATGCGAAGGCTAAACGGGAGGCCGCTTTAGCGCAAGAACGTGCCGATGCCGCAAAAGGTTCGCTCGGTGAGTTGCTTGAGCATTATCTTTGGGTGCTGGAGAAGAGAGGTAGCCCTCCTGAGTCAGTAAAAAATATTCGCTCAGCGTTTGAACATGATGTGTTTCCAGTCATCAGCAGAAGTGAAAAAGCGAGAGAGGTTACCTTGCAGCAATTGCGTAGTGTTCTTATGCGTATCGTTGCCAGAGGCTCAAGCGCTCAAGCAAACCATGTCAGAAGTTATTTGATGGCTGCATTTAATGAGGGCATCAAGTGCGACAACTCAATTGAGCTGAGGGTAAAAAATGTGACGTTTGGTCTTGCAGGTAACCCGGCTAGGGATGTGCCAAAGGCAATTGAGAGTGGCACTGGCGTTCGTGATGTTGAGCTTAATACGGGTGAAATCAAATTGCTTTGGAATGCAGGGGGTATGAGTCCATTTATGCACAATGCGCTTAGGTTGATTCTTGCGACTGGTGGGCAACGTGTTCGCATGATTATTGACTCTAAGTGGTGCGAGGTTGATTTCGATAGTTGTGTTTGGTCAATACCATTAGATAGAAGGAAGAACCGAAAAAGTCGGCACATTGTAGGCGCTCATAAAGTACCTTTGAACTCAGTAGCGATAGAATTACTTGAGCAGTTGCGTTCATTATCTGGAGAATATGAGTATATTTTTCCGAGAGAGTTAATTACCAACAGGCCAAATCAGCCAGCTGAATTGCCTCATATGAGAATGGACTCACTTAATCAGTCGTTAAAAAAATGGATGAAAAAAAACAAGTTTCCGAGGTAGATGCAAAAGTCTGAAAGTAAGCGTCTTTATTGATAAATAACGAAAAAAAAAAGAGAATGCCTGGCCTCATTAGTTATAATGAGTGCGACAAAACAGCACAAACAAACAGCCAAGGCTACTCATTTATGAA